>DASUKS010000144.1:0-2789 GCA_036278595.1 Dehalococcoidia bacterium
GAGACGAGCGCCGGCGCGAGGCCGGGCCGCCGCCAGCAGTACAGCATGCCGATCGCACCCGAAGCCGCGGAGAGCAGCATGCCGGCGGTGCGGAAGGCGTCGGCGCCGGCGAGATCCTTGAGCGGGGTCGTGTGTTGCGGCCAGAGCCACCAGAAATTCCACGCCGAGCCTGAGAGCAGCAGCCCGTCCTCGAAGAAGAGCGTGTGGTAGACGTGCAGGATGCGCCGGCCGTCGCCGTGCAGCAGCCACGGCCCGACGACCACCGCGCCGGTGATCACCGTCGCCACGGCCGCGCGGACGAGCCCGCGCCAGCCGCCGGCGCGCAGCGTCAGCAACAGCAGCACCGGCAGCACGACGACGGGCTGCGGCTTCAGCAGGAAGCCCAGCGTCCAGGCGACATAGCCCGCGCCGATGCGGCCGCGCGCGACGAGCAGCATCGCCCCGAGCATCGCGGCCGAGATCGCGGCGTCGGACTGGGCCCACACCGCGCTGTCGTAGATCACGGCCGGCTGGAACGCGATCACGGCCGCGGCGGCCAGCGCCAGGCGGCGCGCGCGTTGTGGCGGGATGAAGCGCAGACGCTCCGGGTCGTGCCTCGCGGCGATGAACAGCGTCGCCTCGTACACGGTCCAGATGAGGATGACGTCGAAGATCAGCGAGGGGATCTTGACCAGCGTGTGCAGCCACGGCGCCGTCCGCGAGTACGCCTCGCCCGAGGGCGCGTAGACCCACGCGAGCACCCACAGGATCCAGTGCAGACCGACGTAGTTCGTGTCGGTCGTGCGGAAGACGTTGAGTACGCCGTGCTGGTGGATCGCCTGCATCCACGTCTTCCACAGCGTCTCGTCGAACAGGTCATGGGTGAGGTGCGCGTAGAGCGGGACGAGGGCGCAGCGGATCACCAGACCGGCGGCGATGATCAGCGCCAGCCAGCTGTACGGCGAGGTGCGCGTCGCGCTTCGATCCACGGGTTGAGACATAACAGACCGTGACGGGTCGCGCCTGCCTGCCCCCGTGCGCCGCGACTCCCCGAAATTCTGGCGCGCCGAGCGTAACACGGCACCCATCCTTCGGGAATGTGGAGCGCTTGGCATTGCATGGTGGGCGCGCGGGTTGATACCATCTTCCGGGTGCCTGAAGGGCCCCGAGAAGAACTGTATCTGCAAAGCTCCAAAGGAGAGACGAGCAGGGCCTGGCTGGCAGCGCCGCAAATCGTGCGGTTCTGCCGGGGGCCTTTTGCATTGTCAGGGTATGGACGACTGTAGACAGACCGGCTTCACCTAGCTTTCCCGGGCCGGTGCCCGGGCATTCTCACCGCGCTCAGCGGGATGGAAGGACTTGGGAATGCACGTGACGATCGATGGGTTCGGCGGAAACCCCGCGCAGCTGGCCAGTGAGGCCCTCGTCCGCGAACTGCTCGACCGCTACCCGGGCGAAATCGGGATGACAAAGATCTCCGAACCGCACGTCTTTGAATACCACGGCGAGAAGCCCGACGACTGGGGCGTCTCCGGCTTCGTGCTGATCGCCGAGAGCCACATTGCTATCCACACCTTCCCGGAGCACCGGCAGGTGTGGGTCGACATCTTCTCCTGCAAGGGCTTCGACGCGATCCCGGCGATCGACCGCATCGTCGACGCGTTCGGGCTGGAGAGCACCCGCATCAACACGCTCGAGCGCGGTCTCGAATACCCCCACGACGTCGAAGCGAGCGTGCCGCTGAACCACCGCGAGCGCCGTGAGGTGACGCCGGTCGCCTGACGGCGGCTCTGCCGCAGCTGGTTACGCCTCTGCAATCCGTTGACGGCGGAATTACAATGATTCCGGGACGTTAGCGGATCGAAGGGGTGTGCCATGCCGGTCATCACCGTCTCGGGGAGGCTCGCGAGTGGCGCGCGCGACGTGGCGAGCGCGCTCGCGGACGAGTTGCACATCGACTACGTCGACCAGCAGATCCTGCACCAGGCGGCGCATGAGCTGGGCGTCAGCGTGGCGACGCTGGCGCAGCACGACGAGCGGGTGCGCAGCTTCGCCGAGCGCGCCGCTTCGACGCTGCGCATGCTGATGGAGCGCTCGGCGGCCGCGACCGATCCGCTCTCCGGCGCCGGGCTCGACATCGTGCTCTCGCGCACGTACGGGGAGGCGGCGGGACTGCCGGAGGACGACGCGGCCGAGCTGAACCTCGACCGCTACATCTCGACGCTTCGGTCCGTGATCCAGAGCATCGCCGCGAGGGGGAACGTCGTGATCCTGGGGCGCGGAAGCCAGGTGATCCTCGCCGACCACCCGAACGTCGTGCATGTGTGGGTGATCGCGCCGAAGGAGCAGCGCGTCCAGCGCCTCGTCGAGCAGGACGGCATGAGCGTGGAGGACGCGGCCCGGCGCATCAAGGACAGCGACTCCAGCCGCGCCGCGTTCCACCATCGCTTCTTCAAGGTCGATGCGGAGTCGGCGGATCTGTACGACCTCACGGTGAACCGCGGCCGGGTCGCCGTCGACACCGCCGTGCGCATGATCGCGCTGGCTGTGAAGGACCGCGAGGCGGAGCGCCCGCAGGCGGCGCATGTACCTTAGCCCCGAAGCGCAGCGTCTGCTCGCGGACGTCCGCGGCTCGCACGAGCGCCTGATCGCGCACACGCACGCGGACGACGCGCACCGACGCGCGTTTCGGGCCGTGTACGAGGCGCTCGAGTCCGCGCTCGGCGACGTCGAGGACGACCACCTCAACCGCTCGATCGATGGCGGCTGGTCGCCGGCCGAGGTGCTGGTGCACCTGGCGCAGCACGACC
>DASUKS010000145.1:0-7772 GCA_036278595.1 Dehalococcoidia bacterium
GCGGCACGAAGCGCAACGCGAAGCCTTCGAGTTCGAGTCGAGCCTGGGCCCCGCCGCCGTGAAGGTGAAGCGCCTGCCCGGCGAACCGCCGCGCGTCGCGCCCGAGTACGAGGCGTGCCGTCGCATCGCCTCTGCGCGCGGCATGCCGCTCGCGGAGGTCTACCGCGTGATCGAACGCGAAGCGGCGGCGCTGTTGTAGCGCGCGCACGACGATAACGGCGAACAATCAACATAAGCGCGGTTTTGTTGCGAAATTGCAACGGACGGCATAGTGCATTCGTCCCATGCCTCTCGCGCCTTCGGGCGGTACGCTAAAGGCATGCCAACAGGCGGCCTGCGATTTGACGATGTTGAACTCGATGGGTCGGGTCTTCGCATCGCTGTCGTGGTCTCGCGTTTTAATGCCGATGTAACGCGCCGGCTGTACGATGGCTGCTGCGAGGAGCTGGGCGCGAAGGGCGTCAGCGACGTCACCTTCGCGCAGGTGCCCGGGTGTTTCGAGTTGCCGCTCATGGCGAAGCATCTCGCGGCGAACGGCCGCTTCGATGCTATCATCTGCCTGGGCGCCGTGATCCGCGGCGACACGCCCCATTTCGAATACGTATCATCGGCGACGGCGACCGGCATTCAGCGCGCGGCGCTGGACACCGGCATACCGGTCGTGTTCGGCGTCCTGACCGTGGACAACGAACAGCAGGCATACGACCGCGTCGGCGGCCCCGCGGGGCACAAGGGGCGCGAAGCCGCGCTCACCGCGATCGAAATGGCGCGGGCGATGGAACGCGTGAGGGAGTAGTTGGCCGGCGTCCGGGACGGACGCCGTGGAGGGAACGGAGCGCGCGGCCTCATCCCAAGGAGGGGACCCCGCAAGAGAGGCAGGGCATATGGCGATCAAGGCGGACGAAGTACAGCACCCGGACCAGATCGAGGACGATTTTGATTGGGAGCTCGAGCTCCAGGGCGAGACGCCGGACGAGGAAACGCACAAGACGTTGAGCCTCGCGCACCGCGCGGTCGCGAAGTTCCCGGAGATCAGCACCAAGTACAAGGTCTATGCCGGTGCGGCCGCCGTCGTGTCGAGCGTGGCCACGCTCGCGGGCGCGATCGCGATCACGCGCAAGATGAAGCACGGCATGAGCGCCGAGCGCGCCCTCGCCTCGATCACGGTCACGGACATCGAGAACGCGCTGAAGGTCGCCGGCCGCCGCCAGCGTTACAAGCGCCTGCTGCGCAAGATCACGCTGCGAAGCAAGAGTTAGGTCAGTTCACAGTTCACAGTGGACAGTTCATAGTCGCAAGGTTTCGCTTGAGGCCTTGGACGGCTGCTCACCTTCCCATCCACCGATTACTGCAACTGTTAACTGTCAACTGTAAACTTCCTCCATGCCCTCCTACTGGTACTGGGAATGGCGGCCGCGAGCGCCTCGGTCCGAGGACTTCGGGCTCTTCGGGCTGGTCGTCCGCTTCGTCGTCAACGTCGCGGCGCTGTGGGTGGCGCAGGCGCTCGTGCGCGGATTCGACATCGACACCGTGGGGGCGCTCGTCTTCGGCGCCATCATCTTCGGCCTCATCAACGCGCTCATCCGGCCGGTCGTGGCGATGTTCTCGTGCCTGCTGACGATGCTCACGCTCGGGCTCTTCACGCTGATCATCAACACGGCCATGCTCGGGCTCACCGCCTGGATCGCCGGGAAGTTCGATCTGGCGTTCCGCGTCGATGGCTTCATCGCGGCGTTTCTGGGCGCGCTCGTCATTTCGCTCGTGAGCCTCATTCTGACGAAGTGGGCGACGGCGAACATCCTGAGGCCGTCGGTCCGGCGTTGGTAACCCGGACGACCATAACGATTGCCCGTTCGTTATGGTTCTGCTAAGATTTCGTACCGGAAGTTCCTTCGCGGGCCGTTGCGCCCCGGGACGCCACTGTCGTCTTGAGTTGCAGAACGCGCGCGCCGCTGTTTGGTGCGCGTCTGGGAAGGCGTCTCGGTGTACGTTACTCCGGCAGCATGTGAGATCCTCAGCCAGTTGCTGGATCGCCGCCCGGAGTCCGAGCGCTGCCTTCGCCTCAGTACCATCCAGGGGAACTACCGCTTCGTGCTCGACGAGCCCATCGAGCAGGACCTGACATTCCTGTTCGGCGAGCGCGTGGTGCTCGTCGTGTCCGAGACGGTATCCCGCGACCTGTGGGGCATCACCGTCGACTGCGCGGAAGAGCAGGGGAAGCGCAAGCTCATCTTCCGCAAGGCCAAGAGCGGCGAGCCATTTGATACCGTGAAGGAAGATCCGGACCCGGTGCCGCCCGGCTGGAAGGCCGAGCAGCACGAGAAGCTTCTCGCCGAGATCGCGGAGATCGGCCGGCAGATCGCTTCCCTCCGCGGCGGCTCGAAGGCGATGCTGCGCGAGCAACTACAGACACTCGAGGCGGCGAAGCAGGAAAAATGGGACGCCATCCGCACGCTCTGGGCGGGCGATGGCGGCTGGCACAAGCGCAACGGCACGGCCGTCGCCGAGGCAGACTGACGCACAACCGGCCCGCCGCGGGCGAAGGAATGGAGCATCCATGGCAGCAGTAGATCTTCGAGAAGGCGAATCACCCGAGCACCTGATCACGCGCTTCCGCCAGGCGGTTCAGCGCGACGGCATTCTGCGCGAGATCAAGCAGCGCCGGCACTTCATCCCCAAGGGCGAACGGCGCCGCATCGCCCAGGCGAAGGCCGCCCGCCGCCGCCGCCGCGCGATCGCGAAGCGCGCCGCCGTCTGACGCCGGCCTCGAGCCGGTAGCCTCGATCCCACCCCACCACACCACGGTTGTACGACATCGCCGCTGGCATCGATCCCCACATCGAGCCTTCGGTACTGGGCCGCAAGGCACGCCGTCTGCCTCGCCGCTAGCCTTCTCCCTCCGCCCGCTCATCTGCGTCCTGGCTTCGCGCCGTAGTTGACGGACGCCATCGTTCTCAACCGTTTCTTATCCGCGCACACGTATGCTTGCGCGCATCCACGCCCCGCCCGGCGGCGTTGTCCGCCTTTCGATGATGGGACCGATGCGACGGCTCTCTCGCCCGATGCTCGCGCTCGTTGCGGTTGGCGCATTGCTGGCGGCGATCCTGCTCGCGCCCGCACGTCCGACGCTGGGCGTCGCCGGCGCGCTCCTGCTGGGCGATCAGTCGATTGAAGCGAACGTCGATTCGAACGCGGCGGGCGTCGCTCAGGCCGTACAGTTCACCGCCGTCGCCAATGGCAGCGCCGCCATCCTCTACGTCTATGTCGATGCGGGCAGCACCGCGACAACGGGGGTTCTTGGCCTCTATGCGGACGACGGCTCGGATAACCCCGGCACGTTGTTGGCACAGGGCTCGTTCACGGTGGTGCCCGGCGCCTGGAACCACGCTCCGATCTCGCCCGTGCCGATCGCGAACGGCACGAAGTACTGGATCGCGATCCTGAGCCCCGCCTCGGGCGACATCCTGAAGGTCCACGATGTGACCTTTGGCGGGAAGACGCAGGTGAGCAGCCAGTCGACGCTCAGTTCGCTCCCCGCGTCCTGGTCGCCGGGCACAAGCTTCTCCAACGCGCCCGTGTCTGCCTACGTCGGGGCAGCGGACACCTCGGCGCCACTCGTCACCTCCGTCGCACTTTCGAACATCGGCAGCGTCAGCGCGACGGTCTCGTGGACCACAGATGAACCCGCAACCAGCATCGTCCGATTCGGGACGAGCGCGGGGTACGGCACCAGCGTCAGCGATGCCGCGCTCGTCGTGCCGCACTCGGCGCTGCTCACCGGCCTGCAACCTTCGACGGTCTACCACTACTCCGCGGGGAGCGCCGACCCGGCCGGAAACCGAACCGACGCGCCCGACATGGTCTTCACTACCGCCCCCGCCGACCCGGCGGCGGCGACCACGGGCCAATGGACCCCCGTGATCCAGTGGCCGTTCGTCGCAGTCCATGCCGCCGTGCTCAATACGGGGAAGGTCGTCATGTGGGACGGCTGGGAGTACGCCCCGGTGAGCACGCACATCTGGGATCCGGTGACGAACACCTTCACGAGTTCGCCCGTGCTGTCCAACATCTTCTGCGACGGCATGGCGTTCCTTCCCGATGGCCGGCTCGTCTCCGTCGGCGGTCACAATGGCGGCGAGTTCGGGATTCTCGATACCGAGATCTTCGACCCGTCGTCGGATACGTGGACGAAGGCGTCGAACATGTCCGTGCGACGCTGGTACCCCAGCGCCACGACGCTGGGCGATGGCAGGATCATCACCATCAGCGGCATGGTCACGCCGGAGAACTGGGCGCCCAACCCTGAGATCTACGACGCGGCCACCAACACGTGGACCACGGTGCCGATCTCGACCGCCGACATCCACGAGGATGAGTACCCGGCGCCGTTCCTGCTCCCGAACGGCAAGCTGTTCATCGTCGCCCCGGAAGGCGGCATCACCCGGCTCCTCGATCCGTCCGCCAACACATACACCGATGCCGGGCTCGGGCCGAGCCCGATGACCGCGGGATCCGCCGCGATGTACCGGCCAGGGAAGATCCTGTACGCGGGCGGCGGCACGCTGGGCGGAAACTCGGTGACGACCGCGGCCACCGTCGACATGACGAGCGGAACGCCGTCCTGGCAGCTCACGTCACCGATGGCGTACCCGCGCTACATGCACAACCTGGTCGACCTCCCGGACGGCACCGTGATGGCGGTCGGCGGCTCCGTCACGGTCAATCAGAACGAGCGCGACGGTTCGCTCGTGCCCGAGATCTGGGATCCGGACACCGGCGCCTGGACGGCGATGGCCGCGCAGACCGATCCGCGCATGTATCACTCGATCGCGGTGCTCCTGCCCGACGGCCGCGTGCTCTCCGCCGGGGGCGGCCGCTACTCGATCGCGCTCGACTACCCGACGGCGCAGATCTTCTCGCCGCCGTACCTGTTCAAGGGCGCGCGCCCCACGATCGCGTCCGCGCCGGACAGCGGCACGTACGGGTCCGACCTGTCGATCCTCACGCCGGACGCAGCGAGCATCGCGAAGGTCTCGCTCGTCAGCCTCGCCTCCGAGACGCACTCGCTGGACATGAGCCAGCGCTTCGTGCCGCTGAACTTCGCTGCCAACGCCGGCCGCGTCGACGTGACGCTCCCCGCGTCCGCCAACATTGCGCCGCCCGGGTACTACATGCTGTTCATCCTGAACAGCGCCGGTGTGCCCTCCACCGCGAAGATCATCCAGATCAAGACTGGCGCGCCGTCCACTCCCACCGCGACGCCGCCCCGCGGTTCGACGGCGACCTTCACCGCGACGCCGAGCAACACGCCGACGCCAACGAGCACGCCGACCATCACGCCGACGCCGACCATCACGAAGACGCCGACCGTCACGCCGACATCCGCGCCGACAACGAACTTCGGCGTCACGAACAGCGCCGGCACGAATGACTACGGGGACGCCAACTACATGAACGGCTCGCCCTACCAGTTGACGGCGTCAGGCCCTCTGCAATCCCTCTCCGTGTACGTCGGCGCGATGCCGGGAGACTCCCACCTGCGACTCGGGCTGTACACCGATGCGGCAGGCAGCCCTGGCACGCTCGTCGCGCAGACGGGCGAGGCCGTGGCCGTGGCCGGGTGGAATACGCTGCCCGTCTCGGGCAGCCCCATGCTGACTCCCGGGACCTACTGGATCATCGCGCAGACCGATGACAACGGCACCGTCTGGCGATATCAGTCCGACCCGAGCATCATCGCCTGGCACCAGCTCACGTATGGCGCGTTCCCTGCGACGGCCCCGACGGGCTGGGGCCGCTGGGCGAACCACATCTTCGACATGTACGGCACGATTGCGACCGGCGACCCCGCGCCGACGAACACGCCGCTGCCGACGAGCACCGCCACGCACACGCCGCTGCCGACGAGCACCGCCACCAACACACCGCTCCCGACGAGCACGGCGACAAACACGCCGCTGCCGACGAGCACCGTCACCAACACGCCGCTGCCGACGAGCACCGCGACCAACACGCCGCTGCCGACGAGCACCGCCACCAACACGCCGCTGCCAACAAACACGCCGACGTCTACCGCGACGCCGCCGCCCGGCGCGACCGCGACCTTCACGCCGACGGTCACAAACACGCCGCCTGCGACGCCGACGGCCACGAACACACCGTCCCCGACAGCGACGGCCACCGCCTCGGCCACCCGGACGCCAACGCCCACGCCGACCGCGAGCAGCACGCCGACGAGGACCGCGTCGCCGTCCGCGACGAACACCTCGACTGCCACGTCGACGCCCAGCGTCACGAACACACCCACCGTGACGCCTACCAGCGCGCCGGCGACGAACTTCGGCATCACGAACAGCGCCGGCACGAATGACTACGGCGACGCCAACTACATGAACGGGTCCCCCTACGTGCTCGGGACCGCGGGCACACTGCAGTCCCTCTCCGTGTACGTCGGCGTCACGCCCGCGGGCGCCCACCTGCGCCTGGCGCTTTACAGCGACGCTTCCGGCAGCCCGGGCGCGCTCGTCGCGCAGACGGGGGAAGCCCTCGCAGTCGCCGGGTGGGACACGCTGCCCGTGACCAGCGCTCCGGCCCTCACACCGGGGACGTACTGGATCGTCGCGCAGACCGACAACAATGCCACCGTCTGGCGTTATCAGAGCGCTTCCGGCGCGAACCTGATCGCCTGGCACCCGCTGGCATACGGAGCGTTCCCCGCGCCCGCGCCGTCCGGCTGGAGCACCTGGGCGAACCACATCCTCGACATGTACGGCACGGTCGCCTCCGGGCCGCCGCCGCCGACCGGGACGCCGACGAACACGCCTACCGCCACCTCAACCGGGACGGCGACGCCCACCCCGACGAATACGCCGACGACCGCCCCAACCGCGACGGCCACCAGCACGCCGACCGTGACGCCGACTCCGACCGTCACCAACACGCCCACCGTGACGCCGTCGCCCACCATCGGCAACACGCCGACGGCAACACCTACGCCAACGGTCACGCGCACGCCGACGCCGACCGCGAGCCCAACCGTCACCAACACGCCGACCGTGACGCCGACGATCGCTCCGAGCGCAACCTTCGGCATCACGAACAGCGCCGGCACGAACGACTACGGCGACGCCAACTACATGAACGGCTCACCGTACGTGCTGAACGTCACCGGCACGCTCGCGTCGCTCTCGGTGTACGTCGGCGCCACGCCCGCGGGCGCGCACCTGCGCCTCGGTCTCTACACCGATGCATCCGGCAGACCCGGCACACTCGTCGCACAGACGGGCGAAGCGATCGCGGTCGCCGGTTGGGACACGCTGCCGGTGAGCAGCGGGCCCGCGGTGACGCCGGGGACGTACTGGATCATCGCCCAGACGGACAACAACGGCACGGTCTGGCGATACCAGAACGGCTCCGGCACCGACGTGGTGGCATGGCATCAGCTCGCGTACGGTGTCTTCCCGGCGGCCGCGCCGACCGGATGGGGCACCTGGGCGAACAAGACCTTCGACATGTACGGGACGGTCACCACCGCCCCGTAGCCGCTAGGCCATCCCCAACAGCCGCGCCGCGTTGTCGTGCAGGATCTTCGGGCGCACTTCGTCCGAGAACGGCGCCTGCTCGAAGTCGCGCAGCCAGCGCTCCGGCGTGATCGCCGGGTAGTCCGACCCGAAGATCACCTTGTCGCTGATCATGTTGTTGGCGTAGGTGATCAGCGATGGCGAGAAGTATTTCGGCGACCAACCCGACAGGTCCATGTAGACGTTCGGCTT
>DASUKS010000146.1:0-18105 GCA_036278595.1 Dehalococcoidia bacterium
TCACCACCACTCTCCGCCGGGTCACGAGCGCAGGGTATGCGCTCGGCTACCCTGGGCCGCCGCCCTGCACGGCGACCCTATGGAACCCTCTTCCCGCAGCGAGCGCCGTGACGACCTACGCAACGTCGCGATCGTCGCCCACGTCGATCACGGCAAGACGACCCTCGTCGACGCCATGCTCTGGCAGTCGGGCTCCTTCCGCGAGAACGAGGACGTCGCCGAGCGCGTGCTCGACTCCACCGACCTCGAGCGCGAGAAGGGCATTACGATCCTCGCCAAGAACACGGCCGTCCAGCGCGGCTCGACGAAGATCAACATCGTCGACACGCCGGGCCACGCGGATTTCGGCGGCGAGGTGGAGCGCGCGCTGACGATGGTCGACGGTGTGCTGCTGCTCGTCGACGCGAGCGAGGGGCCGCTGCCGCAGACCCGCTTCGTGCTGAAGAAGGCGCTGGAGCTGGGGCTGCCGCCGATCGTCGTGATCAACAAGATCGACCGCAAGGACGCGCGGCCGCAGGAAGTGCTGAACGAGATCTACGACCTGTTCATCGACCTCGACGCGAGCGACGACCAGATCGACTTCCCGGTGCTCTACACGATCGCGCGCGACGGCGTCTGCCGGCTGACGCCGGACGGCGAGGACCACCGGCTGACGCCGCTGTTCGAGGAGATCGTGCGGACGATTCCGGCGCCGCGCTTCGAGCCGGAGGCGCCGCTGCAGATGCTGGTGCTCAACCTCGACTATTCGGACTTCCTCGGGCGGCTGGCGATCGGCCGCATCGTCAACGGCAGCGTGCTGGCGAAGCAGGACGTCGCGCTGGTGCGGCACGACGGTACCGTCGTGCGGACGCGGGCGAGCGGGCTGTACGCGTTCGAGGGGCTCGAGCGCGTCGCGGTGCAGGAAGCGGGGCCGGGGGACATCGTCGCGCTCGCCGGGTTCGAGGAAGTGAACATCGGCGAGACGATCGCCGACCCGGACGACGCGCGGCCGCTGCCGCCGGTGACCGTGGACGAGCCAACGGTCACGATGGCGTTCTCCGTCAACACGTCGCCGTTCGCGGGGACGGAGGGGCAGTTCGTCACGTCGCGCAACCTCAAGGACCGGCTGGAGCGCGAGGTGCTGACCAACGTCAGCCTGCGGGTCGAGCCGGGCAGTTCGGCCGAGACGTTCCAGGTCTCCGGCCGCGGCGAGCTGCAGATGGCGATCCTCATCGAGACGATGCGGCGCGAGGGCTACGAGCTGATGGTCAGTAAGCCCGAGGTGATCACGCGCGTCATCGGCAACGCGAAGCACGAGCCGATGGAGAAGCTCGTCGTGGACTGCGCTGAGGAGTACGTCGGCGTCGTCACGCAGATGATCTCGATGCGGCGCGGGCGGATGTCGAACATGGTGAACCACGGCAGCGGGCGCGTACGGCTCGAGTTCCGCATCCCGTCGCGGGGGCTGATCGGCTTCCGGTCGCAATTCCTGACGGACACGCGCGGGACGGGGCTGCTGAACCACCTGTTCGACGGCTACGAGCCGTGGCAGGGCGATATCGCGCACCGGCAGACGGGGGCGCTCGTGGCGGACCGCGCTGGGAAGGTCACGGGGTACGCCATCGAGAACCTGCAGGATCGCGGCGAGATGTTTGTCGAGCCGACGGAGCCGGTGTACGAGGGGATGATCGTCGGCGAGAACGCGCGCGAGGAAGACATCGACGTCAACATCACGAAGGAAAAGAAGCTGACCAACATGCGCTCGTCGACATCCGAGATCGCGATCCAGCTGATGCCGGTCCGAAAGTTGTCGCTGGAGCAGGCGATCGAGTGGATCCGCGACGACGAAGCGCTCGAGGTGACACCGAAGAGCCTGCGCCTGCGGAAGCGCGTGCTGGACGCGACGCAGCGGCGGCGCAATTCGCGCTAGTCGATCGCAGGTCGCAGGTCGCACGTGACGACCGCAGCACATTTCTCGAGCTGACATGGACACCTACGAGTACCGGACGGTGACGGTCGCACGCGGGGCGTGGGGACGGCTCGCGCGCTCGTATTCCGGCGCTTTTGCTGAAGCCACCTCGCGAGCCGGCGGTGCGCCGTTCCTGCTGTGCGCGGGGATGATCGGGCTGGCATCGGACGAGGGCGTGCTGATGCGCGCGTGGCCTGACGCCGATGCGCTGGCGTCGCACGGCGAGCGCACGATGGCGGCGGCCGACGGCGTGACGGGATCAAGCGTCGAGCGGCTCGTGCCGACCGTGCGGCCGCTCACGAGCGCAGCGCCGAATGAGCCGGGCGTGTACGCGCACCGCTGGTTCTGGATCCAGCCGCAGGACCAGGACGAGTTCGTGCGGGTCTCGGACGAAGGCGTCTGGCCGTTCTTTGAGGCGGACGGGTGCCGGATCATCGGCCTCTGGCGCAGCATGGAGCCGGGGCCGCTCGCCAAGCTGCTGCTGATCACCCGCTATCGCGACGTCACGCACTGGGAGCGCACGCGGCCGCAGGCGCCGGAGCCCCCGCCGGGCGCCGACGAGCGCCTGTACGCGATGTCGCGCGACGCGGTGCGCCGCCGCGCGGAGATGACTGAGCGGAGCATCGTGCGGCTGACGCGCATCCTTCTGGCGGACGGCGCCTAGGGCGCGGATCAGCGGCGGATCGTCGAGCTCCAGCCGGCGCGAGCGGATTCCAGGTAGAGCGACGTGGACCACAGCGAAGCCGGGCGGCGCAATGCCATCGCGGGCGGCTGCGTGCGGGCCGCCGGCCGGACGACGCGCGTGGGAGGCCTGGCGGGCGGGCGCATCGGCTGGACGCGCGGCACCGTGACGGAGCGAGCGGCCGGCGCGACGCTCGCCGGTTGGGGCGCGCGCGGTGCCGCCCGCTGCGCGTCGAGGGCGCGACGCCTGTCGCGCGCCGCATCTTCTTCCGCCTCGCGCTCGACCTCGCGCGAACGCTCTTCGCCCGCCAGCTCTCTCTGCGTATCTTCGACCGCCCGCGACCGAGCGGCGTCATCGACGGCGGCCGAGGCGGATGCGGCGGACTGCCCCGCGGCGCGCTGATCGCGTGCGGTCAAGCGGCTGGTAACGTCGATGAATGTGCGGACGAGGTCAGCATCGAACAGCTCGTTCGCGCCGTCGCGCAGCAGCTCGATGGCTTCAGGGTGCGAGACCGCATTTCGGTAGGCGCGGCGGGAGCGGAGCGAGACGTACGTGTCGGCGATCGCGATGATGCGCGCGAACTCGGTGATCTCGGTCCCCTTGCGGGCGTGGGGGTAGCCGCTGCCGTCCCACCGCTCGTGGTGCTGCTCGATGGCCTGCAGCGTCTCTTCGGACAGGCCGCTCTCGGCGAGGATGCGGCGGCTGTACTCCGGATGCAGCGACACCTGGTGCTGCCACTCGTGCTCTTCGAGCGCGCGTGGCTCATCGAGCAGCGAACGGCGCAGCGCCGCGTAGCCGACGTTCATCAGCGCGGCGGCGAGCGCGAGATCGCGGATGCGCGCCGGATGCATCCGCAGCGCACGGGCGAGCACGATCGACAGCTCCGCGACCTTCACGGGGTGGACGTAGTCGTGGCCCTGCAGCGTGTCGGGGCCGGCGAAGTCCGCCTCGCCGTCGAGCTCGGGGCCGGCGGATTCGATGAGCTCGTCGAGCGAAGTGATGAGCTTGTGGAGCGCGGGTGCGCCGAGAGGCGCATCGGGCCCGGGCTGGAAGAGGATGATCGCGTTGAGCGCCTGCAGCGCGGCGGCCTCGACGGGCGCGGGGAACAGCGCGCGGTTCGGGGACGCGAAGGCGTCCTCGATCTCGATCTCTGTGGCGCCGGATGCGCTCAGCACTTCGAGGTCCCCCTCGGCCAGGACGTGCGCTGCCGCGAATACGGGCTCGCCGTCCTGCGCGACGACGGACGCGTGCAGGACCATTCCCGGACGGGCTTCGAGGACGACGATCGTTCGCATCGCCACCTCCTGCCCCGCGACCCCTGACCTGTTATTAGTATCGGCCCATCTCGCCGGAATGAGAGGCTGGAGGCTGGATGCCGGAAGCCGGGAACCGGGATTGGAAACGGGGATCCGGGACTGCGAGGCGGGCGGTCGCTTGCGACGACGGGCGGGCGTATGGTTGTCGCGTGGACGCGCGGCTCGCGGGCTCGAGCCGACGAGGAGGCGATCATGGCAGACCGGAAGTGGGGGATCTCGCTTGCGGCGTGGTCGGTGCACCGGATGTTCTTCGCGCGCGAGATCGACCAGCTGGGGATGGTGACGCTGACGCGCGAGCTGGGCATCGACGCGCTGGAGTTGGTGAACACGTTCTTTCCGTCGCCGCAGTACGTGTACTTGCGCGAGCTGCGGAAGCGCGCCGACGACGCCGGCGTGCAGCTGCCGCTCATCATGTGCGACGGCGAGGGGAATCTCGCACACGCCGAGGCGGCGAAGCGCGCGCTGGCGGTGCGGAACCACCACAAGTGGGTGGACATCGCGGCGGTGCTGGGGTGCCGGGCGATCCGCGTGAACGCCGGCGGCGAGGCGGGAGACGACGGCGCGCTCGAGCGCAATGCCGAGAGCTGCCGCGCGCTCGTCGAGTACGCGGCGGACCTCGGAATCGACGTTCTGGTGGAGAACCACTTCGGGTTGTCCATGGACGCAGGGTGGCTCATCGAGTTGGTGCGACTGGTCGATTCGCCGCGGTTCGGCACGCTGCCCGACTTCGGCAACCTGCCGCCGGATGCCGACCGGTACGAGGCGGTGCGCACGATGATGCCGTACGCGAAGGCCGTAAGCGCGAAGTGTTATGACTTCGACGACGCCGGCAAGGAGACGTCGATCGACTTCGGGCGAATGATGGCGATCGTCACGGACGCCGGGTACGCGGGGTTCGTCGGGATCGAGTACGAGGGCCGGCGGCTTCCGGAGCGGGAGGGGATCCTCGCGTGCAAGCGGCTGCTGGAGCGGGTGATGGAGTAGGAACTGCGGACAGGGAACTGGCGCCGTGTTTGGCCAGTCGCAGCAGCAACGTCCCTTATGGGCGCCAGGTGCCCTGCGCCACGGCGGGCGTGAAGTCGGTGAGGTCCACGGGGAAGCGGACGACCGCGCCGGTCTCGGCGGCTCTGTAGGCGGCCATCAGCACTTCGACGACGGCGAGACCGTCGCGCCAGGTCTCGGACGGCATGCGCCCTTCGAGGAACGCGCGCACCATGTGGCGGTTCTCGGCGGTGTAGCCGTACGCGGCGGGCTCATCGGCGATGACCGGCATGAGGCCCTGCTCGGCGTTCTGCTTCTCGACGAGGTCTTCGCCCTCCGAGCCGCTGATGCGGCGGCCGAGGAAGACGCTAAGGTCGGTCGACAGGCTGTCGAGCTGCATGGCGTACTCGGGGCCGAGCAGTTCGGTGCGCAGACGCAGCGCCGGGCCGACGAAGCTCCACGATGTCGTCGCCTCGATCAGCAGGCGCTCGCCGCCGGGCGCGCGGAGCGCGATGGAGGCGCGCGCGAAGTCCTCGGCCGGGCGCGTGCGGTAGTCGACGGCGCCGCCGTAGCGCTCGTCGAGCTCGGCGGCGTACTCGGGACGGCTCCACTTCAGTGAGGCGATGCGCGCATCGACTTCCTCGACCCGGACGGCGTCGCGCGGCTCGTCGGGCCCGGTCAGCAGGAAACGCGCGACCTCGAAGCTGTGGCAGAGCATGTCGTTGAGGACGCCTCCGCCCTGACGCACGCCATCCCAGAACCACGGCATGTGCGGCCCGCTGTGCTCTTCGGCCGCGCGGGCGAGGTAGGGACGGCCGGCGGCGGGCACAGCACGTCGCCAGACGATCTCCTTGCCGCGCACGACGCCGGGCGCGAACACCTGGTTCTCGAGATAGCCGTGGAGCAGCGGTGTGGACTCCACGAGCTCGAGCATGCGCCGCGCCTCGCGCAGGTTGCGCGCGAGCGGCTTCTCGCACGCGACGCCGACGAGATCGCCGGCGCCGCGCTTCAGGGCATCGACGATTTCCTCGACGATCGGGACCCGCACGTCGTTGGTTGCGCCGATCCAGATGGCATCGACGGCGGGATCGGCGACGAGCTCCGCGATGGACGCGTGCACGACGGGCCGGCCAACGCCGAGGTCCGCCGTGAGCGCGGCGAGAGCCTCTGCGTTCGTGCGGGTCGGGCTGAAGACCCCCGCGACATCGGCGTCGCGGACGCCGGTGAGGCTCATGACGTGGAACCGGTTCATGAAGCCGGCGCCGATCAGCCCGATACCAAGCCGCTTGCCGTCCATCTCGCGCGACCTCCCGTCGAGCCATTGTGCGAGCGGGCAGTGCTACGCGGAAGCAGGCCGTACCTCGCCCCGCTCTCTACGGCCGTCTGCCGGAGCGCGGGAGGCCGGTCGGTCAGGGCGTGACGGTACCGGCCGGCGGCGACGGCGTGAGGGTCGGCGAGTTCGTCGGCGTCGGCGTGGTGGTGCTCGATGGCGCGGCGGTCGGGCTCGTCGTCGCTGTCCGCGTCGGCGTGGTCGTGCCCGTCGCCGTCTTCGTGGGGGTCGGTGTGCGCGTCGGCGTCTTCGTGTGACCCGCGGTCGGCGTGCGCGTCGGCGTGCGTGCGGGCTGCGGCGCGAGCCCGGCGTGGTTCTGGCCGAGGTAGGCCAGCGTGTCGTACGGGGTGACGCCGTAGCGCCAGCAGGAAACCGTGCCCATACCGTTGTTCCAGGCCGCACGCACAAAGCGCGAGAACATCGTCGTCGTCGACGCGCCCTGGCCGGCGGGTATGACGTACCGGTCGTAGCCCGCCAGGATGTCGGCGGTGGCGGACATCAGGAACTCCGGCGTCATGCCGGCCGTGGATGCGTAGCCGTTGGCGCGGTAGAGGTCGATGTTCGACTGCGAGTTGAACGTGTCCCAGTAGCACTGCGGCGAGATGCCATCGCACATGTCGATGAACTGCGGCATCGGCACGAGGTTGATGCGCCAGGGGCGCGGGTCGATCGATATGTCGACGCGGCCATAGGGCGACCGGGCACGGAGCTGCGCGCCGTACTGCGCGGCGGCGTCCGCCGAACCGACCCAGAAGCCGGCACCGCCTTCGAGGTCGAGCGTGAGGCTGCGCGCGCCTGCGGCGAGCACGTCGGCTGCCATATTCGCTTCGGCGACGGGATCGATGCCCTTCACCACGCACCAGGCATGGAACGGGACCCCGCGGGCCTCGTACATGTGGGCGAGGGAGGAGACCTGCGCCGGGCCGGTCACAGCAGAGGGGTGCGCATCGAAGGTGGACATCCAGTCGAGGCCGTCGTGGGTCTTGAGCATGATGCCGACGCCGTTGGCGCCGAGGTTGGCCGCGATCTGCTGGGGGTCGCCATCGATCGAGAACTGCCAGACCCAGGCGCGGTGGTGCGGCGGGCCGGCGGTCTTCGCCTGCACGACGCGACGGATGATGGCGGGCGTGCACTCGGCGCCCATCATCGTGATGGCGGCGCCACCGAGCGTCGCGACCGCTGTCCCTGCGAGAAATCCGCGCCGCGTCAAACGGCGCGCGAGGATGCGCTCCTCCCCCATCACAACCTCCTGCATCCATGCCCCCCGACGACGTCCGCGGGCTAGGCTAACAGACATGAACGTGCCTGCCTAGCGGGCGCCAGCACGAATTTCGGGAAAAATCAGGAGGATGCGCGAGCTATCCCGCGTTATCGCGCGGTGACCCGCGTTGAGCCGAGACGCGCAAGCGACCCCGGCGTCGCTCCCGCGCATCTGTCGAGCGCGCAATACGGGAGTCATCGGTCCAAGATCAGCAGGAACGCGCGCCGGGGCGTTGAGGGCGATCTGTTACGATTGCGATGACAATCGAAGATGGGCCGAATCCCCGCCGTGCGGGGAGCGGGGGAACCAGCATCACAGGGGTGAAGCGCACCGCGCCGGTCATCCTTCTCAGACCGAACCCGTCAGCTAACCTCGCAGGCACGTGAGATGGGGCGACACGCACCGAGGCAGGGTCGTTACCCTGCCTCGCTTTATGTTCAGCGCGCCGCCCGAGCAAGAGCGGCATCAGCGCGGGGAGGTTGAACACCACGAGATGACAGACGCCCCCGCCCACCGGGAGGCGCCGGACGCCGAGGCGGTGCCGGCGGTCCCATCTGCACCTGAGCGCGCACCCTCGCGGGTGGCGGTCGAGCGCCTCTACCCCGAGATCGACGGCGGGCGCTTCCCGGCAAAGCGCGTCGCGGGCGACGAGATGGTCGTCGAGGTCAACGCCGTCGCGGACGGCCACGACGAGCTGCGGTGCGCGCTGCTGCATCGGCGGGACGGAGCAACGGCGTGGACCGAGACGCCGATGACGTCGCTGGTCAACGACCGTTGGCGCGGCAGCTTCCCGGTGCCGGCGCTCGGCGCATACGAGTACACCGCCGAGGCATGGATCGACCGCTTCCGCACGTGGCGACGTGACTTCGAGCGCCGGCTGGAGGTGCGGCAGGACGTTGCCGTTGAGTTGCTCGTCGCCGCGCAGCTGGTGGGCGCGGCGGCCGCACGGACGACCGGCGAGGCGGCGCGGAAGCTGCACGCTACGTCGCGCGCGCTGCTGCCGCCGGTGGACGTGCAGGCTCGGATCAAGACCGCACTCGACGAGACGCTGCTCGGGCTCATGGACGAGCACGGCGAGCGTGCGAACGTCACGCGGTATCCGAGGACAGCGCGCGTGATGGTGGACCCGCCGCGGGCGGCGTTCAGCGCCTGGTACGAGCTGTTCCCGCGCTCGGCTTCGACGAAGGCCGGCAAGCACGGCACTTTTCGGGACGTGATAGACCGGTTGCCGTACATCGCTGGGCTGGGTTTCGACGTGCTGTACCTGCCACCGATTCATCCCATCGGGATCACGCACCGGAAGGGGAAGAACAACGCCGTCACGTGCGGCATCGACGACCCGGGCAGCCCGTGGGCGATCGGGGCCGGCGCGGGCGGGCACACGGCGATCCACCCCAAGCTCGGGACGATCGACGACTTCCGTGCGCTTGTCCGCGCCGCCGGCGAACACGGGATGGACGTAGCGCTGGACATCGCGTTCCAGTGCTCGCCGGACCACCCGTGGATCACGGAGCACCCGCTGTGGTTTCGGCGGCGGCCGGACGGCACCGCGCGCTACGCCGAGAACCCGCCGAAGAAGTACGAGGACATCTACCCGCTGGACTTCGAATCGGGCGACTGGCGCGGGCTGTGGGAGGCGCTGCGGGACGTGTTCCTGTACTGGGCCGAGCAAGGCGTGCACATCTTCCGCGTCGACAATCCGCACACCAAGCCCTTCGCCTTCTGGGAGTGGGTGATCGCGGAGGTGAAGCGCGCGCACCCGGAGGCGCTGTTCCTCGCCGAGGCGTTCACCCGGCCACAGGTCATGTACGAGCTGGCGAAGGTCGGATTCTCGCAGTCGTACACCTACTTCGCCTGGCGCAACAGCGCGTGGGAGCTGCGGCAGTACTTCGAAGAGCTGACGCAGACGGAGCTGAGCGAGTTCTTCCGGCCGAACCTCTGGCCGAACACGCCGGACATCCTCACCGAGTACCTGCAGGCGGGCGGCGAGCCGGCGTTCCGGGCGCGGCTCCTGCTGGCCGCGACGCTGGGCGCCAACTACGGGATCTATGGGCCGTCGTTCGAGAAGGGTGAGGCGATCCCGCGCGCACCGGGCAGCGAGGAGTACCGCGACTCGGAGAAGTACGAAGTACGGACGTGGGACGTCGACGAGTCGAGCGCGATGGCAGACTTCATCCGGCGCGTGAACGCGATCCGGAGGGAGAACGAGGCGCTGCACAACGACCGGTCGCTGCGCTTCCACCCGGTCGATAACGAGCAGTTGCTGTGCTACAGCAAGCAGAGCGCCGACGGTGAGAGCGTCATTGTGGTGGTGGTGAACGTCGACCCGCACTTCACGCAGTCGGGCTGGGTGCACCTGCCGCCGGCCGACGTCGGGATGCCGGACGGTGCGCCATTCCAGGTGCACGACCTGTTGGGCGACGCGCGGTACATCTGGGAGGGCGACGGGCACTTTGTGCAGCTCGACCCGCGGTCGACCCCGGCGCACATCTTCGCCGTGCGGAAGAAGCTACGAAGCGAGCGTGAATTTGAGTACTACTTCTAGCGCCGCCCGGCCGGGCAAGCATCGCGTCACGGCGGTGCGCCGGCGCAAGGACGCCGAAGCGAGTGACGCGCTCTGGTACAAGGATGCGGTCATCTACCAGCTGCACGTGCGCGCGTTTCACGACAGCGACGGAGACGGCATCGGCGACTTCCGGGGGCTGACGCAGAAGCTCGACTACCTGCAGGACCTCGGCGTGACTGCGCTCTGGCTACTGCCCTTCTATCCGTCACCGCTCAAGGACGACGGGTACGACATCGCCGACTACGAGGCGATCCACCCGGCGTACGGGACGATGCGCGACTTCCAGGCGTTCATGACGGAAGCGCACCGACGCGGGCTGCGGGTGATCACGGAGCTGGTGCTTAACCACACATCGGACGAGCACGAATGGTTCAGGCGCTCGCGACGCGCGGCGCCGGGGAGCCGGTGGCGGGACTTCTACGTCTGGAGCGATACGCCGGACAAGTACAGCGACGCGCGGATCATCTTCAAGGACTTCGAGACATCGAACTGGGCGTGGGACCCGACGGCGAACGCGTACTTCTGGCACCGCTTCTACGCGCATCAGCCGGACCTGAACTACGACCACCCGGCGGTGCGGGCGGAGATGCGGCGCGTCGTCGACTTCTGGCTCGACCGCGGTGTTGACGGGCTGCGGCTCGATGCGGTGCCGTACCTCTTCGAGCGCGAGGGCACGAGCTGCGAGAACCTGCCGGAGACGCATGCGTACCTGCGCGAGCTGCGGAAGCACATCGACGACCGGCACCCGCACCGGATGCTGCTGGCGGAAGCGAACCAGTGGCCCGAGGACGCGCGGGCGTACTTCGGCGACGGCGACGAGTGCAACACTGCGTTCCACTTCCCGCTGATGCCGCGGCTGTTCATGGCGATCCGGATGGAGGACCGATTCCCGATCATCGACATCCTGAACCAGACCCCGGAGATCCCGGAGAACTCGCAGTGGATGGTGTTCCTGCGGAACCACGACGAGCTGACGCTCGAGATGGTGACGGACGAAGAGCGCGACTACATGTACCGCGTGTACGCCGACGACCCGCAGGCGCGCATCAACCTGGGGATCCGGCGGCGGCTGGCGCCGCTGCTCGCGAACAACCGGCGGCGCATGGAGCTGATGAACGGGCTGCTGCTCTCGCTGCCGGGCACGCCGGTGCTCTACTACGGCGACGAGATCGGCATGGGCGACAACATCTATCTCGGCGACCGCAACGGCGTGCGGACGCCGATGCAGTGGAGCGCCGACCGCAACGCGGGGTTCTCGCGCGCGAACCCGCAGCGGCTCTACCTGCCAATCACCGTCGACCCCGAATACCACTACGAGACGGTGAACGTCGAGGCGCAGCACAACAACGCGACGTCGCTGCTGTGGTGGATGAAGCGCGTGATCGCGCTCCGTAAGCGGCACCGGGCGTTCGGTCGCGGAAGCATCGAGTTCCTGTATCCAGACAACGCGAAGGTCCTGGCGTTCGTGCGGAAATGGGAAGACGAGACGGTGCTCGTCGTCGCGAACCTTTCGCGTTTCGTGCAGGCGGCGGAGATCGACCTCTCCGCGTACGAGGGCTGGACGCCCATCGAGATGTTCGGCGGATCGCGCTTCCCACGCATCGGCGAGTTGCCGTACTTCCTCACGCTGGGGCCGCACTCGTTTTATTGGTTCAACCTCGAACGCGGCGAGGACCATGAGGGCGCGGCCGCAAGCGCGCCGGCCGTGCCTTCGATCACGGTACGCGGCTCGTGGCAGGACGTCTTCCGGGGATCGGCGCGCGGACAGTTGGCTACCGCGCTCGGACGCTATATCCGGACGAAGCGCTGGTTCGCGGGCAAGGCGCGACGCATGCAATCGATCGAGATCACGGATGCGATCCCGATGGGGCGCGCGAGCGGCCGGGAAGCCCGTCTGGTGCTGTTGCACGTGGTGTACCAGCAGGGAGACGACGAGACGTACGTGCTGCCGTTGGGCTTCGCAGACGACGAGACGGCGCGCCTCGATGATGAGCACGCGGAGGCGATGGTCGCGCGCGTCAACGCCGGCGATATGCGCGGCATCGTCTACGAGTGCATCGTAGACGAGGAGTACCGCCAGTCGCTACTGCACGCGATTGGCTCCCCGCGCAAGCCGAAGGGCGAACGCGGCGAGATCGTCACCTCGCGGACGCGCGCCTTCCGGGCAGCGCTGCGCACGAACGGCGCCGAGCCGACGTCGGCGCTCCTGCGCGGCGAGCAGAGCAACACATCGGTGGTCTACGCCGAGCGCTTCATGCTGAAGCTCTATCGAAAGCCGGAGTTCGGCCGAAACCCCGAGATGGAGATCGGCGAGTACCTCACTGAGGTCCGGAAGTTCGACAACGCACCGGCGCTGGCGGGCGCCGTCGAGTACCGCCGGCCGCGCGGCGAGCCAATGACGCTGATGGTGCTGCAGGAGTACGTGCGGAACCAGGGCGACGCGTGGTCGCAGGCGCTCGACGCGCTCGGAAGCTACTTCGAGCACGTCATGGCGCTGCCTGACGACGTCGATCCGCTCGCCGAGACGCCCGCGCCGGTGATCGAGCGCGTCGATCTGGGCATCCCCGAGCAGGTGCACGACGCCATCGGACCGTACGTGCAGGCTGCCGAGCAGTTGGGGCGGCGGACTGCGGAGCTGCACAACGCGCTGGCGGACGATGAGCGTGACGCGTTCAAGCCGGAGCGCTTCACCCCGATGTACCAGCGCTCGCTGTACCAGTCGATGCGGGGCCTCGTCGGGCGCACGATGCGGCTGTTGAACGACAACGCACGCAAGCTTGGGGAGCCCGCACGGTCGCTGGCGGCGAATGTCGCAGCGCACGAGGACGATGTCCTGAAGCGCATGCGCGAGCCGATGCACCACAAGATCTCGGCGATGCGGATTCGGCGGCACGGCGACTACCACCTGGGACAGGTGCTGCACACCGGCAACGACTTCGTGATCATCGACTTCGAGGGCGAGCCGGCACGGCCGCTGACGGAGCGGCGGCTCAAGCGCTCGCCGCTCACGGATGTGGCGGGGTTGTTGCGATCGTTCGACTACGCGACGAATGCGGCATTGCGCGACTTCCTGCAGCGGGCGTCGTTCCGGCCGGAGCAGGCCGAGTCGCTGCGTCGCTGGGCGGACGCCTGGTACGACTGGTGCAGCGCTGTGTTCCTGCGCTCGTACATCGGCACGATCGAGCCCCGGCTGATCCCGACGTCGCGCGAGCACCTCGGCGTGCTGCTGGACGCGTATCTGCTCGACAAGGCGGTGTACGAACTGAACTACGAACTGAACAACCGCCCGGAGTGGGCCGAGATCCCGCTGCACGGGATCCTGCGACTCCTCGGCGAGGGGCGCCCGTGACGCCACACGAGCTTCGGCAGCTGGCGGCACGCCACGGCGTGCAGGCGACGTATCGCACCAACGACGGGGGACGCGGGTCGGCCTCGCGGGAGTCACTGACGGCGATCCTGCAGGCGCTCGGGGCGCTCGACCGCGGCGGCAACGCGGTCGAGGCGCCGGAGGCGGGCCGCGCGGACGTGCTGCGGCTCGAACCTGTGCACGTCGTCTGGGAGGCGGAGCATCCGGCGATCGAGGTGCGCGGTCCGGCGGCGATCGCGGGGACGCGCGTCGAGCTCGAGCTGACGCTCGAATCGGGCGAGCAGCTCGATTTCGAGGCGCGTCTCCAGCCGGCATCGCGGACCGGCGAGCCGTCGGGCGGGGACTTCGCCTACCTGGTCGCACTCCCGGCGCTGCCGCGCGGTTACCACGACCTGCGCTTGCGGCATAACGGGCGGGCGCAGGTGACGATGCTGATCGCCGCGCCGCGCCGATGCTACGGCGGCGACGGCGGGCGTGCGTGGGGGATGTTCGCGCCGGCGTACGCGCTCCACGACGGGCACACGCTTGGAGCGGGCAGTGTGCGTGAGCTGCGAGAGTTCGCCCGCTGGGTGGCATCGCGCGCCGGCACGCTACTCGGCACGCTGCCGATGCTCGTCACGGATATGCAAGGCGACCCGAGCCCGTATCGCCCGCTGTCGCGCCTGTTCTGGAACGAGCACTACACCGACATCTCGGAGATGCCGATCGCGGACGCGGTGCGGGACGAGCTGCGAACGCTGGCGCGCGGGAGCGTGATCGATCACGCGCGGATCGCGTGCCTCAAGCGCGCGGTGCTCGAAGCGTCGATGGAGCACACGCGCAGTGCGGCACAGGACGACGAGCGGTTGCTCGACTACGCGCGCTTCCGCGCGGCCGGCGAGCGCTACGGCGCCGGCTGGCGCGCGTGGCCGCAGCGTATGCGCGACGGCGAGATCGCGGCGGATGACGTCGATGCGGCGGCGGCCGCATACCACGCCTTCGCGCAGCGGCTGATCACGGACCAGATGGAGCGCGCGACGCACGAGATGCGCGAGGACGGCGTCGAGTTGTATCTCGATGTGCCGCTCGGCGTGCACCCGGACGGGTACGACGCGTGGCGCCACCGGTCGCTGTTCGTCGACGGATGTTCGGCCGGGGCGCCGCCGGACGGCTTCTTCTCGCTCGGCCAGAACTGGGCCTTCCCGCCGCAGCATCCCGGCGAGCTTCGGCGGTCGGGATACGCATATGCGATCGCGGCGCTGCGGCAGCACATGCGGCACGCGGGGCTCGTCCGCATCGACCACGTGATGGGCCTGCACCGGCTGTACGTGATCCCGGAGGGCGTCGCGGCACGCGATGGCGCCTACCTGCAGTATCGCGCGGAGGAGATGTACGCGATCCTCGCGCTGGAGAGTCACCGCAACCGCTGCGCCGTTGTGGGCGAGAACCTCGGAACGGTGCCCGGCTACATCAACCGCGCCATCAAGACGCACGGACTGTACGGGATGTATGTCGCACAGTTCGAGGCGGGCACGGCGCCGGACGGGTGCCTGCGCGCCCCGGCGGCGGACGCGATCGCCAGCATGGACACGCACGACACACCAACGTTCGCGGCGTTCTGGGAGGGGCGCGACATCGGCGAGCGGCTCGCGCGCGGGCTGCTGCACGAGAAGGACGAAGCTGCGGAACGCGCGGGACGCACGGCGATGTGCGAACGCGTCGCGCGGGCGCTGAACGTGTGCGTCGCGGCGGACGCGGGGGAGGTTTTTAGAGGCTGGATGACGTTTCTCGCGGAGAGCCCGGCGCGGTACGTCATCGCGAACACCGAAGACCTCTGGCTCGAGACGGAGCCGCAGAACCGGCCGGGCACGAGCACCGAATATCCGAACTGGCGGCGGCGCTTCGCGAAGAGCATCGAAGAGATGCGCGAGGACGCGGGCGTCGAACGCACGACGAGCGCTCTTGCGCGGGTGCACGATGAAGCGAACGCGGGAACGGAAAGGACACGCGCGACATGAGCGAGGCGAAGCCGACACGGACGCAACGCGGTGACGGCGCGACCACGCCCGCGCGGCGGCGCACGCCCGCGAAGGCGCCGAAGGCCGAGAGCGTGGCGCCATCGTCGCCCGCCGTGAGCCTGCTCGGCGACGACGACCTGTACCTGTTCAACGAGGGCAGCCACCTTCGCCTCTGGGACAAGCTCGGGGCGCACCTGACGACGGCGCCGGACGGCACGTCCGGGACGTACTTCGCCGTGTGGGCGCCCGATGCGCGGGCGGTGTCGGTCGTCGGCGACTTCAATGGCTGGGCGCGCGACGCCAACCCGCTCTCGCCACGCGGCTCTTCCGGGATCTGGGAGGGGTTCATCGCGGGCGTGGGCAATAGCGCACTGTACAAGTTCTTCGTCCGCGCACGCGTGAAGAAGTACCAGGTCGAGAAGGCGGACCCATTCGCGTTTTCGTGCGAGATCCCGCCGAAGACCGCATCGGTCGTGTGGGACCTCACGTACGAGTGGGGCGACGACACCTGGATGCGCACACGGGCGCAGCGCAGCGCGCTCAGCGCGCCGACCAGCATCTACGAAGTGCACATCGGCTCGTGGGTGCGGGTGGCGGGCGAGGGGTGGCGGTCGCTGTCATACCGCGAATTGGCGGAGCGGCTGTCGGACTACGTCGTCGAGAACGGCTTCACGCACGTCGAGTTCCTGCCCGTGATGGAGCACCCGTTCTTCGGGTCGTGGGGCTACCAGACGACGAGCTACTTCGCGCCGTCCGCGCGCTACGGGACCCCGCAGGACTTCATGACGGTTATCGACACGCTGCACCAGCGGGGGATCGGCGTGATCCTCGACTGGGTGCCCTCGCACTTCCCAACGGACGAGCACGGGCTGGCGTACTTCGATGGAACGCACCTGTACGAGCACGAGGACCCGCGCAAGGGCTTCCACCCGGACTGGAACAGCGCGATCTTCAACTACGGACGAAACGAGGTACGCAGCTTCCTGCTGAGCTCGGCGGCGTTCTGGCTCGACATCTATCACGCCGACGGGCTGCGCGTGGATGCGGTGGCGTCGATGCTGTACCTGGACTACTCGCGGAAGGAAGGCGAGTGGATTCCCAACGAGCACGGCGGGCGGGAGAACCTCGAGGCGGTCTCGCTGCTGCGGCGCCTGAACGAGGAGATCTACAAGCGCTTTCCCGGCGTGCAGACGATCGCGGAGGAGTCGACGGCGTGGCCGATGGTCTCGCGCCCGACCTACGCCGGCGGGCTCGGCTTCGGGATGAAGTGGGACATGGGATGGATGCACGACACGCTCGAGTACATCGAGCGCGACCCGGTGCACCGCTCGCACCATCAGGGCGAGCTGACGTTCCGCATGATATATGCCTTCAACGAGAACTTCGTACTGCCGCTGTCGCACGATGAGGTGGTGCACGGCAAGGGTTCGCTGCTCTCGAAGATGCCCGGCGACGAGTGGCAGCAGATGGCAAACCTGCGCTTGCTGTACGGGTACATGTTCTCGCAGCCGGGCAAGAAGCTGCTCTTCATGGGCGCAGAGATCGGCCAGCGCGGCGAGTGGCGCCACGACGGGGCGATGGAGTGGGAGCTGCTGGACTACGCCCCGCACCAGGGCGTGCAGCGCTGGGTGCGCGACCTGAACGCGCTGTATCGCGAGCGGCCGGAGCTGCACGAGATGGACTGCGAGCCCGCAGGGTTCGAGTGGATCGATGCGAGCGACGCGGCAAACAGCGTGCTGAGCTACCTGCGGCTCGACCGCGAACAAAACCCCGTGTGCGTGGTGGTGAACTTCACACCGGTGCCGCGCCGGAACTACCGCGTCGGTGTGCCTCGCACCGGGTACTGGCGTGAGCTGCTGAACAGCGACTCGCCCGCGTACGGGGGAAGCGGGCAGGGGAACCTCGGCGGCGTGGAAGCGACGCCGGTCGGATGGCACGGGAGGCAGTACTCGTTGAACCTCACGCTGCCGCCGCTCGGAGTGCTGTTCCTCGCGCCGGACCGTACGCGTTGAGCGGTTGCCCACCGCGTCACCCGGCCGAGGCTGCCGGATCGAGCGGGGTCCGGCCGATGATTCGTCGGGCTAGCATGGCCCGCTGGCACGACGCGGCTTCGATTAGGATGAGAGCGCGCCAATCGTTGCTTCGTGCAGCGCGCGAGGGGAGCTGATGCAGCGCTATCTGTGTATCCACGGGCACTACTATCAGCCGCCACGCGAGAACCCGTGGCTCGAGGCGATCGAGGCGCAGCAGTCGGCGTACCCGTACCACGACTGGAACGAGCGCATCGATGCCGAGTGCTACGGGCCGAACGCCGCCGCGCGGATCCTCGATGGCGAAGGCCGGATCATCGACATCACGAACAACTACGCGCGGACGAGCTTCAACTTCGGGCCGACGCTGCTGAGCTGGCTCGAAGACAAGGCGCCGGAGACGTACGCGGCGGTGCTCGAAGGCGACCGGCTGAGCCGCGAGCGGTTCAACGGGCACGGCTCCGCGATGGCGCAGGCATACAACCACATGATCCTGCCGCTCGCGAACACGCGTGACAAACGGACGCAGATCACCTGGGGCATCCGCGACTTCGAGCACCGTTACGGGCGCAAGCCGGAGGGGATGTGGCTGCCGGAGACGGCCGTCGACATTGAATCGCTCGATCT
>DASUKS010000147.1:0-21337 GCA_036278595.1 Dehalococcoidia bacterium
GATGTCGTGCCGGTCGCCCCGGACGACGACGGCATGGATGCGGACGCCGCGCAGGCGGCGGTCGTCATCGATGAAGCCGATCGGCCGGTACTGCCACTGTGGATTCTGCAGGAACTCGCGGGCGATGAGCTGGCCGGTGTGGCCGGCGCCGACGATGAGGACGTTCTTGACGCCCGCGTCGTAGCCGCCGAACGGGTTGCGGGAGGCCCAGAGGCGCGGCCAGAACTTGATCCCGCCCATCGCGATGAGCATGAGCGCCGGGGCGACGACGTTCACCGTCAGCGGGATGTGCCGTGGACTGAGGAACGCGTTGATCGCGAAGAGGAAGATCGACACGACGACGATCGAGAGCGCGATGTTGATCGCATCGACGATGCCGGCGTACTTCCACGACGTGCGGTAGATGCCGAAGAAGACGTTGCCGATGATGTAGGCGAGGGCAATGAACGGAGCCGCGGCGGCGAAGAACTGGATCGACTTCGCGGGGACGTCGCCGTCGAAGCGGAGGGCGAGCGCGGCCGCGAAGGATGCGACGACGACGGCGGCATCGAGCGCGGCGACCGGAAGCAGCCGGACAAAGCCGCGAAGGTGGTCGTGCTGGGGCGCGCTCATTCAGCGACGCCGGGGCGGCAACACGGGGCGGGAGGGGAAACAACTGTTGCGGACGGTGTCATGCGGGCGGCTCCTCCCTGCCTTGCTCGCCGGAGGACGCCGAACACCCGTCATTCAGCGAGCACCCTTTCGCGCGATTACGACCGGCAGCGTCTTCGCGAGGATCGCCAGGTCGCGAGCGAGCGAGTGGTTGTTCACGTAATCGAGATCGTAAGTCATGGTTTCTTCGTACGTCAAATCCGCGCGCCCGCTCACCTGGGCGAGGCCGGTGATGCCGGGCTTCACATCGTGCCGGCGATGATACTCCGGCGGATACTGCTCCACGAGCTCGGGGATCTCCGGCCGGGGGCCGACGATGCGCATGTCGCCGCGCAGCACGTTCCAGAAGTTCGGAAGCTCATCGAGGCTGGTGGCGCGCAGGAAGCGGCCGACGCGCGTCAGGCGCGAGACCGGCGTGACGAAGACGAACGTCTTGAAGTGCACCGGCTCGAGCTTCGGGGTCTCGTAGGGGCGGTGACCTTCGTGCGACATCGTCCGGTACTTGTAGAAGGTGAACTTGCGCCCTTTGTAGCCGACGCGCTTCTGGGAGAAGATCACCGGGCCGCTCGAGTCGATCCTGATCGCGAGCGCGATGATTGGGAACGTGATGATGAACGCCACCACGCCGAGCAGGCCCACCACGCCGTTGATGATGCGGTCGATCATTCACCTCCCGAAGCGGTCACTTGCGCGCGCGATGGCGCACGATGACGTCAGCGACCGCATCGCAGACGCGGTCGACGGTCTCACGAGTCATCCGGGTGTACAGCGGGAGCGAGATCATCGTCTCGAACGCCGCGTCGGCGACCGGGAAGTCGCCGGGCGCCCACCCGAAGGCCTCTCGATAATACGGGTGATGATGTATCGGGATAAAGTGCACGGAGGTGCCGATGCCGCGCGCGCGCAGCTCTTCGATGAACGCGTCGCGGTTGATGTCAAGCAGCTCCGGTCGCACGCGCACGACGTACAGGTGCCAGGCGTGCGTCGTGCCTTCGCGCTCGATCGGCAACACGATCTCCGGCAGATTGTCCAGGCGCGCGGCGTAGCGGGCGGCGAGCTCGCGGCGCGTGCGCTGAAACTCGCCGATGCGCGCGAACTGCGCGGCGCCGAGCGCGGCCTGGTAGTCGGACATCGCGTAGTTGTAGCCGGGCGCGAGCACCTGGTAGGCCCATGATCCGCGCGCGGTGTAGCGGTCCCAGGCGTCGTTGCTCATGCCGTGCAGCGCCAGCAGGCGCGCGCGCTCGGCGAGCGCGTCGTCGTTTGTCGTGAGCATGCCGCCGCGGCCGGACGTGACGTTCTTCGTCGGGTAGAAGCTGAAGACAGCCGCATCGCGGAACGCGCCGACGCTCGTGCCATCGACCTCCGTGCCGATGGCGTGTGCCGCATCGGCGATGATGCGCACGCCGTGCGCGTCCGCGATCGCCTCGATCTCGCGCATGCGGCAGGCGGAGCCGGCATGGTGCACGGGCATGATCGCCTTCGTGCGCGGCGTGATCCTGCGCTCGATGGCGGCCGGGTCGATGCAGGAGTCGTCGGGGCAGATGTCGGCGAGCACGGGCGTGGCGCCGGCGTGAATGATGACGTTCACGGTCGCGGCGAAGGTGGTCGGCGTGGTGATCACTTCGTCGCCGGCGCCGATCCCGAGCGAGACGAGCGCGAGGTGCATCCCGGCGGTCGCGGAGTCGACAGCGACGGCGTGCTTCGCGCCCGTGTAGGCCGCGAAATCCGCCTCGAACTGGCGCGCGCGCTGGCCGGGCGCGAGCCAGCCGGAGCGTAGCGTCTCGACGACGGCATCGATCTCGGTCTGGGTGATATCGGGCAGGTTGTAGGGGAGGAAGTCCTCGTGCTCGATCACGCGCTCGCCTCGAGCGGCTCCTCCGTCACTGTTCCATCGATGATGCGGTAAGCGCGCACGACCGGACTCTCCTCGTCCATGAGAGAGACGAGGATGTAGTAGGCGTCGGGCCAGCCGACGGCGAGGCGCACGTCGGTCGGCGAGGGGTAGGCCTCCGTGTGCGTGTGCGAATGGTAGATGGCGAGGAACGTCCAGTCGTTGTCATCGACGTCGTTGTGGATGCGCAGCAGGTCCTTCGGGTCGACGCTGTAGCGAAACGGACTCGCCTCCGCGTTGATCGCGCGGTACAGCTTCACGGGGTGGCCGCCGTTGCCGGCGATGATGCCGCACGCCTCGTTGGGCACGTCGTCGCGCGCGTGGGCGATCATCTCGTCGATGTAGGACTGCGGGAGGCGGAGCGTCATCAGTCCCCCGTCGGCATGAGCACGCCCATGGCGGCGCGGGGCAGCTCGACCGTCATCAGCGGCAGCTCCATCTCGCGATAGGCTTCAGCGAGCGCCTCCGCCGTGCAGTCGACGCAGAGGTGCTCGATGTCGGCATCGAGGTTGCGGAAGACCGGCCGGTTCTCGGGCAGGCGCTCGTCGACGGACTCGCGGGTGAGCCAGGCGATGTGGCTTTGCTTGCCGCAGCGCGAGCAATCGTCGCCGATCGAGAGCATCAGCCACGACATGGCTTCGACGTCGTCGCGGACGAACTGGTATGCCGGCATCTCGTCGAGGCGGTAGTAGAAGTGAGCGCTGTAGTCGCCGAACGGCTCGACGACAGCAGCCACGCCCTCGACGGACTGGTAGGCGCGCTTGAGGCCGTCGGCGAGGCAGTTGTAGCCGAAGAGCTGCGGCTGCATGTCGCCGCCATAGTTGCCGCGGCACGTCGGGTCGAGGCCGACGCGGCCCTCCTCGGTCTCGCAGAGGTCGCAGAGCTGGCCGGCCGCGAAGAGCGGCTCGCTCTCCTCGTCCTCTTCGTCGTCGTCGCTGATCACGTTGAGCCCGTCTTCATCCTCGTCCTCGAGCTCTTCGTTGCGGTCGTTGCCCACGTTTCGGAACACCATCTACCAGTTCCTCAGGTCGCCATCATCGAAGCAGCTCCCCGGTGAGAGCTGCATCCGCAGGAAATTCTCGCTCAGCGCAAGGTCGATAACGTGCATCGCCCAGTGCTCGCGCTCCTCGTCCGGCAGGTTCTGCGCGAGTGCGCCCCACGACGCGTGCACGAGCGCGTCGCCCTCGCCGATGCCGAAGTCAAGCGACCAGCCGCCCTGCTTCTTCACCCGCCCGGCGCTGTTCGTGCGCACGATCGAGTACGCCGGCTGGCCGCGGTAGCGGTCGAGCACCGCCGGCTCGAACGCGAGCTGCACGAGCGCGGGATCGCGGTTGGCGAGCGACCTTCGGGCGAGGACGCGGAGGTAGTCCGGCATACGCGCTCAGGATACGGCATCGCACCGCCTTAACCGCAGCATCTGCTGCGGCGGGCGGTGCGATGCGGCTTCGCCTAGGTTGTGGCGCTACTTCTCGATCGGCACGTCGATCAGGCTGCCGTACTCGGTCCACGAGCCGTCGTAGTTGCGGACCTTCTTGTAGCCGAGCAGGTGCTTGAGCGCGAACCACGTGTGCGACGAGCGCTCGCCGATGCGGCAGTACGCGATGATGTCCTTGTCGCCGCTGACGCCCTTCGAGCCGTACAGCTGCTCCAGATCTTCCTTCGACTTGAACGTGCCGTCCTCGCGCACGGCCTGCGACCACGGGACGTTGGCGGCGCCGGGGATGTGGCCGGTGCGCTGCGCCGTCTCGGTGAGGCCGGGAGGCGCCATGATCTCGCCGCTGTACTCGGCAGGGGAGCGGACGTCGACGAGGTACTCCTTCTTCGACTTCACCGCGTCGATGACGTCGTCGCGCCGGGCGCGCATGGACTTGTCCATGTCCGCCGCCTTGTAGGTCGCCTTCGCGGCCTTCGGTGCGTCCTTGCTCATCTCGCGGCCCTCGTCGGCCCACTTCTTGCGGCCGCCGTCCATGAGCTTCAGGTCCTTGTGGCCGTACATCTCGAGGACCCAGAACGCGTAGGCGGCGAACCAGTTGTTGTTGTCGCCGTAGAGGACGATCGTGTCGCCGTTGCTGATCCCGGCATCGCCGAGCAGCTTCTCGAGGTCATCCTTCGCGATGACGTCGCGGCGGACCTGGTCCTGGAGCTGGCTCGTCCAGTTGAAGGCGACCGCGCCCGGTACGTGGCCTTCGTCGTAGGCGGTCGTGTCGACGTCAACCTCGACCAGCTTGACCTTCGAATCCTTGAGATGTTCTGCGACCCAATCAGTGCTTACGAGCACATCCGAAGCCATGGCTTACCTCCTCTAACCGTTAGGCGCTGCTGTGGAGACCGACATTGTAGATAAAGTCGGTTCACAACGTCGAGTGCTACTGCTTGGTCCAGTCCGAGCCGAGCATCGCGGCGCAGAGCAGGATGGCGACGGAGATCACGAAGATGATGGTGGACGCGGCGACGGACCAGCGGCGGGTGGCCGCGATGGCGGCGGGATCTGCTCCGGACTGCTGCAGCGCGAGCAGCCGGCGGCCCAGGATGGCGCCGTGCAGGAACGTCAGCAGGACGACGATGCCGACCAGGCCGATCTTGACCTGCAGCACGGTCGCGTAGCGGTTGAAATCGAGCAGGCCGGCGTCGCTGGCCTTGATGTAGTTATAGATGCCGGTGGCGATGAGAACGGCGAGTGAGCCGCCCGCGAGCCAGCCGAAGCGCGCCGTCACCACGCGGGTCGCGCGGGCGCGCGCCTCCACGTCCTCGACCGTGCGCATCGCGGGGATGGCAGCCATGAAGAGAAACGCCTGCGGGCCCACGAAGAGCGTCGCGGCGAAAATGTGGATCCAGAGCACGATGCTTTCGGCCATCCCGTCCATCCTTGCGTGGCTGCGAGGCTGGGGCAACGGGCCGAACGGCAGGTGCTGGCGAGGAGTGAGGAGTGAGGAGCGGGTGCGACGGAAGAGGAGTGAGGGGCGAGAGGCTGCACCGGGTCGTGGCGGTGCTCATGAGAGCACTGCAAGAAATGGTATACGTGCAATATGGCACGGCGAGCACAGGGCGACGCGCGAAACATGGGGCATGGCGACTTCTGCACGGTCGCGGAGGTCGCGGACATGCTCGGCGTGAGTGCGTCCACCGTGTGGCGCTGGGTCGACTCGGGCAAGATGCCCGCAGTGCGCGTCGGCCCGAAGGCGATACGGATCCGGCGGGAGGACGCTGAGGCGGCCGTGCGGCCGGTGGAGTTCGAGCCCGACAGCGGCATCGAATCGGCGGAGAGTCTGCGCGCTCAGTTGCGCCCGCTCACTGAGGCGGAGAAGCAGCGGGCATTGGAGGCGTTCGAAGCCGCGGTGCGCATTGGCGAGGAGATCCACGCCCGGCGCAAGGGGCGCCGGCTGCCTGACTCCGCTGCGATCATCCGGGCGGCGCGTGAGGAGCGCTCGCGTCGTCTATGAGCGAGATCGTGGTGGACGCTAGCGTCGTCCTCAAGTGGGGACTACGCGAGGACTACACCGATCAAGCGCGAGACCTGTTCCGCGACGCGATGGCCGCAGGTGTTCTTCTCCTTGCCCCGCGGATCGTTCGATCGGAAGTCACAAACGCCGTGTACAAGCCAGAGCGACGCGGGATACTTACGTCCTCACAGGCAGACGGGCTGCTCGCACTGTTGCTGGCGATACCCATCGAGTTGCTTGGGCCCGAAGGTCTGCAAGCCCGAGCGATCAATTCGCCGGAAGTTGATAGCTCCGAGCAGAAATGAACCGCGCCGTGCCGGATCCCCGCGCGTCGATGATCGGCGCCGAATTGTGGACGGGCGACGAACGTCTGTACCGCAACGCCGCCGACTACCGGCGAGGTGACTTGCCGTAGGCAATCGCTCGAACGCGCTTGAAGCGCTCGCCATGCCCGCGTAAGCTGACCGGCGGCCGTCCCGCGAGTGCTGGCTCTCTCATGAATTCGGAAGGCGTGTCACCTGCGACGTCTGCTCGTAGCCCCGCTTGGCATCGTCGCGCTCGTGCTGATCACGGCGTGTGGTGGCGGCGGGTCGAAGGCGACGCCCACTGCGCCGGCTGGCACGCCCACGCCGCCGGCGAGCCTCTCCGTGTTCCGGGGGTTCATCTATCCGATCGAGGGTGCGTGTCTGCCGAAGAGCGACAACCTGATGCCGAACGCCCCGCGCGATTATCGCAGCGGCACGCACGAGGGCGTCGACTTCTACCAGGTCGACAACTGCACGCAGATTGGGAAGGGGACGCCGGTGCGCGCCGCGAAGGACGGCACGGTGATCCGCGCGGACCATACATACCAGGACCTGACGCAGGCGAAGCTCGACGACCTCGACCGGCGGATCGCGGCGGGGGACACGGCGCCGGACATCCTCGACGCCTTTCGCGGCAGGCAGGTGTGGGTCGATCACGGGAACGGCATCGTCACGCGGTACTGCCATCTCTCGGCGATCCCGGACGCGATCAAGGTGGCCACGAAGGTCGCGCAGGGCGAGGTCATCGCGGCGGTCGGGGATTCGGGGACGCCGGAGTCGATCACGGACCCCACGGCGGAGATGCACCTGCACTTCGAGCTGCGCGCGGGCGATTCGTACCTGGGGAAGGGGCTGCCGCCGGACCAGGTGCGCCAGCTCTACGTGAACCTGTTCAGTCCCTGATTACGGCAATTTCACAGGTTACCGAGTGCCCGGCGCGTTCAGCCGAGGGCGCGCCCGATTGGAGCCTGCCTTCCGGAAGCTGTCAGAATGTATGCCGGTGCAGGGATGCGCCCGGGTGCGCGCCCCGTCGCGCATCTCGCGAGCATGCGGCGGGCGTGAGCGAAACGCGCGGTGACTGACCCCAACCAGGAGCAGATCGACGAGCAATCGGGCGTAGAAGAGCGCCCACAGAACCGGCGCGAGTGGGCGGGGCCGCTGCGCAGCCTCGTGCTGCCGTTGCTCATCGTGGCCACGATCGTCGGCGTGCTGTTCTACCTGGAGAAGCGCGACACGGGCGGTGCGGCGGGGTCGAGCGGGTACGGTACGGTGGCGCTGCCCGCGAATGCGAACACGACCGGGCGATCGCCTTCGAGCGATGTCGGGCGGGCCGCGCCGGACTTCGTGCTCGAGAAGCCGGACGGGACGACGCTGCGGCTGAGCGACCTGCGCGGCAAGCCGGTGGTCGTGAACTTCTGGGCGTCGTGGTGCACGGAGTGCCGGCAGGAGATGCCGGACATCGTGCGGGCCTACGACGCGAACGCGGCCACGGGGCTCGTGGTGGTGGGGGTCGACCTGCAAGAGAACGCGGACGCGGTGCAGCAGTTCGCGCGGGAGTTCGGCATGAAGTACCCGCTCGTCATCGATCGCAACGGTGGCGTCGCCGACACGTGGCGGATCGGCGGGCCGGTCGAGGGGATCCCGTCGTCGTACTTCATCGACCCGAACGGAATCGTGCAGGCACGCTCGTACGGGCCGATGACGCCGCAGGCGATCGCGGACAACCTGGCGAAGATCATGCCGGCCGGGGCGGGCGCATGACGGCTGCGAACACCGCGCGCGTGCGCGACCGGCGGCGCTCCTTCGACCTGTTCCAGCCGATCTGGCGGATGCTGACATCGGTCCGGATCGCCGTGGGGTTGATCGCCCTGCTGGCCGCGCTCGGGCTGATGGGCGTGATCATCCCGCAGGTGCCCGAGGCGATGCGGGGCAACGTCGCCGCGACGCAGGGTTGGGTCGATGCGGAACGCGGGACGTTCGGGCCCCTGACGGACCCGATGTACCGGCTCGGGCTGTTCTCGGTGTTCCACGCGAAGTGGTTCCTCATCGCACTGGGCTTCCTGGTCGTGAACGTCAGCGTCTGCACGTTCAATCGCTGGTCGCCGACGTTCCGCAACGTCTTCCGGCCGCCGCGTCGCGTGCCGGACACGTTCTTCGAACGTGCGCATAACCGGGTGGAGCTCGCACCGGTCGATGCGAACGCGGCCGCGGCGACGCTGCGGCGCGGGCGGTTCAAGGTGCAGCGGGACGAGGAGAACGGGGCCACGTACCTGTTCGCGGACAGGTACCCGTGGACGCAGCTCGCGACGTTCGTCAGCCACCTGGCGCTGATCCTGTTCATCTCCGGCGGGCTGATCACGCACCTGACGGGGTTCACGGCGGACATCTTCGCGGGCGAAGGGACGACGAGCCCGGTGTTCGCTGTGCGGAACGCGAACCAGCTGCAGGTGCGCATCGACCAGGCGATCGGGAAGTTCGGGGCGGCGGGGAACGCGCTGGACTACCGGACGCACCTGACGATCTTCAAGAACGGCCAGCAGGTCGCGAGCGGCTTCACGACCGTCAACGACCCGATGAAGTACGGCGGCTATCGCTTCCACCAGGTCGCCTACCAGCCGTGGGGCGCGCGGCTCGTCATGCGCGACGCCACGACGGGCAACGTGGTATTCGACGAGACCTTCCCCATGCAGGACACGACGGCCGCGCCGCGCGTCACGATCACCGACGCGAGCGGGAAGACGCTGCTGTCTGACATCGTCGCGCCGACGGACTTCCTCGAGAGCGCGAGCGGCGGGCTGGTGACCGTGCCCGGGACAGGCAAGACGATCTGGCTCGGCATCACGCCGAAGGGGCAGGACGCCTGGCAGTTGGTGGCATTCGACCCGCAGGGTGGCGGCGAGGGGGCGCAGGCGCGCATCGACCAAAACGGGTCCGCTGCGATCAGCGGCATGCAGGTGCGGTTCGACTCCGTGACGCTATTGCCTTCGGCGCTCGGCGTCGGCGTGCCGGGCACGGACGCGAAGTCACAGCTGCTGGCGGAGATGACGACGGGCCCAGACGGCCAGCAGGCGCTGATGCTCGTCGGCGCGAACCGGCCCGCGATCGCGCTCGCGGCGAACCAGCCGACGACGGTCGGGGACTATGAATACCAGTTCTCGGGTGTGAAGCACTTCGCGGGGATCGCGGTGAAGAAAGACCATGGGGCGACGTTCATCTGGGTCGCCACCGCTATGCTCCTTCTCGGGCTTGCGCTAACCTTCTATGTGCCGCGCCGAAGGCTCTGGATGAAGCTCACCAACGAACGAACCCAGGTGGCTGCGCTCGCCGAGAAGAGCGGCGGATTCGAGAAGGACATGAGGACCCTCGCGACACGGTTAGGCGTGCCCGTGCCGCCGGAACTCGAGGAGGAGCGCTAGTGCCCGCGTTGCTGCATCTGCTGACGATCACGATCGGCTGGAACCCGAACATCGCGAAGTTCGGGGGTCTGCAGTTGACGTGGCACGGCGTGTTCACGGCCGTCGGGATCGCGGCGGGCGTGTACCTGGGCGTCTGGCTGGCGCGGCGCGAGGGGTTCACCGAGGACGACGGCTACAGCATCGCGCTGGTCGGCGTGCCGGCGGGCATCATCGGCGCGCGGGCGATGTTCGTGCTCGAGAACCGCGCGGCGTTCGAGGGTCGCTGGCTCGATGTCTTCCGCATCAACGAAGGCGGCATAACGCTCTACGGCGCCGTCATCGGCGGCGTCGCGGCGGCGGCGATCTACGGCTGGTTCCGCAAGATGCCGGTGATGCGCGGGCTCGATGTCGCGGGCTTCGGCCTGCTGCTCGGCATGGCGATCGGGCGCATCGGCGACCTGATCAACGGCGAGCACGTCGCGAAGGTCACGCACCTGCCGTGGGGCGTCGTCTACACCAACCCCGAGAGCCCGAGTTGGCAGAAGTACGTGGCTCAGGGGCTGCCCCCGACGCACCCGGCGACGACGTACGAGATGATCGGCGACCTGCTGATCATCGGCATCATGGCGGTGATCTTCGTCAAGCTGTGGCGCACGCGGCCGGGCGTCACGTTCTTCACCGGCGTCGTGCTGTATTCGGCGATGCGGTTCGGGGTGAGCTACCTGCGCATCGACTCGCTGAACGTCGTGAAGGACTGGATGACGTTCCCGCAGGTGACGGCGATGGGCGTCTGGGCGATCGGCATGGTGGGGTTGGCGTACACGCTGCTGCGCAAGCCGGAGCCGGACAAGATCACGCCGGCGAGGCCGGCCACGCAGACGCCGACCAGCCCGCGCACGACGGTCGAAGCGTGACGCGCGAGATCACGCTCTTCACACGACAGGACTGTGGCCTCTGCCACGAGGCCGCGGCTGATCTCCGGACGCTCCAGCACGAGCTCGACTTCGCGCTCGTCGAGCGCGACATCGACGCCGATCCAGACCTGCGATCCCGCTACAACGAGCGGGTGCCGGTGATCGCGGCGGGCGACGAGGTGATCGCGGAGTCGCCGATCGACATCGACGCGCTGCGCAGGCATCTCGCCGCCGTCCTTCGCTGAGCACGCTCGTTTCGACCGAACGTTTCGCTTTTCGCAGTGAGCCTCGCCCTTTCGCAGTCACTTGTTTGATTGCACGCGCGCTGCCGGGTGTACCGCGCGCGCACGTTCGCGCGAGTGCATTCGTGGGTGCACTTTCTGATACGCGGCGTGTGATCGTGCGCACGATCACAAACAAAAACGTCAGTACGACTTAGCGGACGCTAACTAAGCCATCACCAGACGTCATGAAAAAAAGATGCCGAATGGCCCTCTCGTAGCGCGACGAAACCCGATTTAACGTAGTAGACTCGACGACGGAGAGACGGGTGCATTAGAGGGAGGACACCATGGCGGAGACCGGATCCTACTGGGACCGGATCGTGTCGCAGCGCGTGAGCCGGCGGCGCGCACTGCAGATGGCCGCGATCGGCGGCGCCTCGGCCGGAGCCATCGCCGTCGTCGGTTGCGGCGGCAGCAGCAGCGACAACAAGACGCCCGGCAGTGGCAGCACGCCGTCCTCCGGCGGGACGCAGGGATCGCAGAAGCCGCTCCTCGGCGGCACGTGGCGCGGCGCGCTGAACGACCCGCAGAGCAAATTCGACGCGCAGAAGTTCCCGACGTTCACGGTGCAGGGCATCAACTCATTCTCGTACAGCCGTCTGCTGAGGTCGGCGTCGGCGCTGAATGATCCGACCACGCCTGACATCGACCTGAAGGAATCGGACTGGTACCGGCCGGTGCCGGACCTCGCGTCGAAGTTCGAGAACCCGGACCCGACAACGTTCATCTTCACGCTGCAGGACGGCGCGAAGTGGCACAACATCGATCCCCTGAACGGACGCGCGGTGACGCCGGACGACATCGTGCAGTCGTTCAACTACTACCGCACCGCGCGCCCGGACAAGGGCAAGAACCTGGACTCCGTCGACAGCGTGACGGCGACGGGCGCGAACCAGGTGACGTTCAAGCTGAAGGAATCGTTCGGACCGTTCACGATCATCATCTCCTCGCCGAGCGACCTCTGGATCTACGCGCCGGAGATGATCAACAACCCGGACAAGCTGAACAGCACCATGATCGGCACCGGGCCGTTCGTGATGAAGGGCTACCAGCAGGGCGTGTCGATGCAGTTCGACAAGAACGCCGACTGGTGGGAGAAGGACGCGCAGGGCAACCCGGTGCCGTACGTCGACAAACTGAACTTCCCGGTGATCCCGGACAAGAACAACGAGTTCAGCCAGTTCACCGCGGGCAAGCTGGAGGGGATCACGCTCCCGGCGGAGCTGGTCGACCCGCTGAAGCAGCAGAAGAGCGACGCGATCGTCACCCAGTCGATCGCGAACCTGCTGAACTTCCTGTTCTTCCCGCCGGCGGCGTACGACTCGAAGGAGCCGCCGTTCAACGACGAGCGCGTGCGCCAGGCCGTGTCCATGGCGATCGACCGCGAGGCGCTGATCGGACTCGCGTCGGGCGACACCGGCGGCAAGAAGCACAACCTGATCAACGCCGGCTTCCTCTGGTACCTGGACCCGGAGAGCAGCCAGATGGGCGATGCCGCGAAGTTCTTCAAACGCGACGTGCAGGCCGCGAAGCAGCTGCTGAGCGCGGCGGGGCACGACAGCCTGGACACGAAGTGGCACTACACGAACAACGCGTACGTCACCGCCGTGCCGTACTACAACCCGCTCGCGGAAGCGATCCCGGCGATGCTGCGTGACGCGGGCATCAACGCGACGACCGTGACCCACGACTACCAGTCGGAGTGGATCAACCCGAGCGGCGGCATCTTCTACGGCGGGCTGAAGGACGGGATCGCGTTCGCGCTGGAGACGCCGGTGAACCACCCGTGGATCCAGTTCACGTACGAGTTCACGCAGGGCAATTCGCGCAACCACTCGCACATCAACGACCAGGAGATCATCGACCTGGTGAACCAGATCGGCAAGGAAACGGACTTCGACAAGGGCCGCGACCTGGCATACCAGGTACAGGAGAAGAACGGGCAGCACATGTACTACGTGCCGCTGGTGGGTCCGTTCGGGTTCGCGGCGCAGCAGTCGTACACCCGCACGTGGGCGGCGCCGACGAGCTACGGCATCGGCTCGGAGTCGTACCCCTACTACCAGATCGACACGACGAAGCAGAAGCTGTAAGGAAGTTGCGCAGAGGGGGAGGGCCGCGGCCCTCCCCCTCCGGCTCTCGAGGAGCCGATGACGACCTACATCATCCGCCGCATCCTGCTGATGATCCCGACGCTGTTGCTGGTGACGGTGCTCGTGTTCCTGATCGTGCGCCTGCTGCCGGGCGACGCCGTCGAGACGATCATCGGGCAGTACACCCCGCTGACGCAGGGCGACCGCGCGGCGGTGAAGCATGAGCTTGGGCTCGACCGGCCGTGGTGGAAGCAGTACGGCGACTTCGTCGGCGGCGCGCTGCACGGCGACTTCGGCAAGTCCCTCCAGTCCCAGCAGCCGATCTCGAAGGACCTGAAGAACCGCCTGCCGGTGAGCTTCGAGCTGGGCGCGCTGGCCATCATCATCTCGATCATCATCGCGATCCCTATAGGCGTGCTGGCGGCGATACGGCAGGACAGCATCCTCGACCAGATCGCGCGCAGCTCGTCGATCGCGATGCTCGCGATCCCGAGCTTCTGGCTGGGGACGATGATCAACGTCTACCCCAACACGTGGTTCAACTGGGCGCCACCCACGTACGTGCCCTTCCGGGAAGACCCGATGGGGAACCTGTGGTTCTTCTTCATCCCCGCGGCCGTGCTGGGCGTCGGGCTCGCGGGCGCGGTCATGCGCCTGACGCGCGCGCAGATGCTCGAGGTGCTGCGGCAGGACTACATCCGCACGGCGTGGGCGAAGGGCCTGCGCGAGCGCAGCGTCGTGATCAGGCACGCGATGAAGAACGCGATGATCCCCGTGTTGACGCTGGTAGCGCTGGAGGTGCCGATCGTGGTCGGCGGCGCGATCGTGGTGGAGACCATCTTCAGCGTGCCGGGAATGGGGTTCTACCTGGTGACCGCGGCGAACACGCACGACTATCCCGAGCTGCAGGCGGTGACGCTGCTGCTCGCGCTGGTCGTCGTCGTCTCGAACCTGCTGGTGGACGTGGCGTACGCCTACCTCGACCCGCGGATCCGGTACAGCTAGGGAGCGGGCAATGGCAGACGTCCTCCTGTTCCCCCAGACCGCGCCGGCGGAAGCTCCCCAGCGGTCGCATGGGTGGATGCGCGGTGTGCTGCGCTTCGCGCGGCGCAAGCCGGCGGGCGCGCTCGGCGCGCTGTGCATCATCGTCACGCTGGTCTGCGCGCTCGGCGCCGACATGCAGGTGATCACGGGCTTCCAGTCGCACGCACAGTTGCTCGCGCCGCACTTCTACGACGCGCAGAACCTGCACAACCGGCTGCAGGGCCCGTCGTGGGCGCACCCGATGGGGACCGACCGGCTGGGTCGCGACCAGCTGAGCCAGATCATCTACGGCGCGCGCGTGTCGATCATCATCGGGCTGTCCTCGGTGCTGATCGCGTCCGTGCTGGCAGCGCTCATCGGCGTCGTTTCCGGCTACGTCGGCGGCACGCTCGACCTCGTGACGCAGCGGATCGTCGACGGCTGGATCGCGTTCCCGCCGATCGTGCTGCTGATCGCCGGCGTGCAGGTGGCGAAGGCGTACGTCGGACAGGGCGGCGTCTCACAGACGTTCGCCGTGATCCTCGTGCTTGGCATCCTGCTCGCGGCCGGGACTTCGCGCGTGATCCGCGGCGCGGCGATCGCCGTGAAAAACGAACAGTACATCGAAGCCGCGCGGGCGATGGGCGCGACGGACTCGTGGATCGTGCTTCGCTACGTGCTCCCGAACGTGATGGCGGTCGTGATCGTGCTCGCGACGGTGGGTCTCGGCACGGCGATCCTCGCCGAGGCGACGATCAGCTTCCTGGGCTTCGGTGTGCCGCCGCCGTTCCCGTCGTGGGGACGCATGCTGAGCGCGGACGGCCTGCTGTACATGCGGAAGGACCCGTGGCTCGCGTTCTGGCCCGGCTTCGCGATCTTCATCGCCGTGTACGGATTCAACATGTTCGGCGACGCGTTGCGCGACGTGCTGGACCCGCGGATGCGCGGCCGCTAGAAGTACTCTCTCATCAGCCGCTGCATCCATTCGGGCACGCGCGCGTCTTCGATGCGATCGAACGCCGGTACGTAGGGCTTGACGTCGAGCACTGGCGTGCCATCGATCGCGTCGAGGCCGCGGACGCGCAGGAGGTTCACTTCGCGCCCCACCAGCTCGACTGCGGTGACGCCGATCGGATTGGGGCGATGCTTCGCGCGCTGGGCGAAGATGCCCGCCTCGGGCATGTCGGCGAGGCCGCGCGGGCGTCGTACGAGATCGCTCGCGGCGTTGAAGGTCGACTCGTGCATGAGGAAGATCACGAGCACGTGCGAGAAGTCCTCGAGGCTGCGCAGGCCTTCCGCGAGCGCGGGGTCGAAGACGATCTCGGCGACGACATCGCCCCAACCCTCGTCGACGCCCTCGCGCACGGGCGAGCGGACGGTGGCGACGGGATGCAGCGTGACCATGTGCGGACCCTCGAAGGAAGACCGGCGGATTGCGGCAGTATAGGCGGTCGCGGATCTTGCTTGAACCACAGATAGTCATGCCGCGGGAGCGGCACCCTCGGTGATGAAAATGATGCGAAGTCCGGCCCGGCGATGTCATCCTGAGCGAAGCGAAGGATCTCTCCGTGGACGAGGAACCTCACCGTTTGAAGCCATTTGTAAGCAGACGACACAGATGGCACAGATGAGCCTAACGGTGATCGGTGGTCTTCGTCGGGCTGGCGGGGTGCCGAGTTGGTCCTCGGGACGATGAGCGCCCGCTCGAATGACGGCCAAGACGGGTGATCCGTAGGCGCGCCTTCCCGCACTCAGCCGCGCTCTCGTTCGTTCAGCTAGCCCGCGGTTTTCGGCTGATCTAAGCTCGATCACCTGCGAGACGCATCGCGAGCGAGCACGAGATGGGCGATTTCGACCCGGCGGCGTACCGGCTGCTGCGCAAGGGCAACGCGTTCGAGGACTTCGAGGTGGGGCAGCGCTTCGAGCACCACTGGGGGCGCACGCTCAACGAGGGCGACAACGCCCTCTTCACGACGGCGACGCTGGCGTTCAATCCGCTGTACTTCAACGCCGAGTACGCGCGCACAGACGGCCACCCGGGCGTCGTGCTGAACCCGATGCTCGTGCTGTGCACGGTGGTCGGCCTTTCGGTCGAGGACCTGAGCGAGGCCGGCGGGCCGTTCCTGGGGATCGACGACCTGCGGTTTCATCGCGCGGCGTACCCGGGCGACACGCTGACGGCGAGCAGCACGGTGGTGGCGAAGCGCGAATCGGAGAGCCGTCGCGGGTTCGGGGTCGTGACGTGGCACAGCGAGGGGCGCAACCAGCGCGGCGAGCTCGTCGTGGACTACCGGCGCAGCAACCTTGTTGCCATGCGAGACCGGCGATGAGCGAGGCGAACCCGTTTCTGACGGACGAGCGGCTGGCGATCCAGGCGACGGCTCGGCGCTTCGCCATGGACGAAGTGCTGCCGCTCGCCAACGAGATGGACCCGCGGAAGGCGGACATCCCGCGCGAGTTCCTTCGGCGCATCGGCGATTTTGGGTACTTCGGGATCATGATCGACCGCGCGTACGGCGGGCTGGGGCTCGGCGTCTTCGAGTACGCGTTGATCACGGAGGAGCTGGCGCGCGCGTGGATGAGCGTCGCGAGCATCATCGCGCGCGGCAACGGCATGGGCACGCAGGCTCGTGACCCCGACCGGCGGGCGGAGCTGCTGCGGCGGAGCGCGCGGGGCGAGTGGATCGGCGCGGCGGCGCTCTCGGAGCCGGGCGCGGGGTCCGACCTGGCGAACGTGCAGTGCCGCGCGACGCGCGACGGCGACGAGTACGTGATCTCGGGCGAGAAGCGCTGGACTGGCAACGCGCTGGCGGCGGATTTCATCATGCTGCTGGCGCGCACGACCGAGCCGGGCGCGGGCGAGAGCCGCGGGCGCGGGCTCGAGACGTTTCTCATCGAGAAGGAGCGGGACGCCTTCCCGGAAGGGCTGCGCGGGACGCCGATCGACAAGATCGGGTACTACGGCATCACGACGTGGAACCTCGTGTTCGATGACCTGCGCGTGCCGGCGGACGCGCTACTGGGCCGGCGGGCGAACGAGGCCACGCACGCCCCGCAGGCGGCGGGGCGTGCGTTCAACGCGACGCTGCACGGGCTGAACATCGCGCGGGTGCACACGGCCGCGCGCGGCATCGGGCTGGCGCGCGGGGCGCTCGAGGACTCACTTGCGTACGCGCAGGAGCGCGTGCAGTTCGGGCGGCCGATCGGCGAGTTCCAGGCAATCCGCTTCAAGCTCGCGGACATGGCGACCCAGGTCGAGGCGGCGCGGGCGCTGATGTACAGCGTCGCGCAGCGCTGCGACGGCGGCGAGCCCATCGAGAAGGAAGCGGCCATGGCAAAGCTCTTCGCCACGGAGATGGCCGAGCGTGTGACCAGCGACGGGCTGCAGATCCACGGCGGCAACGGCTACACGACCGAGCGCGCGGTCGAGCGCTACTGGCGGGACGCGCGGCTCACGACCATCTTCGAGGGGACGTCCGAGATCCAGCGCGTGATCATCTCCGACCGGCTGCTCGGGAGGTCGCGGTGAGCGACGACCGCGCACGGCTCACCGGGCGAGGGAACTACTTCGAGGACTTCGTCGTGGGCGACCGCTACCGCCACGCGCGCGGGACCACGGTCGGCGAGGTCGAAGGGCAGATGCTCACGAAGCTCGTGATGAACACCGCGCAGGCCCACTTCAACGAACACGCGATGCAGGGCGGGCCGTACGGCAAGCGGCTCGTGTTCGGGCTGATCACCGGCTCCATCGTGATCGGGCTCGCGACCCAGGACTGCGCGGAGCAGGCGGTCGCGGAGCTGGCGCTCGACCGGCTGCGCTTCACCGCGCCCGTCTTCCACGGCGATACGCTGTATGCATACACGGAGGTGCTGGCGAAGGACGACGGCGAGCGGCCGGACGCGGGCGTCGTGCGGTTCCGGCACACGGGCGTGAAGGACGACGGGACGGTGGTCTTCGAAGGAGAGCGCACGGCGCTGATCAGACGCCGGGAGGCGAGAGCATGAGCGAACGCACGGGGCCGCTGAACGACATCCGCGTGCTCGACCTGACGCAGGCGCTCGCGGGGCCGTTCTGCACGATGCTGCTCGCGGACCTCGGCGCGGACGTGATCAAGATCGAGCCGCCGCGCGGCGATATGACGCGCGATATGCCGCCGTGGGCGGCGGACCGCGGCAACGGCTGCGACTTCGGCGGCTACTTCGCGAGCATCAACCGCAACAAGCGCAGCATCGTGCTGAACCTGCGCGAGGACGCAGACCGCGACGCCTTCCTGCGGCTCGCCGAGACGGCGGACGCGGTCGTCGAGAACTCGAAGGTCGGGGTCATGGACCGCCTCGGCGTCGGGTACGAGACGCTGCGGGCGCGGAACCGGCGCATCGTGTATGCCGCGATCCGCGGCTTCGGCGACCCGCGTACCGGCGCCAGCCCGTACGCGGAGTGGCCGGCGTTCGACGTCATCGCGCAGTCGATGGGTGGGATCGTGGCGATCACCGGGCCGGCGGGGTCGCCGGGCGTGCCGGCGGGCGCGAGCGTGGGCGACATGTTCCCCGGGACGCTCGCGGCGCTCGGCGTGGTGTCGGCGGTGCACGCGGCGCGGGCGACGGGCGCGGGCCAGTTCCTCGACGTCTCCATGTACGACGCGATCCTCGCGCTCTGCGAGAACATGGTCTACACGTACTCCTGGGCCGGGCGCGTGCTCGACCCGCGCGGCAACGGCCATGCCGGGCTGTGTCCCTTCGATGTCTTCCCGACCTCCGACGGCGCGATCGCGATCGCTGCGCCGACGCCGAAGCACTGGGCGCTCCTCTGCGCGATGATCGGGCGCGTGGACCTGATCGACGACCCGCGGACGTACGACAACATCGCCCGGCTGGAGCAGCGCCCCCTCGTGACCGACGCCGTGACCGCGTGGACGAAGGTCCGCACAAAGGCGGAGATCGTCGAGGAGCTGGCCGGGCGCGTGCCCGTCGGGCCGGTCAATACCGCGCCGGAGATCTTCAACGACCCGCACGTGCAGGCGCGCGGGATGCTGACCGATGTCGTCCTGCCGGGCGAGAGCGGTCAGGTCGTGCAGCTGCCGTCGCCGCCGATCCACCTTGCCGGGACGCCGGCCGGGATCTACCGCCGGCCGCCGATGCTCGGCGAGCACACGGACGAGGTGCTGGCGGAGGCCGGGCTGCCGCCGCGCGCGCCGGCGAAGGAGGAAGCATGACGGTGCGGCTGCGTCGATCCGAGCTGGCGACGCCCGGCTCGCAGGAGAAGATGATCGAGGGCGCGGCGCGCTGCGACGCCGACCTCGTGTTTCTCGACCTCGAGGACGCGGTCGCGCCGGAGCAGAAGGAGCGCGCGCGGGCGAACGTGATCGTCGCGCTCAACGACCTCGACTGGGGACGCAAGGTGCGCGCCGTGCGGATCAACGACGTCGGCACCACGTGGGCGCACGACGACATCATCGAAGTCGTGACGCGCGCTGGGCGTAACCTCGACATCATCATCGTGCCGAAGGTGAAGGCGCCGCGCGACGTATGGTTCGTCGACACGCTGCTCTCCCAGCTGGAGGCGAAGCTCGGGCTGGAGCGCCGCATCGGCCTCGAGGTGCTGATCGAAGAGGCGGAGGCGCTGGCGCGGGTCGAGGAGATCGCCGCCTGCTCGCCGCGGCTCGAGGCGCTGATCCTGGGCGTCGGCGACCTCTCGGCGAGCCTGGGCGTGCGTACGGGGCACGTCGCGGACCCGGCGCTGCGCTATCCGGGCGATATCTGGCACTTCGCGCGGGCGCGGATGATCGCGGCGGCGCGCGCGAACGGGCTCGACTCCATCGACGGGCCGTTCCCGAACTACCGCGACCCGGACGGCTACCGCCGCGACGCGACGTGGGGGTCCACGCTCGGGTGCGTCGGCAAGTGGGCGATCCACCCGAGCCAGATCGGGCTCGCGAACGAGGTCTTCGCGCCGACGGAGAAGGAGATCGCGCTGGCGAAGCGCATGTGCGACGCGTACGAGGCGTCGCAGCGCGGCGGCGCCGGCGCGGCCGGCGAGGGCGGCGTGCTCGTCGATGCGGCCTCGGTGCGGATCTTCCAGGGCGTGCTGGAGCGCGCGCGGTTGTGCGGGCTCGCGTAGCGGACGATGTTGACCGCGAAGGCGGTGGGCCGATGCGAGTGACGATGGACGACAGAGGATGGAATCGGACCAAAGACCGCGCGCTGCTCGGGGATCGTGGCGCAATGGTAGGGGTTCTTCGCTGCGCTCAGAATGACAGCCGGGGCGCGCACCGCGCGGTGCGTTGCATCACGGTCGCGCGGCGCGGGAGATGTTCAAGACGGTGACGATGCCGGGGAAGGTGGAACGATGATCACGGTTCGGATTAACGGCGAGCAGCACGAGGCGCAGGATCCCGGGCGCAACCTTCTCAGCTTCATCCGCTACGACGTGGGGCTCACCGGCACGAAGTACGGCTGCGGCGAAGGGCTGTGCGGCGCGTGCACGGTGCTGGTCGACGGACAGGCGCTCCGCTCGTGCCAGGCGACGGTCGGCGCCGTCGCCGGTGGCGACATCACGACGATCGAAGGCCTCGCGCACGACGGCGCGCTGCACCCGGTGCAGCAGGCGTTCGTCGAAGAGTCAGCGATGCAGTGCGGCTACTGCATCCCCGGCTTCATCATGACGTCGGTCGCGCTCCTCGGCCGTGAGCATCAGCCCGATCGCACGCAGATCCGTGAGGCGCTCGCGCAGAACGTGTGTCGCTGCGGCACGTACCAACGCATCCTGGCCGCTGTCGCGGCGAGGAGCGAGGAGCGAGGAGCGAGGAGCGAGGGTGATCGAAACCGAGGTGACACTTCCGTATCGACGGACAGTTCTCTGGCAGAAGGCGATGGCGGCGGCGCGCGAGATCTACACCCTCGTCCCTTTGCTCCCGAAAGAGGAGATCTACGGGATGCGCTCGCAGATCACGAGGGCGGCGGTCTCGATCCCAGCGAACATAGCGGAGGGCTGGACGCGCGAGTCGGGCCCGGACAAGATGCACGTTCTGGCGATCGCCCACGGGTCGCTCGCGGAGACCGGGACACTCGTAACCCTGTGCGAGGATCTGGGCTGGTTTCCCAAGGAGCGGACGCAGCGCGCGATGATTCTGCTCGAAGAGGTGAGCAGGATGCTTACCTCGAGGAGGCGGAAGCGACGGGTGCGACGCTAGAGTCGGCGGGAGTGACACCCTCGCGCTCCTCGCTCCTCGCTCCTCGCTCCTCCGGCTTGACGATCGTGGGAGAGGTGGCGATAGCGCCGCGGCCGGGGCCGACGAGCTACGCGCGCGGGGCGTATGGGAACACCGAGCCGGAGGCGCCGAA
>DASUKS010000148.1:0-5429 GCA_036278595.1 Dehalococcoidia bacterium
GCGATCGTCGACCCCACCGCGATCCGGTACCACGCGTCGAACCGCCCGCCGAGCGGCGCGTGTGCCGATCCCTCGACGAGCTGTCCGTACAGCCCCGCCACCTTCACCGCCGTCCGTGCGATGCGCTGCGCGAGCTCCGAACCGAACAGCTTCGTGATCGATGCCTCCTGGTTCGGGATCAGCCCCTTCGCCTGCATCGTCACGACGCGGTACGAGAGCACGATCGCGATCTCCGCCTCGATCGCGCGCTCCACCAGCTCGTGTCGCACCGACGGCCACGCGCCGTCGCGACGCGCGTGCTCGCGTGCCCACGCCGCCGTCTGTCGCACCAGCATCTGCAGGCTCACGCCGTTGATGATCCCCGAGCGCTCGAAGTCCAGCGTCGTCGTCGCCACGTACCAGCCGCGGTTCAGCTCGCCGAGCAGGTCCCGCTTCGGCACGCGCACGTTGTCGAAGAACACCTCGTTGAAGCTCGGCGTGTCCGCCATGTTCGTCAGCGGCCGCACGCTCACGCCCGGCGACTTCATGTCCAGCAGGAAGTAGCTGATCCCCTTGTGCTTCGGCGCGTCCGTGTCCGTGCGCGCCAGCAGCATCATCCGCTGCGCACGATGCGCCCCCGACGTCCAGATCTTCTGCCCGTTGATGATGAAGTCGTCGCCGTCCACCACCGCGCGCGTCTGCAGCGACGCCAGGTCCGAGCCCGACCCCGGCTCGCTGAAGCCCTGGCACCAGAAGGTCTCGCCCGAAAGGATCCCCGACAGATGCTCTCGCTTCTGCTCTTCCGTCCCGTGCACGATGATCGTCGGTCCCGCAAGGCCGATCGCGAGGAAGTTCGGCCGCGGCGCCGAAGCGCGCGCCATCTCCTCGTTGAAGATGAACTGCTGCATCACCGTCATCCCGGCGCCGCCGTACTCCTTCGGCCACGCAGGCGCCACCCACCCGCGCTTCGCCAGCGTCCGCAGCCAGTCGCGCTCCCGCTCATCCTCCCCGATCCCCACGCCGAGGATCGCATCATCCGCCGCCCGCAGGTCGTGCGGCATCTCGCGCGCGAGGAAGTCGCGCACCTCGGTGCGGAAGGCCGCGTCGTCGGGAGCGTCGCGGAAATCCACCATCAGTGAACCCCCCGCCGGACGCGCACGCTCCCCCTCTCCATCGTTTGGAGAGGGGGCCGGGGGGTGAGGTGGCGCGCAGCGCCGTGCTCGTTCACGTGTCGCATCATTGCCTCGGTAGCCCAAGCCCGCGCTGGGCGATGATGTTCCGCTGGATCTCCGACGTCCCGCCCGCAATCGCGGTGCCGACGGTGGTGACGTAGCTCTTCGAGAAGCGGCCACGGAGCTTCGCGTACGGACCCTCCCCCCACAGTCCGCCATAGAGTCCAAGGATGCCGAGCCCGATCCGCGCCTGCCGCTGCACGTACTCCGAGTTGAACACCTTGATGATCGAGGCCTCGTAGTTCGGCACCAGCCCTCGCGCCTGCATCGACACCACCCGGTACGAGAGCAGCCGCGCCATCTCGAGGTCGATCCAGAGGTCGGCGATCGCGTGCCGTACCGGCGCCCGGCCCCAGATCGCCCGCCCCGTGCCCGCTTCCTTCTCGGTCTTCGCGAAGCGCGCGAGCTCCTCGAGCGAGCGCTGCGCCTGCGATGTCCCGCCGATCGACGACCGCTCGAAGTCCAGCGTTGTCGTCGCGATGTACCAGCCGCGGTTCAGCTCGCCGAGCAGCCCGGAGCGCGGCACCCGCACGTTCTCGAAGAACACCTCGTTGAAGCCTTCGCCGTTCGCCATGTTGATCAGCGGCCGCACGCTGATTCCCGGCGTCTTCATGTCGAGCAGGAAGTAGCTGATCCCGCGATGCTTCGGCGCGTCCGGGTCCGTCCGCGCCAGCACGAACATCCAGTCTGCGTAGTGCGCCTGGCTCGTCCAGATCTTCTGGCCGTTGATGACGAAGTCGTCGCCGTCTCGCGTCGCGCGCGTCTGCAGCGACGCCAGGTCCGAGCCCGAGTTCGGCTCGCTGTACCCCTGGCACCACACCACATCCCCCGACGTGATCCCGGGCAGGTGCTGCTGCTTCTGCTCCTCCGTGCCGTACAGGATGATCGTCGGCCCCAGGTACCCGACCGCCGCCGTGTTCACGATCGGCGCGCGCGCGTAGCCCATGCACTCGTTAAAGATCACCTGGTCCCACAGGTCCATCTCGAGGCCGCCGTACTGCTTCGGCCACGCCGGCGCGATCCAGTGCTTCGGCGCGAGCTTCTTCAGGAACTGCCGACCGAACTCGTACGCCTCGTCATCGATCGCGTTGTCCGCGCCCTCCCAGTCCGAAGGCAGCGCGCCGCGCAGAAACGCGTTGACCTCGTCGCGGAACGCCTCTTGCTCCGTCGTGAACGTGAACCTCATGACGCCGTCTCCCACGTGATCAGCAACTCGCGCGTGTCGAGCGTATTCCGCGGCCGGTACCCCTGCTCCGTCTCTGCGAACAGCTCGTCGAAGTGCTGATCGAGCACATCCCGGTACGCGTCCGCTTCGTCCGAACGCAGCCAGCCGAGCCGCAGCGCGCCGTCGACCTGTCCCTTCACCGTCTCCTCGCGCCCCGAAGCCGTCGGCGCGGTCACCGCGAGGTTCGCCGGCCCGGCGTCGATCACGTCCGCATCGATACGCATCTCCGCCAGCACCGCCCGCAGCTCCTCGTACCCGGGCACGCGCGCGAACGGCTCGCCGCGGAACAGCTCGAACATCGCCGCCACCTGGTTCGGCGGCGCGGCGCTGCGCGTCATCACAACCACCCGCCGCCGCGTCGCCTCGTTCAACTTCTCGATGAACGGCACGATCGCCGGCACGAAGTACGTCACGTGCGATACGAGCGCCACATCACCTTCGACGCCATCCACCTCCGGCCATGCGCCCGCGACGAACCGCGCGTTCGCGACCCCCGCGTCCCGCACCACCTCCTCGAACACCACCCCCATCGCCGGCGAAGGGTCGATGCACACCACCTCCCGACAGCGCGACGCCAGCGGCACACACATCCGCCCCGCCCCGCCACCGACATCGATCAGCACGTCCTCCGCCCGAATGAACGAAGCCGCCTTCTGCTGCACCGCGCTCAACGGCGCATCCAGGTTCGGCCGAAAGCTCCCCGCGCACCCGGCCCACATATCCCCGGCCGCCGCCACGCGCTCTCTCTGCGCCGCGTACCCCGCGGCCATGGCGTCGTGCCGCTCACTGGCACTCACGGCGTGGGCTCCTGGAGGGAAGAGGTAGGGGCGCCGGGCCGCACGGCTGAGCCTCCCTACCACGCGATGTTGGATGTTGGATGTTGGATGTTGGAAGCCGGCCGTCCGACTTCCAGTTCGTCATAAGCATGTGTAACTGCTTCCCGATCGACTCGTACGCACGAGCGTACTCGTCGCAGAACTCCTGTGATGCATATTCGAGTTGGCCAGTGATCTCCAGGTGCACAACCATCTCGTTTGCCGAACCCATCGAAATCCCTACGAAGTGTTTGAATTCACGCGCGGAACTTCGGCGAGCGTAACCCTCCACGATGTTCGTCGGAACAGAGCGAGCCGCTCTTCGCATCTGATCCGCGAGTGCGTAGCGCTCGTACTCTGGAAACCCGAGCACGAGCTTATGAACGGGTCCGAGCAGCGCCATGCTTTGTTGATAGACGCGAAGATCCCGGTACGTGCGGATCGGCATCCGCTTGCCCTCCAACACCTAACCACCAACGTCCGGCAGTGGCGCTCATCAAACACAACTCAGCGGACGCGCACTGCCCGAAGGGCAGCACCGGCGCGAACCCCTCTAACATCCAACATCCAACATCCAACATCGCGTCGTTGCGAGATCAGTCGCTCGGCTGCGATGGAACGCGCTAGCCCCTTCAGTCCCGCGGCAGCCCCAGCCCCCGCTGCGCGATGATGTTCCGCTGGATCTCCGACGTCCCGCCCTCGATCGTGTACGCCTGCGACCGCAGGAACGTCGCCGCCCACCGGCCCTTCGTCGGCGCGTCGTCGCCACGCAACTGGCCGTACATCCCGAGGATGTGCACTGCCGACCGCGCGATGCGCTGGTTCAGCTCCGTCGAGAACAGCTTCAGCGACGACGCCTCATAGTTCGGGATCAACCCGCGCGCCTGCATGCTGGCGACGCGGTACGACAGCATCCGCGCCACCTCGACCTCGACCATCCGGTCCGCGAGCTCGTAACGAAGCATCGGGTTCGTCCGCAGGGTGCTCGTCGGGTCGTTCTCGTGCTCCTTCGCGTACTCGACCAGCTCCTCGACGTGCTGCTTCATGCCCGTCGCCGAGCCGATGCTCGACCGCTCGAAGTCCAGCGTCGTCACCGCCGCGTACCAACCGCGGTTTTCCTCGCCGATCACGTTGTCCTTCGGGATCCGCACGTTGTCGAAGAACACCTCGTTGAACTCGTGCGCGCCGCCGAGGTTGTACAGCGGCCGCACCTCCACCCCCGGCGCCTTCATGTCGAGGATGAAGTAGGTGATGCCGCGGTGCTTCGGCGCGTCCGGGTCCGTCCGCGTCAGCAGGATCATGTACTTCGCCATGTGCGCCAGCGTCGTCCAGATCTTCTGACCGTTGACGATGTAGTCGTCGCCGTCGCGCACCGCCCGCGTCTGCAACGCCGCCAGGTCAGACCCCGCGCCCGGCTCGCTGTAGCCCTGGCACCAGATGTCCTCGCCCTTCAGCATGCCGGGCAGGTACTTCTGCTTCTGGTCCTCCGTCCCGTGCACGATCAGCGTCGGGCCCGCCATGCCCAGCCCGATGATCATGTGCAGCGGCCGCGGCGCTTTGTGCAGCGCCATCTCCTCATTGAAGATGAACTGCTGCACCGTCGTCATCCCGGCGCCGCCGTACTCCTTCGGCCACGCCGGCGCGATCCAGCCGCGCTGCCCGAGCTTTTTGAACCACTCCTGGTTCGCAGCCCAGCCGCTGACCAGCGCCTCCTGCCCAGACTCCCCCGCTTTCGGCCGCGGCGCCTCCTGGTCGATGAACGCGCTCACTTCCTTGCGGAATGCTGCTTCCTCTGGCGTATCCGTGAAATCCATACCCTGCTCCTTCCTGTCTGTGTGTTGATTCGTCTCGTCCCGGCGCGCGTGGCGCCGATGGGACAGAAGTTGGAGGTTAGAAGTTAGATGTTGGAGGGCGTCCCTCCAACATCTAACATCCAACCTCCAACATCACTCACATTGCGGAAAGCCGCCCCGGCTCACCTAGTCGCGCGGTAGCCCCAGGCCGCGCGTCGCGATGATGTTCCGCTGGATCTCCGACGTCCCGCCCGCGATCGTCGACGACAGCGACGTCATGTACGACGACTCGTACCGGCCCTTCATCGGCGCGTCATCGCCGAAGAGCTGCCCGTACAGCCCCAGCACTTTCATCCCCGTCCGCGCGATCCGCTGGTTCAGCTCC
>DASUKS010000149.1:0-3624 GCA_036278595.1 Dehalococcoidia bacterium
ATTGAGGGCGCTGTGGCGTATGGTCGTGACGGTGGAAGATGGATGATGGAAGATGGATCACGCGTGCCGTTGGGTGCGCTGCGCGCTGGAATACGCGCGGTTATCGGCGGATCGGAGACGGGCGCGGCAAGCAGACGCCCCTACGTGTTGGCCATGCACGGCCCGTGAGGGACCACCTGCGACCTGCGACCGAACCCGACCTGCGACCGTAACGCGACCTGCGACCGAACGGGAGGTGACCGATGACGATGGCGGATGACCTGGCGCTGGCTTCGCTCGAGGAGGCGGCGCGGCGCGTCGAGAAGAAGGACGTGTCGCCCGTCGAGTTAACGCAGCGCATGCTCGACCGCATCGAGCGGCTCGACCCGAAGCTGAACGCGTACATGACGGTGACGGCGGAGCAGGCGCTCGATGATGCGCGCGCCGCCGAGCGCGAGATCGCGGCGGGGGACTACCGCGGGACGCTGCACGGCATGCCGGTGGCGGTGAAGGACCTCTTCCAGACGAAGGGCGTGCGGACGACCGCCGGTTCGAAGGTCCTCGATGCGTGGGTGCCCGACGAAGACGCGACGGCCGTGCGCAAGCTGCGCGAGGCGGGCGCGGTGAACCTCGGGAAGCTGGGGATGCACGAGTGGGCGTTCGGCATCACGTCGGACAACGTGCACTTCGGGCCGATCCGCAACCCGTGGGAGACGGAGCACGTGCCGGGCGGCTCGTCGGGCGGCTCCGGCGCGGCGACGGCGGCGGGGCTGGCGTACGCGACGCTCGGCAGCGACACCGGCGGCAGCATCCGCATCCCGGCGTCGTTCTGCGGCTGCGTCGGGCTGATGCCGACGTATGGGCGGACGAGCCTCTTCGGCGCCGTGCCGCTCTCGTGGAGCCTCGACCACGCCGGGCCGCTGACGCGCACCGTGCGCGACGCCGCGATCGTGCTGCGGGCGATCAGCGGCGCCGACCCAGGCGACCCGAACGCCGCCGACGAGCTGGTGCCCGACTGGCTCGCGGACATCGAGCGCGGCGCGCGCGGGCTGCGCATCGGCGTGCCGACGACCTACTTCTGGGACGGCCTCGACCCGGAGGTCGAGCGCGCGTGCCGGAAGGCGCTCGGCGACCTCGAAGCGGCGGGCGCGGTGCTGCGCGAGATCGACATCCCCGGCGTGCAGGAGCTGATGGGACCGGGGACAGGGATCATGTTCGCGGAGGCGGCGGCGTACCATTCGCAGCACTTCCCGGCCCGGCGCGACGAGTACAGCGCGGGCGTCGCGGCGCTGCTCGACGCCGGGCTCGGCATGAAGGCGCCCGATTATGTGCAGTCGATACGGCTGATGCAGGACCTGCGCAGCGGCGTCGCCGACTCGTGGTTCGATAACGTCGACGTTATGGCATGCCCCACGATCCCGATCCCGGCGCCGTCGATCGAGGCGTCACGCAAAGAAGAGATGGGGTTCCGGGTCGTCGCGTTCACCGCGATCATCGACCTCACGGGACAGCCGGCGATCTCGGTGCCGTGCGGGCTGACGTCGGAAAATTTACCGGTCGGTCTGATGTTTACGGGGAGACGCTGGGACGAGGGTGCTGTAGTATGGGCGGGTCGAGCGTACGAACAGGTGCGTGGCCCGTTCCCCGCCCCACCAGTCGCCTGAACGACTTTCTCGGCTTCTGTTCGGCTCCGGCTTCGTCATCGAAGCCGCGCCGCCGACGCGCGTGCCGCACACATTGCGGCGCCCCGCAACGGCGGTCGTGTGGTCGTGCGCGGCGCGAGCCGGGTCCGCATGAAGGACCGCGCGGTAGATACGTGGGAGAGGGAGCACCACAACGATGACTTTGAAGACCGGCATGGGGGTGGCGCTCATCGGCGCGCTGGCGCTGGTAGCGGCGGTCGCGATCGGGCTGCACGCGCGAGCGGCGCAGGGCTCACAGAACAAGACCGTGCAGGTGCATCAGGCGAGCCTCAGCGGCCACGACTGCGACAGCACCGAATGGCACTTCGTCTTCAAGCCGGTCGACGGTGCTCCCGCGAGCATCCAGGTGACGTTCTCCGACGGCGACACCATCGACGTGCCGCGCTCGGCGCCGTTCAACTCCGACGTCGCGCACTACGTCACGACGGCGCACCTCGATGAGACGGTCGTCGCCGCTTCGGCGACCGTCGCAAACGATGTCGATGTGACGGTGTTCAACCTGAGCCACGGCCCGTGCGGCGCCGCGACGCCGACCGCGACGAGCACGCCGACGAACACCGCCGTCGCGACGGCGACATCGACGCCCGGCAGCACCCGCACGCCCGGCGCCACGCGCACGGTGAGCGCGGGCACGACGACGCCCGGCGCGACGGCATCGGCGCGGGCCACGGGCACGACGGCGAGCGGGACGCGCACGACGACGGCCAGCGCCGGCACGCAGACGCCGAACGCGACCTCGACGCCGACGAACACCGCGGTGCCCACCGCCACGGCGACGCCCACGGACACGGCCGTGCCGACCGCGACGGCAACCGGCGCAGCGAGCACGGCGACACCAGGCGCGACGCGCACGCCCGGCAGCACACGCACGCCCGCGGGCACCTCGACGGTCGAGGCGACGAAGACGATCACGATCGAAGGGACGCTGACGCCGCTCGCGACCCTGACGCCCACGGCGACGAACACCGCAGTGCCGACGGCGACGTCGACGCCGACGACTGCGGCGAGCGCGACGGCGACGAACACCGCGGTGCCGACGGCGACGTCGACCGGCACGACGATCGCCGAGACGCGCACGCCGGCGAGCACGGTCACCACGACGCGCACGGCAGTGCCTACGGCGACGCAGACGCCCGGCGGTAGCGCGACGGCGACGCCGACGAACGTCGCGACCAGCACGCCGACGCCTACACCCGTCAACACCGCGACGCCGACATCGACCGCGACGCCAACGGCGACGGAGGTGACGGCGACGAGCACGCCGACGCCGACCTCGACCGCGCCGGCGAGCGAGACGGCGACCACCACGGCGACGCCGACCGCGACGAGCACGAACACACCGACGAGCACCACGACCGCAGTCGAGACCAGCACGAGCACGCCGACGAGCACGTCGACCGCGGTCGAGACGAGCACGAGCACGCCGACGAGCACGGCGACGGCCGTGGGAACCAGCACGTCTACGGCGACTCCTACGGCGACCGGCACGATCACGATCGAGGGTTCGGTGACGCCGCTGGCGAGCCTGACGGCGACGGCTACATCGACCACAACGGCGAACACGGCGACGCCGACATCAACATCGACTGCGGTGAGCACCGCGACGTCGACCGGGACGGCGGTCGTGCACACGGCCACGCCGGCGGCCGGCACGCCGACGCCGGGGCGCACGAGCACGGTGACCGCCATCACGCCGACGCGGACGTCGGGCACGCCGGTGAGCACGCCGACGCACGTGAGCATCGTGCTCGCGGGGACGCCGTCGCCGCGGCCGGGACTGCCGAGCACGGGCGGCGGGGAGCCGCACCGGGGCGGGGCGATCGGCGGCATGCTGCTGGCGCTGTTCGTCGCGATCGGGCTCGGGGCGACGGCGTACGGGCTGCGGCTGCGGAAGATGCGCTAGGCTTTCGGGCGAGAGCCAGAGGAGGCTGCCCGATGTGCC
>DASUKS010000150.1:0-14406 GCA_036278595.1 Dehalococcoidia bacterium
CGGGCGCGTGCGGGGTGAGGATGGACGGTGCACGGTGGATGTTCTTGCGCTGCGCGCTACCTCTCCCCTGCCCTCTCCTCGTTCTGGAGAGGGGAGCCTGGGATGAGGAGCGGTCGATGGGGTTGGGACGTCGGGCGGCCACAGTCGGTGAACTCGGCGAGGCGCGGCGCAAGCGCGCGCGGGGATGCCGGTCACGTAGCGTCAGTCGGCGTGCTCGAGGACGTCGTGGAGGACTCTGGCGCCGGAGTGGTCGACGTCGCGGGTGGCCGTGAGGAGGACGAGGCCGCGCTTCTGCGCGACGTCGCGGAGGTGGGCGACGGCGTCGCTGCCCGGCGAGTGGTGGAGTTCGTCGCGATAGCGCCGGGCGAAGGCGTCGAAGCGGGCGGGGTCGTGGCCGTACCAGCGCCGGAGCTCGGTGCTGGGCGCGGCGTCCTTCTCCCATTCGTCGAAGTCGAGCGACTCCTTGCGGACGCCGCGAGGCCAGAGGCGGTCGACCAGGATGCGCTGCTGGCCGCGCTTGCGGCCCGGGTCTTCGTAGACGCGGATGATGTCGATGCGTCGCTGTGCCATGCCTGCGATCAGCATGCGGCGCGGCGTGCGGGGCCGTCAAGCGCGCCGCTCACCCGAAGCGTGCGCGCGCGCTTTGCGCGCCTACCCCTCGGCCCCTCTCCAACCGGGTGGAGAGGGGGAGCGCCGGCAGGAGCGCATCTGCTGTTCGAGGAGATACCTCACCCACGGCCCTCTCCACGTTGTGGAGAGCGGAGCTCGGTCCGGAGTTTCGTGCCGCGATGTACGCGGGGCCAGCGGTTGTACGCTTGCACGTCAAGTGCCTGTGCGGGGGTGGGTGAGGGTACACTTCGGCGATGCTGGCAGCGTTTGACATCGGCAATACGAACGTGACGATCGGCGTATTCGAGGGCGACGAGGTGCGCGCGACGTGGCGCCTCGCGACGGACCTGCAGCGCATGTCGGACGAGTACGCGGTGACGGTGCTGGGGCTGATGGCGAACGCGGGCATCGCGACGGCGGACATCGACGCGGCGATCATGGCGAGCGTGGTACCCGACCTGATCCCGGTCTTCGAGCGGCTGCTGCGGACGTATTTCCGCATCGAGCCGGTGGTGGTGGGCACGGGGACGCGGACGGGCGTGCGGATCCTGTACGACAACCCGCGCGAGGTGGGGACTGACCGCATCGTCGACGTGGTGGCGGCGATGCACCTCTACGGGCCGCCGCCGATGATCATTGTGGACTTCGGGACGGCGACGGTGTTCGACGCGGTGAACGCGGAGGGCGACTACCTGGGCGGGGCGCTGGCGCCGGGGATCGGCATCGCTTCGGAGGCGTTGTTCGAGCGCGCGGCGAAGCTGTACCGCGTCGAGCTGGAGCGCCCGAAGAGCGCGATCGGCAAGAACACGGTTTCGGCGATCCAGTCGGGCACGCTGTTCGGGTACGTCGGGCTGCTGGAGGGCATGGTCGCGCGGTTCAAGAAGGAGCTCGGCGGCAGCGCGCGCGTGATCGCGACGGGCGGCTGGGCCGAGCTGCTGGCGCGTGAGACGAAGGTGTTCGACGTGGTGGACCAGAACCTGACGCTGACGGGGCTGCGCATCCTGCACGGAATGCAGCGCGCGAAGGACTGAGATGCTGGCAGGCAGGCGGATCGTCCTGGGGGTATGCGGCAGCATCGCCAGCTACAAGGCGGCGGATCTCGCGAGCAAGCTGACGCAGGCCGGCGCGCTCGTCGACGTCATCCTGACGGATGCGGCGCAGCGCTTCGTGACGCCGCTGACGTTTCGGGCGCTGACGCAGCGCCCGGTCTATACCGACATGTACGACCCGCGGTCATCGCTCGCCGAAGAGCACGTCGAGCTGGCGCGCGCGGCGGACGCGCTGGTGATCGCGCCGGCGAGCGCGACGACGATCGCGCGGCTCGCGTTCGGGCTGGCGGACGACATGCTGGCGCTGACGGCGCTCGCGACGACTGCGCCAATCGTCGTGGCGCCGGCGATGGACGGACAGATGCGGGAGCACCCGGCGACGCGCGCGAACGTGGCGACCCTCCGCGGCCGCGGTGCGCTCATCGCGGGGCCCGACGAGGGGCGGCTGGCCAGCGGGCGCGCGGGCGCCGGCCGGCTCATCGAGACAGCGCAGCTCCTCGGCGCGATCAGCCAGGCGCTGGGGCGCGGTGGTGCGCTCGCGGGGCGGAAGGTCGTCGTGAGCGCGGGCGGCACGCAGGAGGCGATCGACCCCGTGCGGTTCGTCGGCAACCGATCTTCGGGGAAGATGGGGTTCGCGATCGCGGAGGCGGCGCGCGACATGGGCGCGGACGTCGTGCTGGTCAGCGGGCCGGTGGCGCTGACGACGCCGTTCGGCGTGAAGCGCTGCGACGTGACGACGACCGCACAGATGGAGGCGGCGCTGCGCGCGGCAACGCCGGATGCGGACGCGCTGGTGATGGCGGCGGCGCCGGCGGACTTCCGGCCGGCCGAGCAGGCGGCGCACAAGATCAAGCGCGGCGAGCAGAACCTGAGCGTCGAGCTGGTGCCGAACGAGGACATCATCGCGGGGCTGCGCGGGACGTTCGTGAAGGTGGGCTTCGCGGCGGAGACGCAGGACATGCATGAGAACGCGCGAACGAAGGTGCAGCGCAAGGGTCTGGACCTCATCGTTGCGAACGACGTGAGCGCGCCGGGCGCGGGGTTCGCGACGGACACGAACCTGGTGACGATCATCGACGCCGAGGGCAACACAGAGGAGCTGCCGCTGCTCTCGAAGTACGAGGTGGGGGCGCGGATCCTCGGGCGGGTAGCGGACGTGCTGAGCGCGCGCTGATGCGCTGGGAGCGCGCGGCGACCTGATTCAGCGGAGTGGATGTGCCGTGCCTCGTCTCGAAAGCGTCAACCTAAAGCTCGAACGTGCCAGAGAACACCGCAAAGCGATCGACCGCGAGATTTCGGTCTTTCGGGCAAGTCAACTCTATCCAGTCCGCGCCGATATCGATTCTCAGACTGGAGAGCAGATCTGGCGCTTGGACTGCGAGCCGGAAGCCCCGCCTCGACGTATCGCGCAGATGGTCGGCGACTGCCTGTGCAACTTTCGCGCAGCGCTTGATCACCTTGCGTGGGAACTTTGCTCGGTGCCTGATAGGCGCACGATGTTTCCCATCTACGACGATCCGGCGAAGTTTTCAAACAGCTTCTCGCGGTTGCACGACATCGGAGTCGAGGCGTTAGCACTTCTCGTCATGACGCAGCCCTGCTTCGGGCTGAATCATTACCGGAACAGTATGTTGTGCGCACTCGAATCGCTGGTGAACGTAGATAAGCATCGTTATCTGCATATCATTAGCGCTGGCACTCTCGGTGCATTTTGGGAACCGGGGAGCCCAACCGGGGCTGGCCCAGTTGTCCATGAGGGGCCGATACACGATAAGACAGTGTTGGCGCGCTTCACACCCGATGATGTGAAAACGTACTTCGCTCCAGCGATCAGTGTTGCGTTCGCTGAGGGTACGCTCCGGTCTGGCGGTGAGATCGTGCAAACGCTCATGGGCATCGACTTTACCACGTGTTTCACCGTCGATGCCTTCCGTTCGCAGTTCTTTCCGGATGCCGAGCGATTTCCTGCCCCAGACAGTTAGGCAGTTCAACGCGGCGTCAGCGGCCCAGTTCGCACCTCTGCGGTAGCGGCGGCTAACCCGTGAAATCGACTTCCGCAGTGGCCACGGTGGCGGCGGTGCGGCCGGGGGCCTGGGTGTCGTTCCAGTAGAGGTTCGTGTGGGCGATGACCTGCTCGGGCGGCGGCGCGCCCCAGGCGGTCAGATTCTCGGTGGTGTGGGCGTCGCTGACGAGGATCGTGTCGTAACCGCGCACGAAGGAGCCGTGCAGCGTCGCGCGAACGCAGGCGTCGGTCTGGGCGCCGGTGACAAGCAGCCGTCCGATGCCGAGGTCCGCGAGCACGCCTTCGAGGGTTGTGTCTTCAAACGCGTCACCGTAGTGCTTTTCGACGAGCGGTTCGGCCTGCGCCGGGCGTAGCTCCGGGACGATGCTCCACGGCTCGCTGCCGGGGACGAGGTTGGCGCTCGCGTGCCGCACCCAGACGACGGGAACGCTTGCGTGGCGTGCTCTCTCAACGAGCGTGGCGATGTTGGTGACGACCTGATCGCGCTGATGCGCGTTCGCCACGACGCCGTTCTGGACGTCGACCACGAGCAGGCCGGTGTTGGGGCGGTGTGCGAGCGTTGTCATCTGGTTGCTGTTCCTTCGCGTGCCGAGGGTGGACCCATGGTACCTCTCGCGCTGCGCGCGACCTCACCCCCCGGCCTCCTCTCCAACGGGTGGAGAGGGGGAGCTGCTGATGAGCGCGGTCGGCGTTAGTGGGGGATCTGTGTTGGTCGGGATGCGCTCCTTCGCGCTGCGCTGCGCGCGCGACCTCACCCCCGGCCCCTCTCCACATTGTGGAGAGGGGAGCTGCTGGTGTAGATCCTTTGCCGCGTTCCGTGGCGGAGCGCCTGGGGACCTCGCGCGGCGAAACGCTAGGTCTCGGTGAGGTTTGTGGAGGGCGCGACACGCCCGCCGGCTCAAACCGCTCTCGCTCCTCGCGCAGCGCGGCGACGTTGTTAGAGGTCGTCGTCGGGGGCGAGGGGGAGGGTGAAGGAGAGGATGGTGCCGCCGGAGTCGCGGCGCTCAGCCCAGACGCGGCCGCCGTGCGATTCGATGACGCGCTTACAGACGGTGAGGCCGATGCCGACGCCGGACGCCGCGGCCGTGCGCGCGGAACGGTAGAAGGGCTCGAAGATGCGCTCCATCTCTTCCTCCGCGATGCCGGAGCCGCGGTCGAGGACGCAGACGGTCACGGCATAGGCGCCGCGGTGCACGCGCACATCGATCGGCGAGCCGGCCGGGCTGTACTTGTCGGCGTTGCTCAGGAAGTTGCGGACGCTGTGCTCGATGGCGAACTCGTTGGCGGTAACGAGCGCATCGCCGCCGGTGATCGTGACCGTGACTTCGCGGGTGGTGGCGCGGTCGCGGAAGCGCTTCGCCTCGCGCTCGACCGTGCGCGTGACATGCACGGGTTCGACGTCCTGCGGTTCGCGCTCCATCCGCGCGAGCACGAGGAGGTTCTCGATGATCCGGTTAAGGCGTTCGGACTCCGAGTGGATGTCATCGAGCGCGGCCATGCGGCTCTCTTCATCGAGCAGCTTGTTCCGGTTCCGCAGCACTTGGGCGTCGCCGAGGATGACGGTGATCGGCGTGCGCAGCTCGTGCGAGACGAGCCCGAGGAAGTCGTCCTTCGCCTGGTTGGCTTCGCGCAGACGCTCGGCGGTGTCGGTCGCTTCCTCGTAGAGCCGCGCGTTTTCCATGGCGGCGGCGGCTTTTTCGGCGAGCTCTTCGGCGAGTGCGAGGTCTTCGCGCGTGAAGCGCCGGTAGGGGTCGTAGTTGATCAGGCTGAGCGCGCCGAAGATCCGGCCGCTCCACTTGAGCGCGACGACGATGTACGAGCGCGGCTGGAGCCGCCGGTAGCGCTCGACCTGTTCGGGGTCGTCGGTGACGCGCTCCCATGCCGTCTCGAAGATCGGGTAGAAGTCGCTCTCGCCGGTCTCGAGCGCCCTGATTACGCCGAGGTCACTTCGGGCCGCGCGCAGGGATGCTTCGGCCCCCGCGATCGCCTGCCGCTGGATGTCGGGATCGCTCGACCTGAGGGCGACCATCGCCGGGCGGCCATCGCGGATGGCGAAGGTCACGGCGCAGTCCGCAAGCTCCGGCACGGCGACCGACGCGAGCCGTGCGAGCGCGGCATCGAGGTCGAGCGGCGTGTCGAGCTGAGCCGCCTCCATCAACAGGTGCTCGCGCTCCTCGTTGCGGCGCCGGTCATCGATGTCGATCGTCACGTTGACGAAGCGCTCGGGCGCGCCGCGCTCATTGCGGATGCGGACGGTGCGGCTGAGGTTCCATCGGTAGACGCCGTCATGGCGGCGAATGCGGTACTCGGAGACGAACTCGTCGCGTTCGCGCATCGCTGGCGAAAACCCGGCGATCTGCTGTTCGAGGTCGCGCGGGTGGATGAGCTGCATGAACCCGTCATCGGCGAGCTGCTCGCGCGTCAGACCAGTGTAGTCGAGGAAGAACTCGTTGCAATGCAGCACGCCCCCGTCAGGCGCGACGAGCAGGACGCAGGCCGGTGTGGATTCGGCAAGGCTCCGGTAGATCGACTCCGAGAGGTTGAGCGCCTCGAGGTTGCGGGCGTGGCGGATGGCGGTTGCCGCGCGGTGCGCGAGCTCCGTGGCGAGCAGGACATCGTCGTCGCTGTAGGGCTCCGAGCCGCGGTCACGCGTGAAGGTGAAGGTACCGAGCAGCTCGCCGGCGGCGCGCAGCGGGATCGCGACGAACGAGGTGACGCCGCAGATGTCGATCAGGGGATGGAACTGCGGGTTGACCATCCGGCGCAGCCGGTCCTCATCGACCTGCGTGGCGACGATGGGCTCGGTCGCTGCGAGCACGCGCGCAGGCCCCGCGGCATGCGCATCGTTGGGGCCGGCGGCGAAGATCGCGTGCAGCAGATCGGTGACGTGCGGATCACGGTGCCGTGCCGCGCCGAGCGTGAGCGATTGCGCGCCCGCGTCGAGCAGCTGGATGCCGCACCCGTCCCCCAACGCTTCCGTGCCGTGGCGGACCGCGGCGGCGAGCAGTCGCGGGAGGTCGGACGTGAGCGCGGTGAAGTCGCGCGAGGCTTCCGAGAGGACGGCGAGGACGCGGCGGCGACGGGCGGCGAGCTCTTCCGCGCCCTTGCGGTCGTGGATGTCGAGGCTGGTGGTGACCCAACGCTCGATCGCGCCGTCCTCGCCATGCGCGGCGGCGCCGCGCACGAGGAACCAGCGATACACACCGTCGCGCCGGCGCAGACGCATCTCGAGCCGGACGGGCTCACCGGTGGCGAACGCCTGCCGCCACGCTTCGAGCATGCTCTCAAGGTCCTCGGGGTGGACGAGGCTGCGGGCGCGCCAGTCGCGCGCTTCCTGGAGCGAGAGGCCGGTGTACTCGACGAAGGCGTCGTTGCAGAACTCGTAGACGCCGGACGGATCGAGCGTGGCGAGGAGGGCCGGCATCGTCTGGGCGAACTCGCGGAAGCGACGTTCGCTCTCGGTGATGGCGGCTTCGGCGCGCGGGTCGGGGCGCATCAGGCAGTAGGCGTAGTCGAGGCGGCCGGCGGTGAAGCGCGGGACGGCATCGAGCAGGAACTCCCGTACGGCGCCGTCGCGTGCGAGGAGGCGGACGGGGTGGTCGGCGAGCGTTTCACCGCGGGAGAGGCGTGCGAGGATGCGGTCGGCCTCGGCCGGGTCGGCGTGGAACTGGCGCACGACGCGACCGACGTACTCGTCGTGGCGATAGCCGAGGGCGGCGAGCTCGGCCTCGTTCGCGAGCAGGACGCGACCATCGGCGGCCAGCCGGTGGCGGGCGATGCCGGCGCGGTCGAGGAAGTCGCGGAGAGCCTCGAACTGGTCCGCGTCGAGGGCAGCGCCGGTACCCTCGCGGGTGAGTTCAGTCGTCATGCTGCCTCCCGCGTGCAGCGTTATGGCGGCGTCACGAGAAGGTGGTTCCACGTCTAACGATCGTAACGCGCCGGACGGGGGAGATCGGCGTGGCGGACATTACAAATCCGCGTAGGGATCGTGCGCGGGCGTGAACTATGCGTGCACGGGGTTCGTGTTGTGCGGGTGGCGAGACCTAACCCCCGACCCCTTCCCTAAAGGGAAGGGGAGTTGGGTGCGCGGCAGGCTCGGCCTGTCTGGTGCAGTGCGGCCCGGGCGCTTAGCCGTGGGCGATCAGGAGGACGGGGAGGCGGGAACGCCAGACCACTTCTTCTGCGATGCTGCCAGTCTCGTAGCGGGCGAAATTGGCCATCTTGCGGGTCGTCATGGCGATGAGATCCGAGCGGAAGGTGAGGGCGGCGTTCAGGATCTCGTCCACGGCTTCGCCGCAGACGACGTGGCCTTCGGCGCAAACGCCGCATGCCTCGAACTCCTCGATGTGGCGGGCGACGTAGCGCTCGTTCGCCGCGCGGACAGCCTGCGGGGTGGCGGTGCCGGGGACGAGGATCTGGGACTCGAAGACCCGCTGGGCGATCGGCCGGTGGTGCTCGGGATGCGGGAGCCGGGCGCCGCCGGGCGGCTCGACGAGCACGATGTCCACGCGGGTGCCGAGCCTGCGGGCGAGCTCGGCCGCCGGCGGGACGACCGCCGCCGAGCTGTGACTGCCATCGATGGGGACCAGCATGCGCTCGTACATCAGGTTGGCCCTTCTTCAGCCCGCATCCATCTTCGGCACTTCTTCGGCCGTTCAATACCGACGGGGATGCCTACGGGGCGGGAAATTTGCTTCACGCCTGCGGAAGCGCTGCCGGCAGGGTGCGGGCACCCCCCGGGAGGGATCGCGCGGTAGAGTTGTCGGCGGAGGCAGACGATGGCGCTGAAGGAACAGATCTCGAACGACCTGAAAGAGGCGATGCGCTCGGGCGATGCACTGCGTCGCGACGTGATGCGCAGCGTGTTGACGGCGATCAGCAACGCGGAGATCGCGCGCGTTGACACGAAGGACGAGTCGGCAGCGCGCACGTCGCTGGAAGACGATGCGGTGGTCGGCGTGCTGCGAAAGCAGGCGAAGCAGCGGCGCGACAGCATCGAGGAGTACGCGAAGGCCGGGCGGCAGGACCTGGTGGACCGCGAACGCGGCGAGTTGGAGATCATCACCGAGTACCTGCCGGCGGAGATGAGCCGGGACGACATCGCCAGGGAAGTGGCGGCGGTGATCGCGGAGGCGGGCGCGACCGGCCCCGGGGACAAGGGGAAGGTGATGCCGCTGGCGATGCAACGGCTCAAAGGGCGCGCGGACGGCCGGGTGATCAATGAAGTGGTGACGGATCTGCTGTCGCGCTGACCTCATCCCCCGGCCCGCTTCTCGAACGGGTGGAGAGGGGGAAAGCACGTTGTGGCGACTGTGCCGTAGAGCGAAGGAACATCTCTCCCCGCTGCGAAACGTCGTTGGCCGGGTGTGGAGTCGGGCGGTTGTCTGCACAGTGGGTGCCTGGCCACGGCGCGCCTGCGTCAGCTGCACCGGCCTTTGGGATGTGTGGGTCGTCGGGGATTGCGGGGAGGAGTAGGATGGGCGGCGTAGCCTGGGAGGGCGGGCTTGGGCGTCGCGATCGTGCTGGTGATGCGGCTGGTGGTGCCGCTTTCGATCTTCCGGTGGCCGTTCTGGGGAGCGTTGGCGGCGATCGTGGCGGATACGGTCGACATCCTGTTCTTCCAGGCGTTCGGGTTCCCGCACATGGGGTACCACGAACTCGACAAGATCCTCGACGAGTACTACCTGGCGATCGAGTTCATCGTCGTGCAGCGGTGGCCAGGCGCGCCGCGGGCGATCGCGTCGGGGTTGTTCGCGTACAGGCTCGCCGGCTTCGTGCTGTTCGAGGCGCTCGATAACCGGATCATTCTCTTCATCTTCCCGAACGTATTCGAGTTCTACTACCTGCTCATTGCCTACATGCGCGAGCGACGGGACGAGCGTGTGTTGGCCGGCGCGTCGCTCGCAGTGTGGTTGCCGGTGCTGCTGATCCCGAAGATGGGGCAGGAGTACGTGCTGCACTACGGCAAGCTGCTCGACCACGCGGTGGCACTCGACATCATCCGCGACGTGGTGATCGACATCGGGCACGGGGTGCGGGCGATCGTGCGGTAGGCGGGCGCCGGCGCACGACAGGTGTCGCGAGCGAACGCCTCTCCGTCCGTCGCGCGGTGACCGGCGCGCTGCCGAATATGGTAATGTGGAATCATGGAAAACAGGAGGATCGTCCGGCAGCTACGCCACGGGCAGATCACGATCCCGAAGGAATTTCGCGACGCGATGGCCCTCGCGCCCGACGATCTGCTCGCCGTGTCGCTTGAGGACGGCCGCCTGGAGGTGGAGCCCGTCCGCGTGGGGTCGAAGGGCCGCGGTTCCGGCTGGCTCCGCCAGCTGTACGCGGAGTTCGCCCCGGTTCGCCGGTCCCTCGATGGCGTGCAAGAAGCCGAGGTCGACGCCGCGATCGACGAGGCGGTGCGCGAAGTCCGGCGCCGGCGTGGGAAGTGAGGGCGGTGCTCGATACCGTCGTCCTGCTGCGCGCGCTCATCAATCCTCGCAGCCCCGCCGGGCGCCTCGTCTTCGATCTCACCGATCGGTATGACGCCGTCCTCTCGCCGCCGATCATCCGCGAGATGCTCGAAGTGGTCTCGCGCTCATCGCTGCGGCGGAAGTTTCCGCGGCTCGCCGAGATGAATATCGAAGCCATGCTCCGGATCCTGGCGCACGCGGACGTTGTCGAACCCGTGGAGGTACCTCCGGTCTCTCGCGATCCGGCCGACGACAAATTCTTCGCCTGCGCCGTTGCCGGCGCGGCGGATTGCATCGTTTCAGAGGACAAGGACATCCTCGCCGTAGGCGAATATCGAGGTATCCGCACCATCAACACGATCGAGTTCATTGCGCTGTTGCGTCAGTAGCGGGCACCGCTCGCGTGTCGCGCTCGCGTTGTTTCTCGAGCGCACAGCGAAGCACGGAGCGCGGGCCGGGCCGTCGTGTTTCGCTTCGCCGACCCGCGATCTCACGTTCACCGCGGCGCAAACGCGCTGTCGAGGAACGCGACGATCACCCGTACGATCCCGGCGAGCGACGGCGTCGCCGTGCCGCCTATCGGAATCGGCGGCGGCGAGCGCGCCCGCTACAATGCGCCGATGGCGAAGGGGCAGACGGAACGCGTGATCGATGGCGAGGCCCTGGACGGCGACGGGCAGGCGGATACGTCGCTGCGGCCGCGGCGGCTCGCGGAATACATCAACCAGCAGAAGGTTAAGGACAACATATCGATCAGCATCGAGGCGGCGCGGCAGCGCGGCGAGCCGCTGGACCACGTGCTGCTGTACGGCCCGCCCGGGCTGGGCAAGACCACGCTGGCGTACATCATCGCCGCGGAGATGCAGGTGAGCGTCCGCGTGACGTCGGGGCCGGCGATCGAGCGCATCGGCGATCTCGCCGCGATCCTGACCAGCCTGCAGCCGCACGACGTGCTGTTCATCGACGAGATCCACCGGCTGTCGCGGGTGGTCGAGGAGTTCCTGTACCCGGCGCTCGAGGAGTCGGCCATCGACTGGGTGACCGGGAAAGGCCCAGGGGCGCGTTCGATCCGGCTGGCGATCAAGCCGTTCACGCTGGTGGGCGCGACGACGCGGTACGCGATGATGTCGCCGCCGCTGCGGGACCGCTTCGGGGGCGTGTACCGGCTGGACTTCCACGACGTCGAGGCGCTGACGCAGGTGATCGGCCGGTCGGCTTCGATCCTGGGCGTGCCGATCGACGACGCGGGGACGATCACGATCGCGCGCCGGGCGCGGGGGACGCCGCGCGTGGCGAACCGGCTGCTGCGCCGCGTGCGGGACTACGCACAGGTGAGGGGCGACGGTTCGATCACAGGGCCAGTCGCCGAAGAGGCGCTGCGGCGGCTCGAGATCGACGCGATCGGGCTCGACAGCGTGGACTACCGGGTGCTGCAGGCGATCATCGAGAAGTTCGACGGCGGGCCGGTGGGGCTGGAGACGATCGCGGCATCGATCTCGGAGGACGCCGACACGATCATGGATGTGTATGAGCCGTACCTGCTGCAGCTCGGGTTCATCCAGCGGACGCCGCGTGGGCGTCAGGCGACGCGCCTGGCGTACGAGCACCTCGGCGTCGAGCCGCGCGGCGCGGCGGCGCCGGCGCCGCAGCGGGGGCTGTTCGAGTAGCTGTCTGACCCTTACGCATTGCCGTCCAGCGACTCGACGAGTTCTCGCGCCACATAAATGAGAGGCGAGCGCGTCGCCGCGAGCTCAACGATCCCGGCACTGCGCAGGCGTTCGAGGACGCCTTTCGCTCCCGCCCATGTACTGGCGAGTCGCTCCGAGGCAAGCGCCGGCGTCATCGCGGGCTGCTCGAAGAAGAGATCGAGCAACCGTAGCGCGTTTGCTGACGCCCGTGACTCCTGCAGGCGCTCGCGATAGCGCTCGCGGAGGTCGCGAATACGGCGCGCGCGGGAGAGCGCGTCACGAGACTGTTCCTCGATGCCGAGCAGGAAGAACTTGAGCCAGCCATCCCAATCGCCGCGCGCGCTCACGTTGAGGAGTCTGTCGTAGTACTCGGCGCGGTGCCGTTCGAAGTATGCGCTGAGATACAGCAGCGGTGTCGTGAGGACGCGTTGCTGATAGAGGTACAGCACGATGAGCAGGCGACCCATGCGCCCGTTTCCATCGAGGTACGGGTGAATCGCTTCGAACTGATAGTGCACGAGCGCGCATTGGATGAGCGGCGGAATCTCGAAATCGCCGTTCAGGAAGCCTTCCAGGTCAGTCAGAAGATCGCGTACACGCGCCGGCGGCGGTGGGACATAGCGCGCATCGTCGATGCCCGTTCCGTCTCCACCGATCCACACCTGCTCGCGTCGCAGTTCACCGGGCATGCGGTCCTGCCCGCGCACGCCGGACATCAACTCGTGATGCACTGTGTTGAACAGGCGGACGCTGAGGGGGAGCGTATGCAGGAGTTCGAGGCCAAGTTCCGATGCGCGAACATGGTTCGCGACCTCCAATCCGTCGCCTGCCGGATCGGCCCTCCCGCCCGACGCCTCGAACAGCACGAGTTGCGCGAGTGACGTCTGCGTCCCCTCGATACGGGACGAGAGTACCGCTTCGCGCCGGGCGAACGGCCGGATGAGCAGGTGCGGATTCGGAAGCGTTTCGCCGACGCCGGCCAGCATCGCGATCGCCCTCGACGCGCGGTCGAGTGGCATAATCAACTGGGGCGCGACACGCCACGTTGGAGGCAGCGGATCGGGCACGAATGCGTCGTGCCCGGCGTATGCTCGAACGAGTTGGCCGGGTACCGATGCCGATCCGGTCGCCATCGACTGACTCCTTTCCTGATAGCTGGCTATAATCCTACCAGCTCGCCTTAAAGTTGGTTGGCTCAAAGTATAATCGGGTAGACGTGGTGAGCGATATGCAGGAAGCAGCCAACTCGCAGAAGCTGCAAGAACTCAAATCCGCCGTCGAGCGGTATGCGATCGCGGTGCAGGCGGAGCCGGTGCAACTCGCCTCCGGTGGGTGGAGCAACTACTACGCCGACGTGCGGGTGCTGACTCTACATCCCCGGTACGCGCAGCTCATCGGCGAGTTCATGGCGCCGGCGGTGATCGCGTCCGGGGCGGAAGCAATCGGGGGCATGGCGATGGGGTGCATCGCGCTCGCGAGCGCCATCTCGGCCGCGGTGCTCGAGCGCGGGGTGACGCTGCCGACGTTCTTCGTGCGGCCGCAGCCGAAGGAGCACGGGCCATCCGGGAAGTCGGCGATCTCGCAGAGCGCGGCGGCGTACGGTGAGCGCGATGACAGTCCGCTCGTGCGGCCGGGCCGCAAGGTGGCGGTGGTCGAGGACACGGTGACGCAGGGCGGCTCGGCGCTGAAGGCAGTAGAAGCGATCCAGGCGGAGGGGTGCGAGGTCGTGCTCGTGATGTCGGTCGTCGAGCGGCACGAGGGCGGCGGCCGGCTGTTCCGCGAGCGGGGGATCGGGTTCAAGCAGCTGTTCTACACCGACGATCAGGGCGTGGTGTACGTCGATGCGGAGATCGCTGCGGCGGCGGGGTGATCCGCAGATGGCGCAGATGGGCGCAGATTTCTCGCTTTAACCACCGATAGCCATGCCGTGGAACGGCGCCTTGGGTTGGTGAACATAGCAGGCGTACCCGAGAGACCTAACCCCCGGCCCCTTCCCTAAAGGGAAGGGGAGCTGCCGTCGACGGACGTTCTCGTGAGCGCGCGCTCACGTCTCGAAGCTATTTGCAAGGCAGATGACACAGATGGGTTCTGAGCGTCTACGGGATGCTGAGAACGAAAACGACGCTGGGTCTGTGTTCCGCGCGCGAAGTACGGAGCGGGAGACGTGAATTGACGGGCGATGCCGGGTTGCGGATGCGGCGGGCGACGGCCGGGGATGCGGAGGCGGTGGCGGCGCTCCACGCCGATAGCTGGCGGCGGCACTACCGCGGCGCGTACTCGGACCTGTTCCTCGACGGCGATGTGTACGGCGATCGCCTGCGCACATGGACGCAGCGCCTCGGCTTGCAAGATGCCCCGACGGTGACGATTCTGGCCGAGGACGCAGACGGCGCGCTGATCGGCTTCGTGCACGTCGTGTTCGACGACGATCCGCACTGGGGCGCCCTGCTGGACAACCTGCACATCACGTACCGGCGTAAGCGCGGCGGCATCGGGCGGCAGTTGATGGCCGAAGTCGCGCGCGCGGTCCTGGCACACGGCGCGGGCGGGTTCTACCTCTGGGTGCTCGAACA
>DASUKS010000151.1:0-10953 GCA_036278595.1 Dehalococcoidia bacterium
GATGGAGACCGGCGCCGACGCCGTCCTCGTGAACACGGCCGTCGCCAAGGCCACCGACCCGGGGCTCATGGCGGCGGCGATGCGCCAGGGCGTCGAGGCGGGACGCGCGGCGTACCTGGCCGGCCGCATCCCGGCGAAACCGTACGCATCGGCGAGCAGCCCCACCGAAGGCGTGCCCGCCGTCGCCCACGCCTGATCGATGCCAGGTCCGCGCCGCACGCCGTTTGCGCCCAAAGACCCCGCGCTGGTGCTCGTGACCGACGCCTCGCGCCTGCGCGGCCGCGCGCTCGCTGACGTCGTCCGCCCGGCGGTCGATGGCGGCGTCACGATCGTGCAGCTCCGCGACAAGTCGGCAACGCACCCCGACCTCCTGCGCGAGGGGCGTATGCTCCGCGAGGCGACCGCCGGCCGGGCGCTCTTCTTCGTCAACGGCGATGTCGAGGCCGCGCTCGTGCTCGGCGCTGACGGCGTGCACCTGCCCGAAGCGGGCGAGGGCATCGCCGACGCTCGGGCGCGGGCGGGCCAAGCCCTGCTAATCTCGCGCGCCGTGCACAGCGTCGCGGCCGCCGTCGAAGCGGAGCACGCAGGCGCCGACCTGCTGCAGGCGGGTACGCTCTTCGCGACGCCATCGCACCCCGGCGCGCCGCTGCTTGGCGTCGAGCGACTGCGCGAGCTATGCGCCGCCGTCCGCATTCCGGTGATCGCGATCGGTGGCATCACGTCCGCGAACGCACGCCATGCGCTGGACGCCGGCGCTTCGGGTGTCGCCGTAATCGGCGCGATCTTCGACGCACAAGATCCCCGGCAGGCCGCGCACGAGCTGCGCGAGGCGTTATCTAGCGCGCACGCAGGCGCGCGATGAACATCACGGTGAACGGCAAGCCGCGCGAGATCGATGGCGAGATGGAGCTCCTGGCGTTCCTGCGCGCGTTCGAGATCAACCCGCGGCTCGTCGCCGTCGCCATCAACGGCGACGTCATCTCGAAGCACGAGTACGACGGCGCGCGCGTGCGCGACGGCGACGCGCTCGAGATCGTGCGGATGGTCGGCGGCGGCGCGCGATGAGCGACGGCGGCGAGGTCGTCATCGTCGGTGGCGGCATCGTCGGCTCGGCGTGCGCGTACGAGCTGGCGAAGCGCGGCGCGAAGCCGATCCTGCTCGAGTACGGCAAGAGCGGCATGCAGGCGACGAACGCCGCCGCGGGCATGCTCGCACCACTCAGCGAGCACATCGAGCCGGGGCCGATGCTGGAGTTCACGTTGCGCGCGCTGCGCGAGTACCCGGCCGGCGTCGAGGAGCTGCAGGCCACGTGCGGCTTCGACCTGGAGCTGCGGCTCACCGGCATCCTCAAGGTCGCCTTCGACGACGAGCAGCCCGAGACGCTACGCCGCGCCTACGCTTGGCATCGCCAGATGGGGTTCGATGTCGAATGGCTCGACGGCGCGGCCTGCCGCGAGCTCGAGCCGCGCGTCAGCGAGCGTGTGAGCGCCGGCGTGTTCTCGGCGGCCGAAGGCAACGTCAGCAACCAGCAGGTCGCGCTCGCGCTCCTGCGCGCCGCCGCCGCGCATGGCGCCGTGATCCACGAGCGCACGCCCGTAACGGGATTCCGCAGGCGCGCGGGCCGCATCGTCGCCGTGCGCTCGAACGACCGCGAGTTCGCCTGCGACGCGGTCGTGCTCGCGGCCGGCGCCCGAACCGGGCAGATCGCGCGCCGCCTCGGTGTCGACCTGCCCGTCGTGCCGGTCCGCGGGCAGATGATGGCGCTCGGCGGCATGCGGCAGCCGATCGCGCATCCGGTCTGGGGACCGGACGGATACCTCGTGCCGCGCGCCAACGGGCTCGTGTTCGCCGGCTCGACAAGCGAGCGCGTCGGCTTCCGGCGCCGGACGACGGACGCCGGCGTACGGCGCATCCGCGCGACGGCGTCCGCGCTCGTGCCGCAGCTCCGGGCGGCGCATATGCACTTCGCATGGGCGGGCCTGCGTCCCGGCTCGCCCGACGACCTGCCATTCATCGGCCCGATGCCGCGCGTCGAGAACGCGTTCGCGGCGACGGGGCACTACCGCAACGGCATCCTGCTCGGGCCGCTGACCGGTCGCCTCGTCGCGGAGGCGTTGCTCTCCGGCGACTGGAGCGCGATACCCGCGGCGTTCAGCCCCGGACGCTTCGCTCCCGTCGCGGCGGCGGTCTGACGACGCCGCGCGTCGGCACGCCCGCCATGCTGCGGTCACTGCCCACCGGCCGTTCGTTGCATATTTCTACGACGAGGGATCGATCATCGTTCGGAACCCCGTATACTCGATCGGCCTGATTTCGAAAGGAGCGCCCGCGTGCCAGAGGGTTACCAAATCGGATTGTTCTTTCACATCCTCGGCGTCTTCGGCATCGCCGGGGCCGCCACGGCGTTCCTGGTCGTGATATCCGCCATGCGCCGCGCGAAGACCGTGCAGGAGGTCCGCCTCCTGGCGACCTTCGGGGCGATCATCGACAAGCTGTTCCCCGTCGCGGCGATCATCCTGCTCGTCTCCGGCGCGTACGAGGTTAACGCCGCGAACTTCGACTTCGGCGACGGCTGGGTGAACTTCTCCGCCACTGCGCTCATCGTCGGCAGCATCGTCGGCTACCTCGTGAACGGCCGCCGCTCGGAGGCGCTGCGCAAGGCCGCGAACGCCGCGCCCGAAGGCCCGGTGCCGCAGGCGCTCTCCGCGCGGATCCACGACCCGTGGGTCTTCGGCACGACGCACGCCCTGACGCTGATGGTGCTAGCAATCATCTGGAACATGACGACGAAGCCCGGCGACGCCGAGGCGGCGATCGTCATCATCCTCGCCGTCGTCATCGGCGCCGGCAGCGCGATGCCGATGGTCTCGCGCCGGCAAGCGATTCTCGAGGCAGCACAGCCACAGCCCGTACGCTCCGAGTAGGCCGGACGGCCGCTACACTGTCGCGGTGAAGTACCACATCTGGACCGTCGGCTGTCAGATGAACGTCGCCGACTCGCGGAAGCTGGCGGCCGGACTCGACCGCGCCGGCTGCACGCCGGCCGAGTCGCCCGACGACGCCGACCTCGTCGTGCTCAACACCTGCTCCGTGCGCGAGCACGCGGAGGATCGCGCGATCGGCCAGCTCGGGCGGCTGAAGAAGCTGCGCTCGCGCGGCAAGGACTTCCGCATCGCCGTCATGGGCTGCATGGTCGGCGTACGCGACGACGACCTGCGCCGCCGGTTCCCGTACGTCGATGTCTTCGCCCGCCCCCAGGACTTCGCGCCGATCATGGAAGTCGCGGGCATCGAGGACACCGGCGGCGAGTTCTGGCCGACGACGTTCGGCGAGCCCGACGCGCCGAGCGCCTTCGTGCCGGTGATCCACGGTTGCGACAAGTTCTGCACCTACTGCATCGTCCCCTACCGCCGCGGGCGCGAGAAGAGCCGCACCGTCGCCGATATCCGCAACGAGGTCGCGCATTACTGCGCGCGCGGCGTGCGCGAGGTGACGCTGCTCGGCCAGACCGTCGAGGCGTACGGACACGACCTCGAGCCGGACGCGGGCGGCCGCACGCCCGACCTCGGCGACCTGATGCGCGCGATCCACGACGTGCCCGGCCTCGAGCGCATCCGCTTCCTGACGTCGTACCCGAAAGACATGACGGAGCGGATCATCGACGCCGTCGCGGAGCTGCCGAAGGTCTGCGAGAACTTCAACATCCCGGTGCAGGCCGGCGACGACGCGGTGCTCGAACGCATGCGCCGCGGCTACACGCTCGCCGAATACCTGGAGAAGTTCGCGATGGTGCGGGCGCGCATCCCGGACGCCGCGATGGTGACCGATGTCATCGTCGGCTTCTGCGGCGAGACGGACGAGGAGTTCGAGCACACGTGCGCGATCCTCGAACAGCTGCGCTTCGACAAGGTGCACGTGGCGGCCTACTCGCCGCGGCCGGGGACGATCGCGCACCGCACGCTGGCGGACGACGTGCCGCAGGACGTCAAGCAGGCCCGCCTGCAGCGCATCGAGCGGATCGAGGCGCGCATCTCGGCCGAGATCAACGCGGGCTTGCTTGACACGGTGCAGGAAGTGCTCGTCGAAAGCCGGCGCGAGGGCCGCTGGAGCGGTCGTAACCGCCACGGCAAGCTGATACACTTCGAAGGCAACGCGGCCGTCGGACAGCTCGTGAGCGTCCACATCGACCGCACGTCCGCCTGGTCACTGCAAGGAACAGCGCTCCCCGCGCCCGTACCGGCCTGAACCATGGCATCCTACGATGTGCTCATCCTGCCGCTGCTGGCGGGCGTCGGCGTGTTCGCGCTCGTCGGACTGATCTGGAATCTCACCGAAGGGTTCTTCGAGGAGCGACGCAAAGGTCAGCGCTAAACCGCCTGTGCCCCCGCTAACGCCGCCGCCCCCGCTGATCGCCGTGGTCGTCGTCATCCTCACCGTGGTTGACGATGACCTGCAGGTGCTGCTGATCCATCGCGGCGAGGAACCGTACGCGGGGTACTGGGCGCTGCCGGGCGGCCTGCTCGGCGACGGCGAGTCGCTCGACCGCGCGGCCGCCCGCAAGCTGCTCGACGAGACGGGCGTGCAGGACGTGTACCTCGAGCAACTCTACACCTTCGGTGAGCTGCCGCGCGAGGACTCGGACCGGCGCGGCGTCGCCGTCGCCTACTTCGCGCTCGTGCAGTACGAGCAGGTGCGGCTCGCCGAACGCACGACGTGGCAGCCGCAGTGGCACGACGCGTACAAGCTCCCCGCGCTCGCCTTCGACAACAACGCGGTCGTGGACTACGCCGTGCGCCGCCTGCGTTCCAAGCTCGAGTACACGAACGTGGCCTACAGCCTGCTGCCGAGGCAGTTCACGCTCTCGGAGCTGCAACAGGTGTACGAGGCGATTCTCGACCGCGAGGTGGACAAGCGGAACTTCCGGCGCCGCATGCTCTCGCTCGGCATCATCAAGCCCGCCGGCGGCCGCAGGATGGAGGGCGCCCACCGCCCGGCGCAGCTCTACACCTTCACCCGCCGCGAACCCACCACCATCTGACCCCGCCGGCGGCCGTGCATCGAGTCCGCTCAGAGCGGCTCGCCCTCTTCGAGTCCCACGATCAGGTCCAGCAGGCCAGCCGCCTCCCACGAGCGGTTGCGAGGCGACTCGGTGAGCGGCAGCAGCACCCCGCACTGGGTAAGCTGATCGAGCGCGTGCACGGCCGCGGGCCGCGACCGCCCCGTTCCGGCGATCGCGGCACTCACCGTGATCACCGCCGAGCCCGGCAAGATGTCGATAACCGACCACGCGGCGGCATCGGACCGCGGATCGATCCGTCCGAGCTGCCGGCGCCAGTCTTCCTGGAGCGCACGCACGCGCCCGAGGTACAGGCGCGCCAGCCGCGCGGCCGATGCCGAGGCTTCTGCGAACATGGTCAGCCATCCATCGACGTCGTCGTCGCGGTAGCGGACGAGTCCCTTGATGTAGGGCTGCTTGCGGCGGGCGAGCATGACGCTGATCGGCGGCACATACGCCGGGGCGAGCCCGCGCCGCCGGAGGATCACCTGCACGAGCGCTCGGCCGGTCCGGCCGTTCCCATCCTCGAACGGGTGGATCGTCTCGAACTGGGCGTGCGCAATCGCGGCCTGCACCAACGGCGGCAACGACTCTTCGTTGCAGAAGGCGCAGACGTCGTCGAGCAGCGCGGGGAGCTGTTCGGGCGGCGGCGGGACGAAGTCGGCATCGCACGGGTTGTAGTCGTTCCCACCGATCCAGTTCTGCACGGTACGCACCGACCCCGCGATCTTCGGGGCCGACCTGCCGAGCAGCGCCCGGTGGATATCGACCAGGTCAGCGACGGCGAACCGACGTATCTCAGACGCGCGCTCGACGGCAAGCTCCATCGAGTTGATGCTGGCGAGGATCTCCGCCGCGTCGGCCCCGATCTTTCTCCCCGCCTCGTCTTTCGCCTCCGCACAAGCGAGCGTGCGGGCGTCCATCTGCAACCCTTCGACCTTCGAGGACGCGATCGACTCAGTGCGCAACAGCAGGCGGCCGAGCGGCGCGAGTGTGCGCGCGCCCTCGACGTTCAGACCCGCGATCGCGCTCTCGGCATCGGAAATCGCGGCCGCGAGCTCACCGGGGATGTTGAATTTGCGTGCGCTGAGCGGCGCCGGGCAGAATGCGTCGTACGAGCAGCCGCGGCGAAACCGTGCCGGTGCATAGAGATGGGGATCGGGGGCCCAGGTCTTCCGAACGTATGTTCCCAACACGTCCCTGCATCCTTTCGATCGGCTCACCGCTAGCGCAATGATAGAAGTTATCCTTTCGTTATACAAGATCAAACGAAAGGGTAGGCCGCATCCTTTCGCTGGCGCCCGCCCGAACGAAAGGATCGCTGCAGTCAGCCATCGAGTTTCACCGAGCACCGCCTGCAACTCGAATTGAGGACACCTTGACGTTCAACATCGCGCTCATCTTGTTCCCGAACTTCGAGGAACTGGATTTCGTTGGCCCGTTCGAGGTGTTCGGCATGGCGGCGAAGCTCATCGACAACGACTGGCACGCGTACAGCGTCGCCGCCACGCCCGAGGTGCGCGCGTTCCACGGGTTGCGCGTGCTCGCCGACTACACCTTCGAGAATGCGCCGCAGCCGGACCTCATCTGCGTGCCCGGGGGCTTCGGAACGCGGCCGGGGATGAAGGACGCCGCGCTCGTCGACTACATCCGGCGGGCGGGCACGGCCGCGACGCACGTGACGTCGGTCTGCACCGGCGCGCTCCTGCTGCACAGCGCTGGCTTCCTCGAAGGCCGGCGCGCGACGACGCACTGGGCGGCCATACCGGAGCTGCGCGCCCTCGGCGGCGGCACCGAGGTCGTCGAAGAGGCGCGCTGGGTCGTGGACGGCAACGTCATCACGTCCGCGGGCGTATCGGCGGGGATCGATATGGCGTTGTACGTCGTCGGCCAGTTGAAGTCGCCCGCGGACGCGCGCAAGGTGCAGCACCGCATGGAGTACTACCCCGCGCCGCCGTACGCGGAGTCGCCGTAGCGGCGCGCGCGCAGCATCCGTACGGCTTCCGGTGCCACGCCAATCCACGCGACGTCGAGCCCCCACAGCCGGCCGGCAGCGAGGTTGTAGTCGCGCAGCAGCACCCGCCAGGGCTTGTGGTCGACGTAGTGCCCGATGCCCAGGTCGAACCCCGCGCCCGTCGCCATCCACATCGCGCCGACTATCGCGGCATCGCGGCGGTATCGCAGCGGCCAGCGCGCTTCGATCAGCCACGTGTAGCCGCCGAAGAGCGCGGCGAACGTGACCGACGATAGCTGATGCGCGCGCTGCTCGCCGAAGAGCCGCCGGTAACCCAGATCACGCAGGGCGCCGTTCGCCGTCGCGACCAGCCCGAAGCCCGCGCCCGCCAGCGCGTAGCTCGTGAGCATTGCGGAGCGGATCGAACCAGTGCGCGCGCTCGGCTCACGATCCGTCATCGTATGGCACGCTGCATCCTTCCTCCTCACAACAGCCTACGTCGTGCCGCGAACCGCGCGCGATCCCCATCCCAGCGTCGCCGCAGCCTCGCTGCTCTGTACGAGCGCGGCCCGCTGTGCGGCGAGTGACCCGAACCGGCGAACGTGGATGCTCACCAGGCCCAGCCCGCCGGCTGCGGCGCGGGGAATCGCGCCGCCCACGATTCGAGTGGTAGCTCGGCGGCGTTGCAAAGGAAGCTGATCAAGTGGTAGTAGCCGACGGTCGCGACGATATCGAGGAGCTGCGGCGGCGACCATTCGGCCGCGAGCTCCTGCCACAGCTCGTCCGGGATGCGCCCGACGTCGTGTAGTGCGTCGACCGTGCGGATCAGCAGTGCGTCCCGGCGCGGCCACGCGTGCGCTTCGACGCGATCAAGCGTCGCGTCGAGCTCCGCCGGCGTCAGGCCCGCCGCCGCCCCGAACGCCGACGCGTGCACGCCCCACTCGTACTCCGCGCCGCAGCGCGCGCACGTCCGGTCGATGAGCAACTCACGCTCGCGCAGGCTCAGCGAGTAGCGCCGCCCGAGGATGTGCGATCCGAGCTGCCGCATCGCGTCGGAGAGCGCCGTGTTCACCAGGATCGTGCGGAACAGGAGCAGCGGCTCGACGGCCGCGCCCGGCGGCATCCACTTCGCCAGGCCGGCGGCTACCTCCTCGCTGTACGGTTCGGCCACGGGGGCAATTCTCGTCGATGGCATCGTCTCGTCCTTTCGCGGGCCGCGTGCATCTGCTACGGTTTATGTAGCGATGATACGCGCTACTGTTTCCGTAGCGCAAGGGGAGAAGCACGTTGACGTCACCACGCCCCGGCGCGCCCGTACGCGGCTCCCGCACCGGTCGACCGATCATGGCCGCCTTCGACCTGCTCGGGCGGCGGTGGGCGCTCCGCGTGCTCTGGGAGCTGCGCGACGGGCCGCTCTCGTTCCGGGAGCTGCGGAAGCGCTGCGACGACATCTCGCCGACGGTGCTCAATAGCCGGCTCGCCGAGCTGCGCGAAACCGGCGTCGTCGCCGCGGGCGCGGCCGGCTACGAGCTGACCGCGCTCGGCTCGGAGCTGCTCGCCGCGCTCGCCCCCCTCGACGCCTGGGCCAGGCGGTGGGCCAAGGACGCGCCGCGCGCACGGAGAGGCTGAGGCCGCCGACGCTTCGCTTCGATACAATCAGGCGTCAGCCGGCATCCGAGCGAGCGAGCATGAGCATGGACGAGCCCTACAACTGGGAAGAAGCGATCGCCGCGCGCGCGAAGGCGATGGCATGGAACCCCTGGGGCGGCCGCGAGCTGCCGCCGCCGCCGGTCGCACCCATCGAGCTCACGGGCGGCATCCCGGACCCGGACTCGCTGCCCGTCGATGATCTCATCGCCTGCAACGAGCGGGTGCTGCGCCGCGAAGGCACCTACGCGCTGATGTACGGCGGGCCGCAGGGCTACGCCGGGCTGCGGGAGTGGCTGGCGAACGACGTCAACCGCCGTGAGGCGCTCGAGACCGGGCCGGAGAACTTCGTATTGACCTGCGGCTCCGCCGGCGGGCTCGAGAACATCTGCGAGACGTTCCTCGATCCGGGCGACGTCGCCATCATCGAGCGACCGAGCTTCCCCGGCAGCGTCCGCACAATCATGTCGTGCCTGCCCCAGCTCGAAGGCGTCCCCGTCGATGACGACGGGCTGAACCCCGACGCGCTCGAGCAAACCATCAGCCGCGTGCAGGCCGAGGGCAAGCGCGCGAAGCTCCTCTACACCATCTCGAACTTCCACAACCCCGCGGCGGCCACGCTGACGCTCGAACGACGGCAGCGCGTCGTGGAGCTGTGTCGCGCCCACGACATCCTGATCATCCAGGACGACGCCTACGGGCGCATCGGTTTCGGCGAGCCGACGCCGCCGTCGTTCTACGCGCTTGCCGGCGGCACCGGCGCGCTGCTGCTCGGCACGTTCAGCAAGACGCTCGCGACAGGCCTGCGCCTCGGCTGGGTGATGGCCGAGAAGCCGGTGGTCGATGCGATCACCCGCATGCGCTTCGATATGGGCGTGTCGCCGTGGTCGTCGCGCGTCATCGCCGAGTTCTGCGAGTCGGGCGAGTTCGATGCGCACCTGCAGCGCGTCATCGACATCTACCGCCGCAAGCGCGACGCCATGGCGTCGGCGCTCGAAGAGCGCTGCTCGAAGTACGCGCGCTGGGCCGTGCCGAAGGGCGGCTTCTTCATGTGGCTCGAGCTTTCGGAAGGCATCGACCCGCAGCGGCTCACCGAGACCGCGAACGAGGAGGCCGTACGCTACGTCGGCGGCCGGCCGTTTTTCGATGACCGCAGCGGCAACCACTTCGTCCGGCTCTGCTACAGCAACGTCGCCGAGTCCGCGATCCCGGAGGCGATCATGCGCTTCGGCCGGGCGCTCGAGCGCGCGGTGCGCTGATCGAGCCTCGCGCCCGCGTCTCGTATAATCCGCTGACGTGAATGGAGTCCGCGCCCTCTCGCTGCTCGCCGTCCTCGCCTGCTCGCTCGCGCTCGTGGCGTGCAGCAGCGGCGCCGCTTCCCCCGCGGCGACGCCGACGCTGACGACGCTGCAAACGGAGCACCAGATCAAGCAGGCGGTGCTGCAGCCGGCGGACCTGCCCGCCGGCTTCACGCAGGACGCCGCGCGCGCGATCACCAACGCCCAGGCGGCGCAGGCGCGTCCCGACACGCAGCAGGCGCTCCAACAGTACGCCGACTGGGGCCAGCAGATGCTCTACAACGTCGAGTACAGCGCGAAGCCCGACCCCTCGCAGGTGTTCAACGCCCAGATCGCGCAGGTCACGAACAGCGCGACGCTCTTCGCCACGTCGGAGGGCGCCACGAAGGCGCTTGATTACGCGCGCAACCTGCCGCCGGACACCGTGGCCAACTTCCTGGTGAACGAGGGCTCCGGGACGCAGATCTCGGACACCCAGGTCACGAAAGAGGACTTCCCGGCGAAGGGCGACGAGTCGTTCGCCTGGCGCCTGAGCGGCAAAGCGAAGTTCGACAACGGCTTCACCGTCAACTTCGTCGCCGACGCCATCTTCCTGCGCGTCGGCCACATCGACGGCACGATCGTCACCACGGCGCTCGGCGCCGCACCCGAGCGCGACAAGGTCGAGGCCTTCGTCGACACGTTCGTGAGGCGGGCGACGTCCGCACAGTGATCGTCGACGCGCACACCCACGTCTTTCCGCCGGCCGTGCGCGAGCGCCGCGCGTCGCTTGTCGCGACGGAGCCGGGGTTCGCCGAGATCTACCGTAACCCGAAGGCGCCGATGGCGACCGCCGACGAGCTGCTCGCGTCGATGGACGAAGCGGGCGTGGACGTCAGCGTGATGTGCAACTTCGCCTGGCACGACGAGGCGCTGATCGACGAAACGAACGCCTACATCCTGGACGCGGCAGCACGCTCCCGCGGGCGGCTGCTGCCGTTCGTCTCGGTCGCGCTCGC
>DASUKS010000152.1:0-4742 GCA_036278595.1 Dehalococcoidia bacterium
GTGCGCGCGTCCGGCCCGAGCGCCTGGCGCACGGCATCGAACACCGCCTCGGTCGATGACCCCGGCATCAGCGGCCCTTGAACACCGGCTCGCGCTTCTCGACGAAGCTGAGCGCGCCCTCGCGGTGGTCCTCCGTCGTGAAGAGGTACGCCAGCGACTGCATCACGTACGCGCCGATGTCCCGCGCGTCGCCCGCCACGCCCATACGCAGTCCCTGCTTCATGTACCGCATGGCGATCGGCGGGTTCGCGGCGATCTTGCGCGCCAGCTCGAGCGCCGCCGGCATCAGCTCGTCGTGCGGCACCAGCCGCGACACCAGCCCGATGCGCTCCGCCTCCGCCGCGTCGATGATGTCGCCGGTGAACAACAGCTCAGCCGCGCGTGAAGGCCCGACGATCTGCGGTAGCCGCCACAGCCCGCCGATGTCCGACACCAACCCGCGCCTGATGAACAACTCCCCGAAGCGCGCCCGCTCGCTCGCGATGCGGATGTCGCAGAACAGCGTCAGGTCCATCCCCCAGCCGACGGCAGCGCCGTTGACGGCCGCGATCACTGGCTTGTCGCACTCCAGCACCGCCATCGCTGCCGGCGTCGGCCGCGGCTTCGCCTCGCGCACGACCGGCTCCGCCAGCGCCGGCTTCTCGCCGAGCATGATCTCCCGCACGTCGTCGCCGGAGCAGAACGCGCTCCCCGCGCCCGTCACGATCACGCACCGCACGTCCGGATCGCGATGTCCCTGCCGAAACGCCTCCTCGAGCCGCGTATACAGCTCGCGGTTCAGCGCGTTCTTCACCTCCGGCCGGTCGAGCGTGATCGTTGCGATGTGCTCCGAAAGCGCGTACTCCAGCATCAGCCACCTCCCGTCGAGCTCGTACGGGCACATGATCCTCCCGCCGCGCCCAACCGACAAGAGACTCTCGCTCACCACGACCGGTAGCCCGTCGCCGCCGCGTCGAACGCAATCGCCTGGGCGCGTCGCGGCGTAGCTTCAGCTGCGCCGTAACGGGCAATCGCTGCTTACGCGCCGGCGAAGCTTCGGCGTGCCGGCTCGACGTGTTGGCGAGCGCGCACAACTCCAGCCAGGCCGTTCGTGGCTCGAACCACGACGAACGAGCGGAGACCTGGTGATCGGGTAGGAGCGTGGGTGTGCGAGAAGAAGTGGTGAGCCGCCCGGGAGTCGAACCCAGAACCGGCTGATTAAGAGTCAGCTGCTCTGCCAATTGAGCTAGCGGCCCATGCTCACCGTTGGCGTGCGCCCTGATTCTACCATGCCATTTTCGAGCGCCACACGCGCCGGACGCCTATCCCGCGCCACCCGCCGCACGCTCGTGCCAGCGGAGCACCCGGAGCGCCCGCAGCGTGTTCCAGCGACTCGGCCGGCCATCACCCTCATCGACTGCGAGGTGTACGGCCCCCGGGTGCGTGTTCTCGAGCAGCCACGTGCCGTCGGGCTGCTCCTTCGAGCGCAGCAGCCCGATCCCCTCATCCATCCGCCGGTCCGGCGCACCGCCCGCAGCGCGGAAGTAGTCGAGCACGCGAAGCACGTCGTAGAACCAGTACACCGGGAACGCGCACTGCGTCCATGCCGGGTCGATGATCTCGCCCGTGCTCAGCCGCCGAAGCAGCCTGCGCTCGAGCAAGTACTCCTCACCCCTGCGCCGCGCGGCGATCCCTTCCGTGGACCCACCAGTCGCGCGTTCATGCGCGAGCAGCCCCTCCAGGACATTGATCGTCGTGTGGAACGATGAGCGTGTCGAGCCGTTCTCGGCCTCGCAGTTCCAGCCGCCATCGTCCAGTTGTTCGCTGATCAGACGCAGTACAAGGCCGTCCATGTCCTGCCCGAAGTAAACGCCCACCGTGACGGTGCGACCGTTGATGCACGGTTCGACCTCGCCCTCGAAGAACGTCTCGCCCGCGTGCTCCCAGCGGCAGCCCTCGCGGACGCCGGCGATCGCGCGCTCTACGCGCTCGTCCTGCGGGCCGATGCCCAGCTCGCAGAGCAGGTGGAGTGTCGGCAGGGTCGACGTCCACGGCTGACCCTTGCTCCAGTCCCAGGTCGCCCAGCCGAAGTCGCCGGGGAAGCAGGCACCGCCGGCCCACTGGCCGTCCTCGCCCTGCAGCGCGAGCAGCCTCGCCCCCCACCCCTCACCGGCGACGCGCGCGCGCTCCGCATCCACGACATCCAGCGGCGCATCGGCGAGGTCGCGTAGCACCTGCCACCGGATCGCCGGGTCCGCATCCAACAGCCAATCGAGCACGCTCATGTCACGAGTCTAGCAGCGAATTCGGCGCCAGGCGGGACGCCCTCGGGCGCGCACCCGACAGCGCCACGGCTGCCGCTCCTCATTCCCTCGTTTCCTACCGCGAGCGCGACGCCCGGTCCAACAAACCTCCAACATCGTCCCCATCGCGCATGACGCCTGGGTGAACCACGCATCGACCCCACGGCCGGCCGCCAGTCGCCGCTACACTCCAGACATGCCGCTCGCCGACAAGCCACCCGGCGCCGTGCTGCGCCTCGTCCTGCGCGGCCCGAACGCGCTGTACCGCGTTCACCTCGATCGCCTGCTCGGGCATCGATTCCTGCAGCTCACGCACAAGGGCCGCCGCACCGGCGCGCCCCACAAGACCGTGCTCGAAGTCGTCGGCCGCGATCGCACGACCGGCGCCCATTACGTCGCCGCCGGATGGGGGACGAAGTCCGACTGGTACCGCAACATCCTCGCCGGCCCGCACGTCCGCGTTCGCGTCGCCGGCCACGCCTTTGACGCCACGGCCCGTACGCTCGACCAACCGGAAGCCCTGCGCGTCCTCGATGACTACGAGCGCGATCACAGGATTGCCGCCCGCGAGATCAAGCGCCTCTTCGGCTACGCCACCATCCCCGAGCTCGCCGCCCACGTCCCCATCATCGAACTCCTCCCGGCCCGTCGCGGCTAACTCGGCTCGTCATCCAGGGACGGCTCGCACAACCCGGTGCTCAATCCTCAACCGAAGCTCTCCTTCCGGGGCCGGGGGTTAGGTCGCGCGCAGCGCGCTCCAACATCGAACATCGAACATCCGACTTCGCTCCGAGAGCCCGCCGCGCCACCAACGGCCAGGCGCGTTCACACCGCCAGGTGCGCAATCGTCACTCCCTCACCCCCCTGCTCCCGCGGCGCTTCCTCATACGACTTCACCAGCGGGTACTTCGCCAGGAAGCCGCGCACCTCGCGCCGCAGCGTCCCCGTACCCTTCCCGTGGATGATCCGCGCCGAAGGCATCCCGGCCCGGAACGCATCGTCGATGTACTGCTCGACGCGCGGCATCGCGTCGTCGATCGTCTGCCCCCGGAGGTCGATCTCTGCGCTCACGTCGCGCGGCGGCGCGATGTCCATGCTCACGCTGCCCGTCGCCTGCGATGGCGCCGGCCGCTGCACGCGCTCCACCTGCGAGAGCTTCACGCGCGTCCGGAGCGGGCCCATCCGTAGTTCGACCTCGCCCCGTGCGTCCGGCTCCGCGACCGCCTCGCCGAAGCGCTCCATGCCCCGCAGCCACACGTGATCCCCCGGCTGGATCGATGCCGGTGGCGGCCCCGCCGGCACGCGCGGCGCGTGCGGCTCGCGACGTCGCCGCGGCCTCGGTGTCGCCACGCGCTCCTTCGCCCGCGCGACGATCTCCTCCGCCTCGCGCAGCCGCGCCGCCGCGGCGTCCATCTTCTGCCGCTCGAGCTGCTGCTCGGTCTCGTGCGTCATCTGCCGCATGCGCTCGACCTCGCGCTCCATCTCGTCGCGCGCCCGTGCGAGCAGCCGCTCGCGCTCGTCATCCGCCGCGTCCAGTTTCTCCTCGAGCCGCCGGCGGATGTCCTCCGCTTCCCCGCGCGCCATCTCCTCGGCTCGTCGCGACGAAGCCGCCGCCTCGCGCTCGCGCCGGATGTCCGACAGCAGCTCCTCGACCTGCAGCTGCTCCGGTGCGATCGACGCGCGCGCCGCGTCGATGATCTCCGGCGGCATGCCTAGCCGTCCGGCGATCTCCAGCGCGTTGCTCCGCCCCGGCAGCCCGATCGAGAGATGGTATGTCGGCGTCAGCGTCTCGAGATTGAACTCCACCGAGGCGTTGGTCACGCCCTCCGTCGAGTGCGCGAAGGCCTTTAGCTCGCCGTGATGCGCCGTCGCGACCACGAGCGCGCCTGCGTCGAGCAGCTTCGCCAGGATCGCCCGCGCGAGCGCCGAGCCCTCCGTCGGGTCCGTCCCCGCCGCCAGCTCGTCGAGCAGCACCAGGCTTCGCCCGTCCGCCCGCCCGACGATGCGGATGATGTTCGTCATGTGGCTGCTGAACGTCGACAGTGACTGCTCGATGCTCTGCTCATCGCCGATATCCGCGAACACGTCGTCGAACACCGGCACGCGGGTGCCGGCGTCCGCCGGCACCGGCAGGCCCGCCTGCGCCATCAGCGCCAGCAGCCCGGCCGTCTTCAGCGCCACCGTCTTGCCGCCGGTGTTCGGTCCGGTGATGAGCAGCACGCGGTTGTTGCCGCCGACCGTGACCGTCGTCGGCACCACCGGCCCCCGCAGCAACGGATGTCGCGCCAGCAGCAGGTGCAATTGCGCCGGCGCCCGCACGATCCACGGCTGCTCCTCGCCTTCGTACGGCAGCTCCGGCGCACCGATTTCGTCGCCCAGCCGTACCTTCGCCAGCGTCAGGTCGATCCATGCCAGCACGTCGACGTCAATCGCCAACGCATCCGCGACGTGCCCGACATC
>DASUKS010000153.1:0-9491 GCA_036278595.1 Dehalococcoidia bacterium
AGCAGTTGCTTTGCCATCTCTTCCTTCTTCCTTCGGTTGAAACCGAGCTCGTCTGGTTGAATCCGTGGGATTGCGGGTCTTTGGCACTCCCAGAGACAGAGTGCTAACGATTCTACCGACGGGCTGCGGCAGGATCAAGAGGGGCACGCGGGCAAAGCGCCCTGCGTGCATGCGCCGTTGCTCCCGTGGGCGTTCTATCCGCCAGGCCATCGAAGGACGCGTCGGAGACGCGAAGCCCCGCGCAGCCGATGTGCTTAGAACGTATATACTAACTCGGTAGCCGGAAAAGAGAACAGGAGCCGCGGCTTGCGCCGAGAACTCCTGCCACTCACCGTTGCGTTCAGCAACAGTGAGGTGATGACGTCATCTTAGTCGGCTCGAAAGTGCGCCGTCAACAGCTATGACGGCATATTCCACTGTCCGCATGACAAGGTAATATTGCTCGAATGCGTAAGCGGATGGCAGTGTTCATCGACGGTCGCAACGTCCACTACGGGCTGAAACAGCTCGGTTTCCCGCTGCACTACGATGTTCTTGCGTTCGCCGCCATGCTCAGCGAACACTCTGATCTCGTTTCGGTGAACTACTACAACGCCCCGCCCCTCCAGAAGTACTGCCCCGAACCTGGCTACGGCGCACAGCTACGCTATTACGCCCACATCGAAGCCCAGCCGCTCGTTCGCTTCCGGAAGGGATATCTGAACGATGCCGGACCAAAGCCCGTCGAGAAGCTCGTGGATGTGATGTTGGCGCTTGACATGGCACTTGGAGCGGTACGCGACGAGTACGATATCGCGGCGTTGGTGTCGGCCGACGGTGACTTCGAACCTGCGGTGCACGAAGTGCAGCGAGCCGGGAAGGAAGTCATCAACTACGTGTTCCGATACCGACAGTCCTTCAAGCTCAGACTCTGCTGTAGCGAGGTTCGCTACCTTCGTGAGAAGCATTTCCAGCGCGCCGACTGCTGAGCGGCTCACCGCACCCGTTCTCACCTCTCACTCCTCTCCTCTCACTCCTCTCCCAGCGACGGCGTTATAGTGTGCCAATACTACGATCCCCGCCGCCCGGGACCTTCCACCGCCGAGGTCACTTATGGCAACGCCGCTCCCGCCCGACGAGACCTACGCCGCCCGCCTCGAGATCGACTACCCGGCGGGCGAGCTCAACCGCGTCACCACCGCCTTCCGCATCATCTGGATCATCCCGATCCTCATCATCGCGGCGCTCGCCGGCGGCGGTGCGGGTTCCATCGGTGGATTCGCGGGCGGCGAAGGAGGCGGCGCCGGTGCGTCCGTCGGCGGTGCCCTCTTCCTCGCGACGGCGCTGATGATCATCTTCCGGCAGAAGTACCCGCACTGGTGGTTCACGTTCCTGCGCGAGCTGGCGCGCTTCGAGCACCGGGTCGGCGCCTATGCGGCGCTGCTCACCGATGCCTATCCCTCGACCGAAGACGAGCAGGTCGTGCACCTCGACATCGACTACCCCGACGTGCCGCGTGACCTGAACCGATGGCTTCCCATCGTCAAGTGGCTGCTCGCGATCCCGCACTACATCGTGCTGATCTTCCTGTTCATCGGGGCGTTCTTCGCTGTCATCGTCGCCTGGTTTGCGATCCTGTTCACGGGCACCTACCCGCGCGGTCTCTTCGACTACGTCGTCGGCGTCTTCCGATGGAGCCTGCGCGTGCAGGCGTACGCGTTCTATCTCGTGACGGACCGTTACCCGCCGTTCTCGCTTCGCTGAGGAGCGAGGTGAGAGCGGTCCAGGCGTGATGCGGCACTCTTTCCTGTCTCCCACTTTCCACTGTCCGCGATCGGCGGTCCGGCCTCCCACCTCCCGCGTCCCGCCTCCCACGTATGGCTTCAAACGGTGAGGCTCCTCGTCCACGGAGAGATCCTTCGGTGGCGCTCAGGATGACATCGCGTGATCCGATTTTCATCAGCTGAGGGTGCCGCTCCCGCGGCATGGCTATCTGTCGATTACACTGCCCCCGATGGCAGACCGAACGCTCCGCGCCGCCGTCGTCGGCCTCGGCGCCATGGGCGCGAACCACGCCCGCGTCTACGCCGAGATCCCCGGCGTTGAGCTGACCGCCGTCGCCGATAACGACCCCGCGCGCGTCGAGCAGGCAACCCGCGGCCGCACGGTGCGCGGTTACACCGACTTCGGGCGTCTGCTCGAAGAGGAGCGCCCCGACCTCGTGTCCGTCGCCGTGCCGACGCGCGCGCACCTCGACGTCGCGCTGCGGATCATCGAGCGCGGGGTGCCGCTGCTGGTCGAGAAGCCGCTCGCGGCCACGCTCGATGAAGGCGAGCGCCTGCGCGACGCCGCCGGCGCGGCCGGCGTGCCGCTGGCGGTAGGTCACATCGAGCGGTTCAACCCGGCCGTGATCGCGCTGAAGGAGCGGCTGCGGGCGGGTGACCTCGGCCGCGTGCTGCAGGTGCACGCCCGGCGCGTCGGGCCGTTCCCCGAGCGGGTGCGCGATGTGGGCGTCGTGCTCGACCTCGCGCCGCACGACATCGACGTCATGCGCTTCGTGGTGGGCAGCGAGGTGCAGCGCGTGCAGGCGGAGACCGAGCGCCGCGTGCACACCGAGCACGAGGACATGCTCAGCGGCCTCGTGCGCTTCGCGAACGGCGTCGTCGGCGTGCTCGACATCAACTGGCTGACGCCGACGAAGATCCGCGAGCTTTCGGTGCTGGGCGAGCGCGGGATGTTCGTCGTCGACTACCTGGCGCGCGAGCTGACGTTCTTCGAGAACGACTTCGAGGCGCGCGACCAGCAGGGCGCGTGGGCCGCGCGGCACCTGAAGGGCGTCAGCGAAGGCCCGCGCACGCAGCTAAAGATCGACCGGCGCGAGCCGCTGCGCGTCGAGCTCGAAGCCTTCGTGCGCGCGGTCCGCGACGGCACGCCGCCCGACGCCTCGCCCGACGACGCCCTCGCCGCAATGGCGGTCGCCGAAGCGCTGGTGCGCGCGGCGGAGACCCACGCCGCCGTCACGCTGCCCGTGCCCGCCGCCACCCAATGACTGAGGCGATCCGCGGCGACGCCGAGCAGGCTTCTTCGCCCACGCCGCGCGTCGCCATCGTCGGGCTCGGGAAGATCGGGCTGCCACTCGCGGTGCAGTTCGCGCAGAGCGGCGCCACGGTCACAGGCTACGACATCGATCCGGCACGCGTCGCCACGATCGACGCCGGCCATAACCCGCTCGCCGGCGAAGCCGGGCTCGAAGCACTGCCGACGCTCGTCGAGACCGGCGTCCTCCGCGCCACCACGGATCCACGCGACGCGGTCGCACGCGCCGGCGTCATCGTGCTCATCGTGCCCGTGGATGTGGACGAAGCGCACCACCCCGACTTCGCCGCGCTCGACGCCGCTACGGACGCCATCGCCCCGCACGTGCGGCGCGACGCGCTCGTCATCGTCGAGACGACGGTGCCGGTCGGGACGACGCGTAACCGCGTCGGCGCGCGCATCGCCGCCGCCTCCGGGCTCACGCCCGGGCGCGACTTCGCGCTCGCGTTTAGCCCCGAGCGCGTGTCGTCGGGCACGGTGTTGCGCGACCTGCACATCTACCCGAAGGTCGTCGGCGGCATCGATGCGGCGAGCACGGAGCGCGCCGCCGCGTTCTACCGGCAGATGCTCGCGGCGCCGGCCGTCATCGAGTTGCGCGACGCCGAGACGGCCGAGTTCTCGAAGCTCGCCGAGACCACCTACCGCGACGTCAACATCGCGCTGGCCAACGAGTTCGCGCGCATCGCCGACCGGCTCGGCGTCGACGCGCTGCAGGCCATCGCGGCATCGAACACGCAGCCGTACTCGCACATCCACCAGCCCGGCCCGGGCGTCGGCGGGCACTGCATCCCCGTCTATCCCTACTTCCTCGCCGACGACGTGGCACGCCTGATCCCCGCCGCGCGCGAGATCAACGACGGCATGGCCGCGTACACGGTCGACCGCCTCCGCGACGCGTTGGGCACGCTCGATGGCGCGACCGTGATCGTGCTTGGCCTCGCGTACCGTGCGAACGTGAAGGAGTGGCGGCACTCGAGCGCGTTCGGCCTCGCCGGAGCGCTGCGCGGCGACGGCGCACGCGTCTTCGTGCACGACCCGCTCTTCACGCCCGAAGAGATCCGCGCGGGCGGACTCGAACCGACGCCCTCGTTCCCGATGCCCGCCGACGCGCTCGTCGTCCAGGCGGAGCACGACGTCTACCGCGCGCTCGACTACCGCGCGTTCGAAGGCCTGCGCGCCGTCGCCGACCCACGCGGTGCGCTCGACCCCGCGCGGGTGACATCGCTCGGGCTGCGCTACGTCGCGGTCGGCCGGTGACCACGCTCTTGTCACACGCGCGCGCGGGTGGTCAGATGGACGTAGTGGGGCGCCGATGATCGAAGTCCGCAACCTGTCGAAGCGCTACGGCGACACGCTCGCGGTCGATCAGCTGACGTTCGACGTCCAGCCGGGCATGGTGACGGGCTTCCTCGGCCCGAACGGCGCCGGCAAATCGACGACGATGCGCCTCATCCTCGGCCTCGACGCGCCCGCGTCCGGCAGCGCGACAATCAACGGCCGCGCGTACCGGCACATCCCCGCGCCCTGGCAGGAGGTCGGGTCGCTGCTCGATGCCAAGGCGATCCAGGGCGGCCGTGACGCCTACCACCACCTGCTGTGGATCGCCGAGGCCGCGGGCGTACGCCGCGCGCGCGTTGGCGAAGTGCTCGAGATGGTGGGGCTCGCCGACGTTGCCTCGCGTAAGGTCGATGGCTTCTCGCTCGGCATGTCGCAGCGTCTCGGCATCGCCACCGCGCTGCTCGGCGACCCGGGCACGCTTCTGTTCGACGAGCCGGTGAACGGCCTCGACCCGGAGGGCATCATCTGGGTGCGGCGGCTGCTCAAGCGCCTCGCCTCGGAGGGCAGGACGATCTTCGTCTCGAGCCACCTGATGAGCGAGATGCAGGACACGGCCGACCATGTGGTCGTCATCGGCCGCGGGCGGCTGATCGCCGATATGGCGGTGCAGGAGTTCATCCAGCACAGCACCAGCAGTCACGTCCGCGTCGTCTCGCCGGCGGCCGAGGCGCTCGGCGGGTTACTCGAAGGGCAGGGCGCGACGGTCGCGCGCGACGGCAAGGACGTGCTCGCGGTGACGAAGATGGACGCCGCGCAGGTCGGCGAGATCGCGGCGGCGAATCGCATCGTGCTCCATGAGCTGTCGCCGCAGGGCGCCAACCTGGAGGAGGCGTTCATCGAGCTGACGCAAGGCTCGGTCGAATACCAGGCGGGCGGCAACGCCACCGCCGCGGCAGCGGCATCCTCGGAGGGTACATCATGACCGTCGCCGCACCGGCCGCGCCGACCACACGCACAGGCCCGGGCCTGGGATCGCAGGTGCGCGCTGAATGGACGAAGATCAGCTCCGCCCGCGCGCTGTACATCCAGCTCGCGCTCGCTGTGATCGTCGGCATCGGCATCAGCGCGCTAATCTGCGTGGCGGTGGCCTCGAGCTGGGACAACCTGAGCCCGGGCCAGCAGATCGACCTGCACCCAATCACGACGAGCCTCGGCGGCGTGCCGTTCGCCGATATCGTCCTCATCGTCACCGGCGTCACACTCGTGTCGTCCGAATACACGAGCGGCATGATCCGCCTGACGATGACGGTGACGCCGAACCGGTTGCGGGTGCTGTTCGCGAAGCTGGTGGTGATCGCCGCCGTCACGTGGGCGATCAGCCTGGTGATCGTGCTCGGCTCGTTCGTCGCCGGGCAGGCGATCCTGGCGACGCACGCCGGCGTGCCCACGGCGAGCCTCGCCGACAGCGATGTGCAGCGCGCGATACTCGTCGCCTGGCTCAGCGCGCCGCTGTTCCCGCTGATCGGCGCGGCACTCGGTGCGATCCTTCGCAGCACGGCATCGGCGATCACCACAACGCTCGGCCTGATCTTCGTGCCGGGCATCGTCGGCAATCTGCTGCCGATGTGGTGGCAGGACCACATCATCACCTACTTCCCCTCGAACGCGAGAAGCGCGCTTCTCGACACGGAGACGAACCTCTCCGCGCACCTGTCAGCGCCCGCGGCGGCGATCACGCTGGTGTTGTGGATCGTAGCTTCGTTCGCGATCGCGTCGGTGCTGCTGCGGCAGCGGGACGTGTGAGGGAGGCGATTCCCGAGACGGCGTTCGCGAGGAAGATGGACGACCGCGAATAGAAGGTGGCTCGCGGCTGCGCGCGGGCTACCGTTTATGCCCACCGAAGCGAACCCCGTGCGACGCACTACGCATCGAAAGGCGCATGGCTCGGAACGCGATCGCCCACATCCAGCGGGCGCAGCTAAAGCTACGCCGCTACTTCTTCCGGAGCCTGCTACGGTTCGGTGGTTGCGGACGGAGAGATCCTTCGCTTCAGGATGAAGCGATCCACGCTCTGCGTCGCTCTGGTTCATCCTGGGATCAATGGCGAGGCGCAGGCCGAAATCTGTGTCCATCTGTGGCCATCTGTGGATCGTCCCGTCACCCCAGGGTGAACAACTCGATCGGCTGAATCAGGCCGGTGCGGTCCTTGGGGGGCTTGCCCTGCTGGGCGAGGCGCAGGTCGAAGCGGTTGAGGCAGTCTTCCGCGTTCATGTTCTGGACGCCGCACACGTTGCACGGCTGCTTGTGGCAATCCACCGTCGTCTGGCCGCGCTGCGTCTTCATCCACTCGTTCCGCAGGTACGACTCCGATACGCCGATGTTGATGTGCGACCACGGGAAGACCTCGCGCAGACCCCGCTCGCGGTAGGCGTAGAACGCCGGGTCGAGGCCGCTTTCGGCCATCGCCGTCTGCCATCGCGGCCAGTCGTAGTGCTCGTGCCAGGCGTCGAAGCGCGCGCCCGCCTGCCATGCGCGGTGAATCGCCTGTCCCAGCCGGCGGTCGCCGCGCGAGAGCACCGCTTCGAGGAGGCTGTGCTCCGGGTCCTCCCACGTGAACGCCACGCCGATCTTCTTGAGCGCGTCGCGCAGGTACATGTGCCGCGGGCGCAGCACCTCCGGCCGCGCCTGCACGCCCCACTGCAACGGCGTGTGCGCTTTCGGTATGAAGTTGGACGTGCTGACGCGCACGCGCGCCCGCCCGCCGTGGTACGAACGGCCGATCTCACGCACCTTCTTCGCCAGCGTGACGATGCCCTCGATGTCCTCGTGCGTCTCGGTCGGCTGTCCGACCATGAAGTACATCTTGACGTTCGTCCAGCCCTGCCTGAACGCGTTGTCCGCCGCCGTGTAGAGGTCCTCGTCGGAGACGATCTTGTTGATGGTCATCCGCAGGCGCTCGGTGCCCGCTTCCGGCGCGAAGGTGATGCCGTGCTTGCCGCGCGTCGCCACGGCCTCCGCAACGCGCACCGAGAAGCTGTCGACGCGCATCGACGGCAGCGACACCGTCAGCTGATCGCCGAAGTGGTCGCGCAGCAGGTCCACCATCGGCACGATGCGGGAGTGGTCCGTCGTGCTCAGCGACACGAGCGACAGCTCGTCGTAGCCCGTGTTCGCCTGCAGCTCCTGCGCGGCCGCCAGCACCTCCTCCGGCGAGCGTTCGAGGCGCGGGCGGTAGATCATCCCGGCCTGGCAGAAGCGGCAGCCCTGCGTGCAGCCGCGCTGGATCTCGATCGCCATGCGGTCGTGCACCGTCTGCACGTACGGCACGATCGGCTTCGTCAGCGCCGGCGGGAGCTCCTGCACGAACCGCTTGACCACGCGCGGCGGCGCGCCCTCGCGCACCGGCTCGATGGCACTCAGCGTGCCGTCGTCGTTGTACCTCGGCTCGTAGAAGCGCGGCACGTAGACGCCCCACGTGCGCGACAGCCGGTAGAGCATCTCGTCGCGCGTACCGCGGCCCTGGCGCTTCCACTCGCGCACGAAGTCCACGATCTCCGCGATCGTCTCCTCGCCGTCACCAAGCACGAACAGGTCGATGAACTGCGCGAGCGCGTCGGGGTTCAGCGCGCCCGAGCCGCCGCAGATCACCAGCGGGTGCGCGTCCGTGCGCTCCCCGGCGAGCACCGGCAGCCCCGCCAGGTCGAGCATGTTGAGGATGTTCGTGTACGTCCCCTCGTAGCTCAGCGAGAAGCCGATGACATCGAACTCCCGGAGCGGGTGCCGCGTCTCGAGCGACCAGAGCGGAATCGACTCCGCCCGCATGATCGCCTCGAGGTCGGACCACGGCGCGAAGACGCGCTCGGCGAGCATCCCCTCGCGCCGGTTGACGATGTCGTACAGGATGCCCAGCCCCATGTTCGACATGCCGATGTCGTACAGGTCGGGGTAGGCGAGGGCGACGCGCACATCGCACGCGTCCCAGTCCTTCGTGACGGAGTTCCACTCACCGCCGGTGTAGCGCGCCGGCTTCTGCACGCGCGCGAACACGGGCTCCAGGTTCCGAAGAGCAGGCATATTCCACCTCGAACCCATCCTAACAGAGCGCCGGTAGCGGCGGGCCGACGCGCCGGGTGCGGCTCGCTCGGCTAGAATTGCCGCATGCAGGCCGACGCGACGACCAGCCCCGAACTGCCCGCCTTCCTCGGCCTCGGCTCGGGCCGCCCGAAGACCGGCGCCGACCTCGAATGGATGCTCGGGTACGGCGTCTGGAGCGTGCAGTTCGCGAGCGGCGACCTCTTCGCGCTCCGCTGCTTCCCCTCGGCCGGGCTCGGCGGCTTCACGAGCCTGTGGCACCAGGCGCCCGACCTCACGTGGCGCATGTACATCGCGAGCGACACGCCGGACGCCGCCTGCCCCCGCTACTTCGGCTCGGCCGTCGCCAGCGCCGAGCCCGCTGTGATCGACCTCGAATGGGAGACGCCGCACGACCTGCGGATCCGCGCGCACCGGCGTCACATGATCGACCTCGACTGGCACGTCGGCATCCGCTCTTCGTGGCGCACGCGCATGCTCAACGCCGCGAGCCGCCGGCTCCCCGAGGGTGCCTGGCGCTGGCCCGTCCTGCCGAGCGTCATGGGCGAGCTTGCGACCCGCGTCCTCGACCTCGGCGCGATGAACCTCGTCGGGCAGATGCCGAACGGCCAGCGCTTCTGGATCAACCCGCGCAAGGTCTTCCTCATCGAGCGGTCGGCCGCCGTCCTCGACGGCCAGGACCTCGGGCCGATGGCCAACCCCCAGCGCGTCGTCTTCCTTGGCGACTACGCGCTCCCGAAACGGCCGATCTTCGCCGTCGGCGACGCCTACGCCGAGCCGACCGAGGGCCCGATCGCCGGCGGCCTCCCGGGCGCCGTCGCCGGTGACCGCGAGCTGCTCTCGAAGTACGTCTGCCACCGCGTCGTCGACCGCGTGCTCGATGCCAGCCGCAACGGCACGTTCGGCGGCGATGAGGTCTTCGCGATCGTGCTCTTCGCCGACCTCTCCGGCTTCACCGGCCTCTCCGAGCGCTTCGACCCGGAGCGCGTCATCGCGATCCTCAATCGCAACCTGCACGCGATCGTCGAGACCATCTTCCGCTACGA
>DASUKS010000154.1:0-5501 GCA_036278595.1 Dehalococcoidia bacterium
CGTTATCAGCCGCCGAATGGGGATTCGTCCTGAGCGCTCAGTTCTGGTCCACGGGCGTGTTTTTCGACGCGGCCAACGTACTGGTGGAGTTCGTGTTCACGACCCTGCACGTCACGCGTCTGGACGCGCGCATCGCTGTGCGCAACCGGCGCGCACAGGCCGCCATGCAAAGGCTCGGTGCGCGGTTCGAGTCGACGCTCGAGGACTCCTCGCCGGAGGGCATTCGGCGCGATCCAGAGTCTGTATGGACGCTGCGGGAGCATGACTGGCGGAACCGGGCGCCGAATGCTCGCGTTTCAGCCGCGGATGCGAGGGAACGGATCCGCAAGGCCGTCGGAGCCGCGGAAAGCGAATTACGGCGAAGCGAAGCGCCGGAGACAGTGGAACCGTATCCGTTGTTCCTGTTCGATCGCCGCCGGCGGGAATGATGCGGCGGGACGGGTTCCCCGCATCTCCGCGCGGGTGAGAGCGTCCTCGCCACGCTCGACCGTTCCATCGCTCAGCCGGCTATTCTGGAGCCACTCTGGCCTGCTCTCGAATGCGCCTCTTCGGGTCATCGACCTGCCGTTCCGCCGCGTCGAGCAGCCGGAACTCGTGACGATGGAACGAGAAGGGATAGACTCGCGGCCATGGGCCTCCTCACCTTCAGCATCAACGTCACCCTGGACGGCTGCGTCGACCACCGCGAGGGGATCGCCGACGACGAGACGCACGCCTTCTTCACCCGCCTCATGGAGGGGAGCGAGGCGATGCTGTGGGGGCGCGTCACCTACGAGATGATGGAGAGCTACTGGCCGGCCGTCGCCCGCGGCGACGAGGAGGCGCCGCCGGCCATGCGCGAGTGGGCGGTCAAGCTGGAGGCCAAGCCCAAGTACGTGGTGTCGTCGACTCGCAAGGACTTCGCCTGGAACAACAGCCACCACGTGGCCGGCGATCTGCGCACGGGCGTGCAGAAGCTGAAGGATGCGACGCCAGGCGGCGTGCTGCTCGGCAGCGGCAAGCTGGCCACCGCGCTCGACCGGCTGGATCTGATCGACGAGTACAAGTTCCTCGTCCACCCCAGAATCGCCGGCCACGGCCCGACCCTGTACCAGACGGGCCTGCCCGCCACCCGGCAGCTCGAGCTGGTGTCGGCCCGGCCGCTCCGCAACGGCGCGGTGGTGATGCACTACCGGCGTGCGCGCTGATTCACCAGACGGTTGTCACCATTCTCGACGAACCGTTCGAAATCCCGTGGCTCGAGCGCCTGAGGCCGTGGTTGTGCCAGTCCAGGCCGCTGATGACTGTCATACGTTCCGCAGCGCGACCACCGGATCCACTCTGCCGGCCCGGCGCGCTGGCACGTAGGTCGCGACGAGCGCGACCAGTCCGAGCGCGAGAGCCGCTGCGCCGAACGTGGTCGGATCAGTGCTCGTGACGCCGTAGAGGAGTGACCGCAGCACCCGCGTCGATCCGAACGCGGCGGCCGATCCGATTCCGAGCCCGATGACGACGAGCAGGACCGTCTCACTCAGCAGCAGCCTGAGCACATCGATCGTGCGGGCGCCCAGTGCGATGCGGATCCCGAGCTCCCGTGTGCGTTGCGAGACGGCATAGGCGGTGACCCCGGCAATCCCGATCACGGCAAGAACGAGCGCGAGCGCCGCGAACAGCGTGATCAGCGCCGTGATTAGTCTGAGCCTGGCGTACTGCTGTTGGATGATCTGATCGTAGGTCGCAATCTCGGCGATCGGCTGGGTCGCGTCCAGGCTACGAACGGCCGCCTGGAGCGCGGGCGCGACGCGCAGCGGATGCGCCGAGCGCAGCACGAGCCACATCTCGTCGTACGCCCTGTCGTCGTCCGTGGTCGGGGAATACACGGCGAGGCCGCCCGCGCGTTCGAGCGATTCGCTACGGACGTCGCTCACGACGCCCACGACCTTGACGTCGTCTCGCCGTCCCATGCCGGGCTGGCCGATCGGATTCCGGCCGGGCCAGAGCCGGTCGGCGAGCGACTTGCTCACGACGCAGACCGGCGGCGCGCCCTCGCGTTCGTCATCGGCGGCGATCCCGCGCCCTTGCAGGATAGGGATCCGCATCGTGGAAAAATAGTCGGGCCCGACGGCGATGGCCTCGACCGCCAGGAACTGGTCCGGATCCTCGGGCCGTATCCTCTGCGGATTGGTTCCCACCATGCGGCGCCTTCCCGAGAGCGGTGCTCCGTCACTGAAGGTGATGGCGCTCACGCCGGGCTGCGTTCGGAGCCGCTGCACGAGTTCGGCGAAGAAGGCGCGCTTCTGACTCACGGTGGGGTAGCGCTCGGGCGTGAGACGAATGCGGGCGGTCAGGAGCCCTTGCGGATTGAACCCGGGGTTGATTGTCGTCACCGCGATGAAGCTGCGGACCAGGAGGGCGGATCCGACCAGCAGCACCAGCGCAAGCGCGATTTCACTCACGATGAGCAGGTTGCGGGCCCGACGATGGGACCGGCCGACAGTCGCACCCGCGCCGTCGCGAATCGATTGATCGAGCGCGGGCGCCGATGCGCGGAGCGCCGGCACGATGCCGAAGCCAAGTCCCGTCGCCGTCGCGAGGACGACCGTGAAACCGAGCACGCGCCCGTCGATGCCGGCGACGTACCCATGCGGCAGCTGCGCCGCGAGCACATCGAGTCCGGCAGCGGCGAGCAGAAGACCGACGATGCCGGCGGCCAGCGCGAGGAGTACGCTTTCGACGAGCAGTTGCCGCACCAGCGCCCAGCGCCCCGCGCCGATGGCGCGGCGCACCGCGAATTCCTTCTGGCGACCATTTGCGCGCGCGACGAGCAAGTTCGCCGCGTTGACACACGCAATGAGCAGCACCAGCGCGACCGCGCCGAACAGAATCAGGAGCGGCTGCCGCGCGTCACCCGCGACCTGATCGCGCAAAGCGGTCGCGGCGAACCTCTCGCCAGTGCCGAACTTCGAAGTCGCCTCCCCAGAGGCGGTGATGTGCTTGCCGAGCAGATCGAGATCGTCACGAAGCTTACCGAGGGACGCGCCGGGAGCGAGGCGGGCCACCATGGAGAAGGCGCGGTAGAGGCGCATCTCGGCCATGGCCGGAGCGTCCGCGATCCCCCACCAGATCGGAATCCAGGCCTCCGTGCTGGCGTCAGGAAACGGAACGTTCCCAGGCATCACGCCGATAATCGTGAAGGGCTTCCCATCGAGGAAGATCGGACGGCCAAGCGCGCGCATGTCGCCGCCAAAGTCCGAAAGCCAGAGCGCGTGCGAGACGATCGCGACTGGCGCGTGCGCCTCGCCCGCCGTGAAACCCCGCCCGACGACGGGCGAGATGCCGAGTACCGAGAGCAAGTTCGGCGTCGCGCGCGTCACCTGCACTTCACGCGGCTCGCCGGCGTCGATCAGGTTATAGCGGTCGTTCGAATACGCGGCGGCGCCCGCGACGGCGTCGGTGAGCCTGCTGATGTCCTGATAGTCCGGATAGGAGACAGCCGTGAACGCCTCGCGGCGCATGCCTGGGCCGGTGTTCGAGGCGATCGTCACCAGCCGATCGGCGTCGCGGTACGGGAGCGGGCGGAGGAGCACCGCATCGACGACGCTGAAGATAGCGGTGTTGGCGCCGATGCCGAGCGCAAGCGTGCACACGGCGACCGCGGCGAAACGCGGGCTGCGGCCCATCGCGCGCAGACCGTAGCGGACATCGCGGACGAGATGCTCGAGCCCGGGCAGCCCCCGCTCGTCGCGGTGCGCTTCCTTCATGGCCTGGATGGGACCGAAGCACTGTAGCGCGGCACGTCGAGCTTCGTCGGGCGACAACCCGGCAGACCGGGCGTCCCGCTCCGCGAGCTCGAGATGGGCCCGCACGTCCTCGTCGAGCTCGCGATCGATGCGATCGCGATGAACCACCGCCACGAGGCGCCGCCACGCGCGCCTCACGGTTTGGCCTCCAGGAAGCGAGCCACGAGCGCGGTCGATTCCTGCCACCCGGCGATCTCGATGTGCAGCTGCTTCGTGCCGGCTTTCGTGAGCTCGTAGAACTTCACTTGGCGGTTGGTCTCGGACGTCCCCCATCTCGTCCGAACCCAGCCTTGCTGCTGAAGGCGCACGAGGGCGGGATAGATCGATCCTTGGCTCAGGCGCCTGTCTCCCCCCGCGACCTGCTCGATCCGGCGAGCGATGCCGTAGCCGTGAAGCGCGCCCATCGTCTCCAGTGTGCGGAGGATCAACAGATCCAGCATTCCGCGCGGAATTTCCTGTGTGGGCTTAGACATGTCTGAGATCGACATGTCGACACTGACATGGTCTGGCCGTTCGCGTCAAGCGGGGCATCTCAACACTTTTCGACATTCGCGACCGTGCCGACGCGCCCGATCGTGCGTCATCCTCATTCGCCTGCCGGGCGCTCGATGTGCTCCACCGCATAGAACGGCACGGTGGCTTCTTGCTGTTTCAGGTCGAGGCCGAGTTTGCCCAGTACGGCGAAGATCGTGGGGAGGTCATCGAAGCCCGCGGCCGGCGGGTTGCCTGACGGAGGAGGCGGCGGCAGCCGCATGGGCCTCCAGCCTTCCGTCGCGAGGGAGAACAGGCCGCTGAGTGCCGTGCGGTTCACCACCGGCAGGTCCGTGCGACGGCGCTGCACAACGTGGACATGCTCCACCTTCCCTTCGATCGCAAGAGTGCACAAGGACGTCATCGGCGTCGTCCCCGAGACCGCCAGTGGGAGTGCGCAACGTTTGCGAACCAGGGTAATGAAGAGGGCTGCAGAACCTGCAACGGGATCGTCCGCCTTCGGCGCTCCCGGCTTCGGCGGGACAGCCTCCGCGTGGCTATGTGCTCGCTTCGTGGTGCGTCAGCGCGCGTTGCGCGCTGACCCGGACGAAGCTCGCCCGAAGGGCGCGCGGTGGCTGGGAGGCAGGGATTCGAACCCCGATAACGTGGTCCAGAGCCACGTGTCCTACCGTTGAACGACCTCCCAACAGAGGCGAAACTCCCATTATAGAAGACCGCTCGGCGCGCCAGCAAGTCGCGTTCGGCCGCGCCATGCGATACAAGTGGCGTATGAGCACTTTGAAACCGCGACTCGACTATCACGTGGCCCAGGGCGCCTATCAGGTCATGGCCGGGCTCGAGCAGTACGTGCGCAACTCCGGACTCGAACATCCGCTGCTCGAGCTCGTCAAGACCCGCGCGTCCCAGATCAACGGCTGCGCGTACTGCATCGACATGCACACCAAGGACGCCCGCGCCGCCGGCGAGAGCGAGCAGCGCCTCTACGCGCTCCCGGCGTGGCGTGAGACGCCGTTCTTCACGCCGCGCGAGCGGGCGGCGCTCGCGTTCACCGAGTCGGTGACGCTGCTCGCCCGCGACCACGTGCCGTCCGAGGACTACGAGGCCGTCGCCGCGCAGTTCGAGCCGGACGAGGTCGCCGCGCTGCTCGCGCTGATCGTCGCCATCAACGCGTGGAACACGATCGGCGTCGCGACCCGCGCCTGGAGGCCCGGCTCGTACGAGCCGTGAGCC
>DASUKS010000155.1:0-13854 GCA_036278595.1 Dehalococcoidia bacterium
CACCGAGGCCGCGACCCGTCTCCCGTCCTACCGGGCCAGCGTACCCCACAGAACACGACCAGGCACCAGGCCCGACCCGTCTCCCGTCCTACAGCCACCAAAGGAGCACGATGCATCATCTTCAAGACAGTTGCTCTCCAATTTTTGGAGAGGGGGCCGGGGGGTGAGGTGGCGCGCAGCGCCTGCTCGCGCGGACGCAGCGGAGGTCGCGCGTCGAGCATGCGTCCTGCTCGTGGATCCGAGACTCCCCCTCTCCAATTTTTGGAGAGGGGGCCGGGGGGTGAGGTGGCGCGCAGCGCCTGCTCGCGCGTACGCAGCGAAGGTCGCGCGTCGTATGCGCCAGGTTCGTCCATCCGAGACTCCCCCTCTTCAACGGGGTGGAGAGGGGGCCGGGGGGTGAGGCAGCGCGCAGCGCCTGCTCGCGCGTACGCAGCGAAGGTCGCGCGCCGCGCATGCGCCACGCTTGTGCATCCGACACTCCCCCTCTCCAATTTTTGGAGAGGGGGCCGGGGGGTGAGGTTACGCGCGCGTCCCCTCGAACGGCGCATCCCCGAAGGCGCCCAGCGACGCGTTGCCCTTCATCGAGTCGCCGCTCACCGTGCCCTTGAACGTGATCGTCATCGCCATCTGCGGGACCGTGATCGCCCAGCTCACGTCGTTGCCCTCGACCTTGCCGTCCTCGATGTCCGCCGCCCCCTGCGGGCCGTCCAGCTTGCCCGTCAGCGCGTCGCCGTTCGCGGCCAGCGTCAGCGTCGGCGTCTGCGCGCCCATCGGCGTATTGAGAGTGAGGTTCCAGGTGCCATCGACGGCCATGATGTCCTCCTTGCTTGCTGTTCAGGCTGCAAACCTAGCAGCCCTTCGCTCGTACGATCAATAGACCGGCCTATTTCTGCGAATTCAGCAGCGCCCGCAGCCCCCGCCGCATCGCTTCACCCGCCTGGCGCGCGCTCATCCGCCGCGCCCCGACCAGCAGCTCGTACGACTCGAACGACGTCAGCACGTCGAGCGCCGCCGCCGTCGCAGCGCGCTCTCCGCTTCCGAGTGAGGACAGCTCCCGCTCGAACTGGCGCTCGGCCTGTCGCCGCAGGAACGCGCGGCCCTGCTCGAGTTCGCGCGCGACCACCGGATGAAACGGCGCCCGCAGGCGTGATACGCGCGCCACCGGCGCGATCGCCGCGAACAACCGCATCCGTTGCTCCACCAGCCGGTCGATGCGCTCCGCGATCGTGCCCTCCCCGCCCGGCGCGATCTCGATGAGATGCGCCACGCGCGCCTGCTGCCGCGCGATCGCGATCCGGTCCAGCTCGTCGAGTGCGTCGAAGTAGCGGAACACCGATCGCCGCGAGACGCCCGAGCGTGCGGCGATCTCGTCCGCGCCCGGGCGAAGATTGCCCTCGTGAAACAAGTCGAGCAGCGCATCGACGACCGCGTTCAGGTTCCGGTCGCGCGACGCCCGCCGTCCGTCGATGAATGCGTCCGCGTCGGCCCGCGCCGGCCGCGTCCGCCGCGACGAAGTGGTTCCCGCCATGGCGCCATCATTCCCCAGCCGCCGGAACCGTGTCAAACTTCTGCTGGCACTCCCAGTGTCATCTCAGTTTCGGTCTGGGCAAGGGCCGGAGGGTACTCAAAAGTAGCGGCGTAGCTTTAGCTGCGCCTTTCATGAGAAGTCACCGCACGAAGGACGACCGCATGACGAGATCCGACAGCGCCGGCCGCATCCCTGGCTACTACGACAGCCCGTTCCCCGCCGAGGACGGCGGTCCGCGCCGCCAGGCGATCGCGCGCGGCGCCGCGCTCGGGCTTCGGCCCGGCGGCCGGCTCGAGGTCACGTCGCGGCAGGCGATGTTCGCGAGCATGATCGTGCTCCGCGCGCCCGGCGAGGTGTACGTGCAGGGCAACTCGCCGCCGGCGTCGCCAGGCACGACGTCGTGGGTCGAGCGCATCGATCCCGTGACCCTCGAGACGCTCGCGCGCTCGCCCGACCTCCCCGGCGGCCCCTTCTGGCCGGGCGGCATCCTCGTCCACGAGAACGGTGATCTCTACATAACGTACGGCCGCTACTGTCACCGCCTCGACCCCGGCTGCACGCTGGTCGCGAGCCGCGAGCTGCCGCGCGACCATCCGTACAACAGCCTGCTCGCGCTCTCGGATGGCAACCTCGTGATGAAGGACTTCATCCGCGACGGCTCCGCGCGCTCGCACTTCTCGTTGCTCGAACCCGAGCGCCTCCAGCCCGTATGCCCGGAGGTCGCGATCCCCGAAGCCTCCATCGCGCGTATCTCGAAGGACATCACGCCCCACGGCGAGTACGTCTACGTCGTCGGCGACCACACGATCTTCCGGTACCGATACGAGCGCGGCACGCTCACGCGCGACGACTCCTGGCGGTACCACTACCGCATGCTGCCGGACGGCGAGCAGTCGTACGGCTGGGATCCGGTGATCGCCGGTGGCTCGGCATGGTTCATGGACAACGGACAGAACAACTACCAGGGCAGCTTCCGCGGCATGGGCGTCGCCTCCGGCCCGATGCACCTCGTGCGCGTCCCGCTCGATGACGCCACGCGCGGCCAGATGTTCGCGCCGTTCGGCCTCGCGCACGGCACCATCGTCAATCCGCCGCTCGTCGATGCCGCGCGCAACATCGTGGTCGCATACGACAGCGGCAACGACCGCGTCGGCGGCTTCCGTTACGGCGATGGCTTCGAGCCATTGTGGGAGCACGAGATGGGCGCGAGCAACCACTTCCTGCTCTTCCCCGAGAGCGGCGAAATCGTTATCAACGACTACAGGGACGGCGCCGAGCACGTCGTCGTGCTCGACGTCGAGTCGGGCGAGGTCCTCGCGCGCGGGGCGACCGGCAGCCCGGTGCAGGCGGTCGCGTTCCAGTCTCCCGGCTGGTCGCGCGACATCTACACCTGCACGTTTACGACGCTCGCCCGCGCGGCCGTCGTGTAGGAGGAAGTTCGATGCCGACACCAGAGCATGTGCGCACGCCCGATGAACGGTTCGCCGGTCTGAAGGGCTACGACTTTGCGCCGCACTACTTCGACTGGGACGGCCTTCGTGTCCACTACGTCGATGATGGTCCCGTCGGCGCGCGCCCCGTCCTGATGACGCACGGCGAGCCGACGTGGTCGTACCTGTATCGCGGCGTCATCGCACAGCTCACCGCCGCGGGCTATCGATGCGTCGCGCCCGACATGATCGGGTTCGGCAAGAGCGACAAGGTCACGGACGAGAGCTGGTACGTCATCGAGCGGCACGAAGAGATGCTCGCCGCGCTCATCGAGCACCTCGACCTGCGCGGCACCGTGCTCGTCTGCCAGGACTGGGGCGGCCCCATCGGCCTCCGCCAGGCCGTCGATCACCCGGAGCGTTTCGGCGCGCTGATGATCCTCAACACCTGGCTGCACCACGAAGGCTACGAGTACACGGAGATGATCCACCGCTGGCGCGCCGCCGCGCTCGACCCCAACGCGCTCGGCGGCAACATGCCCACCGGCCAGATCGTCACGCTCGCGCTGCGCCGCCCCGGCCACGACCTCGATGCCGTCCGCGCCGCCTACGACGCGCCGTTCCCCGACTACGCCTCGAAGGCCGGCGCGCGCCGCTGTCCGTGGCTGCTCCCGTTTGGCAATCCCGTGGAAGGCAACGCCGCCGACCAGCAGCGCTGCTACGACGCCCTCTCCCGCTGGGACAAGCCCGCGCACCTGATCTTTGGCGATGAAGACGGCATCTTCACCTACGACTCCGCGCAGAAGTGGGCCGCCGCCATCCCCGGCGCCACGCACGAGCGCATCACCGGCGCCGGGCACTTCGTGCAGGAGGACGCCCCTGACGACCTCGCGGCCGCGATCCTCCGCCGCATGCGGGAGGACGGACTGTAGTACGCGCGTCTGCGCCGTCGCGCGCGTATGATGATGGTATGGCAGAACCGAAGGAAGGCCTCGGCCGGCGCGTCCGCGAGCACGGCCTCGGGAGCTTCGTCGCCACCGTCTTCCTCACCGCCATCCTGCGCTCCGCACAGGAGTTCGGCTTCACCCGCATCGATCTCCCGCTGATGCTCGGCACCGTGCTCACGCCCGACCGCGACCGTGCGAAGGTCTACGGCACGCTTGTGCACTTCATCAACGGCTGGGTCTTCGGCGGCGTCTACATCGTCGCGTTTCACACCTGGGGGCGCGCCGGCGCCCTCCGCGGCGCGCTCGTCGGCCTCGTGCACGGCATGTTCGTCCTGATCGCCGTTCTGCCGCTGCTGCCCGGCGCACACCGTCGCATGGCATCCGACTTCACCGGCCCCCAGCCGACGACCGACCTCGAGCCGCCGGGGTTCATCGCCCTGAACTACGGCAGGACGACGCCCGCCGTCACCCTCGCCGCGCACCTCGCCTACGGCGCCATCCTCGGCGCCTTCTACCGACCGCCGCGCTCAAACCGGTAGCCGCCCCGGCGTCGCCTCGCTGTCGATCGCCAGCGCGGCCGTGATCAGGCCGATGTGGCTGAACGCCTGCGGGAAGTTGCCCAGGTGCTCGCCGGTCTGCGGGTCGTATTCCTCCGACATCAGCCCGACGTCGTTCTGCGCGACCAGCGTCGCATCGAACACCTCGCGCGCTTCGTCGAGGCGGTGCGCCATGGCGAGCGCCGCCGCCAGCCAGAAGTTGCAGATGACGAACGCGCCTTCCCCGCCCGCCATGCCGTCCTCGGCGTTGTAGCGCATCAGGAAGCCGTCCTGCGCCAGCTTCGACCGCAGCACGTCGATCGTCGACACCATCCGCGGGTCGTCGCCCGCAATGAAGCCCACGAGCGGCAGCGTCAGCACCGACGCATCGAGCGTCTGCGCGCCGAACGTCTGCGTGAAGGCGCCAATCTTCTCGTTGTAGCCCTGCTCCAGCACCGCCGCGCGGACGCTGTCCGCCTCCTGCCACCAGCGCTCCGCGTCGCCGCGCAGCCGGCCTGCGTCCGCCAGCCCGGCGGCGCTCGCCAGCGCGAGCCACGACATCGCCTTCGAGTGCGTGTAATGCTTCGGCTCCAGGCGCTGCTCCCAGATGCCGTTGTCCGGCTCTCGCCAGTGATCCGCGACGAAGTTCGCGAGCCCGGCGAGGAACGCCCCCTCGTCGCGGCTCAGCGGCTTGCCCGCTTCCGTCGCATACGAGGCCGTCGCGTTCAGCAGCTCCCCGTACACGTCGAACTGGTGCTGCTGCGACGCCTTGTTGCCGATGCGCACCGGTTTCGACCCGCGGTAGCCCTCCAGATGCGACAGGTCGCGTTCCGGGACAGACGGGTTGCCGAGTAGCGTGTACAGCGGGTTCAGCCGCGGCGCCGTCAGGTGCGTGGCATGCATCAGCCAGGCGTTGAATCCGCGCGCCTCCGCCACGAGCCCCAGCCGCAGCATCACGCGCACCGTAAACGACGCGTCGCGCAGCCAGCAGTAGCGGTAGTCATAGTTGCGCTCGCCGCCGATCTCCTCCGGCAGCGATGTCGTGGCCGCCGCGATGATCGCCCCCGAAGGAGCGTACGCGAGCAGCTTCAGCACAAGCGCGCTCCGCATCACCTCCGCCCGGTGCTCGCCCTGGTACGAGCAGCGCGACGACCACTCGCGCCAGAACTCGATCGATCGCTCGCACACCCAGTCGACGTACGTGTCCGAAAGGATCACCGCCGGCTCGCCGTGCGAGTAGGCGAGCGAGAACCGCGAGCGCTCGCCCGCGTCTGCGTCGAACTCCGCGCGCACCGTATCGCCGTCGATCAGCAGCGGCACGTCGCTGCGCAGGTGCGCGACGTCGATCCCGCGCTCCGCCGTCACGTCGTACGGCCCGCCGCGCTGCCGCAGCCGTGGCGACACGCGGCCGTAATCCAGCCGCGGCTCGAACGTGCACCGCATGCGCACGCTCCCCCGCCGCCCCTCGACGATGCGCAGCACCGCCCGCAGCGGGTGCAGCGATGCCCGCTTCTCGTCCTCACGCAGCGCCGGCATGAGGTCGATCAGCGCCACCTCGCCCTCGCTTGTCACGAACGTCGTTTCGAGGATGTTCGTGTCGTCGGTGTACCGGCGGTGCACCTCGTACGGCCCGAGCGGCGCGATCTGCCAGTACCCCGCGTGATCCCAGTCGAGCAGCCGGCCGAAGACCGAGTTGGCGTCGAAATCCGGCATGCACAGCCAGTCGATGCTGCCCGCCCGCGACACGAGGGCGCAGATGCGCGAGTCGCCGATCAGCGCGTAGTCGGAGATGGGTGGATAGCGCCGCTCCGGCGGACCTTCCGTCACCGGCTCGCGCATCGGTTCCTGTGCGGTCGTTGCGTCAGTCGTGTCCTCCCCGCCCGCTTCGGGCCCGCCTGCCGAGCACCACCGCCGCCCCGGCCGCACCCGCGATCCCGGCAGCGCCTGCCGCGATCGCGCCCGGATGTGTCACGGCCCACAGCGCCGGGGCCGAGTCACGCGCGCGGTCGTCGAACGTGCCGTGCGCGCCGTGGTCGCCCTGGTCGCCGTCGACGGGCTCCCACAGATTGTACGGCCGCCCCGGGTCTTCGGGCTCGTGCGTCTGCTGCGACTTGTAGCCCGTACGAGCGAGGTAGTGGTCCAGCACGCCCGGGATGAACTTGTTCGCCACCACCGACAGGATCGTCGGGATGCCGACGTTGATCTCGCGCCGCCGGTGGTGCGCCGCCCAGACGATCGCCTGCGCGGCGATCTCCGGCTGGTAGATCGGAGGCACCGGCTGCGCCTTGTGCGGCAGCCGGCTCTTCACCCACCCGAACTGCGGCGTGTTCAGCGCCGGCATCTGCACCATCGTCACCCAGACGTTGCTCCCGTCGTGGAACAGCTCCGTCCGCAGCGACTCCGTGAACCCCTGGATCGCGTGTTTCGATGCACAGTACGCCGCCTGCAGCGGGATGCCCCGGTACGCCAGCGCGGAGCCCACCTGCACGATCGTGCCGTGGTCGCGCGGCAGCATGCGGTGCAGCGCCGCCAGCGTTCCGTGCACGAAGCCCAGGTACGTCACCTCCGTGACGCGCCGGAACTCCTCGGCCGTCATCTCCTTCACCGGCGAGAACACCGACGCCATCGCGTCGTTCACCCAGATGTCGATCGGGCCGAACGTGTCCTCCAGCCGCTGCGCCGCGCGGTCCACCGCGTCCGCGTCGGCGACATCGACCGGGAACACGATCGCGTCGCCGCCCGCGCGCTCGACCTCCGCCCGCGCCCCCTCCAGCCCGTCGCGGCCGCGCGCCAGCAGCCCGATGCGCGCCCCGCGCTCCGCGAACGCCCGCGCGGTCGCCCGCCCGACACCCGCCGAGGCGCCCGTGATCATCACCACTTCGCGCTTCTCTCCGTCGCTTCGTCGTTCTCCTGTCATAAGTCCTCTCTCGCGCGCAGATCCTCCTTTGATCATCCCGTTCCGGCCACGCCTGTAGCCATACTTCGTCGCTCAAAGAGAGCGCGCAGGAGCGTTACAGAGCCGCGTACCGCCGGTGCAAAACAGGCCGATCGGCACGATGAACCAGCTTCTCGGGCGGGAGTACGTTGTCTTTGGACGGAGGCGGAACGAGCAACAGGGACGCGGTGTGGAAACCGCCACCGACCCGGCGCTCAGACTTGCAACTCGCGAAGGGCCACCGCGAAGCGGCGGAGCTGGCGGCAGCCCACCATCGACGGCCGCCACCCGGTCGCGGAGCGGACCGCCCCGCGAGCGCACACAACGAGCGCCGAACCAGAACGGGAGCCTCGCGAGTGTCGAGGCTCCCGTCCATATCCCGCTTTCAGTCCCGACACAGCGTCGGCGACCCTCCAACATCTAACATCCAACATCCAACATCGCCCCCTATACCGCCGTCGCCCTCTGCCCTCTGCTGTCTGCTATCGCCCGAAGGTCGGCCCCCGTAAACTGCCCCCGCAATCCAGCGAAAGGGAGCACCTCATGGCCCAGATCGATGGCGGCGATCTCGTCGCACGCATGCTCAAGCGCGAAGGCATCGATAACGTCTTCACCCTCTCCGGCGGCCACATTCAGAACATCTACGACGGCTGCATCGATGAAGGCATCCGCGTCATCGACACCCGCCACGAGCAGGTCGCCGGCCACGCCGCCGAGGGCTACAGCCGCCTCACCCGCAAGTGCGGCGTCGCGCTCGTCACCGCCGGTCCCGGCGTCACCGACACCGTCACCGCCGTCGCGACCGCCTACCAGAACGCCAGCCCCATGCTCGTCATCGGCGGCGCCGCGCCCCTCAACACCTCGCTCATGGGCGCCCTCCAGGAGATCCCCGGCACCGTCGAGATGATGCGCCCCATCACGAAGTGGTCCGCAACGGTCCCCTTCACGAAGCGCATCCCCGATTACCTGGCACAGGCGTTCCGCGTCGCCCTCACCGGCCGCTTCGGCCCGGTGTTTCTCGAGATTCCGTCCGACATCCTCTTCGGCCGCATCGAAGAGTCCGAGCTCGAGCTCCCCGCCGGCTACCGCACCGAAGGCCGCACCGCCGGCGATCCGAAGCTCACCGCCGAGGCCGCGAAGCTCCTCGCGAGCGCCGAGCGCCCGGTCGTCATGGGCGGCACCGGCGTCTACTGGGCCGATGCCGGCGCCGCGCTGCAGGAGCTCGCCGAGAAGATCCAGGCGCCGATCTACCTCAACGACATGGGCCGCGGCACCGTCAACCAGGAGCATCCGCAGTTCCGCAGCCGCACTCGCCGCACCGCGTTCGGCGAGTGCGATGTCATCCTCTTCGCCGGCACGATGATCGACTTCCGCCTGCGCTACGGCCGCAGCATCAACCCCGCCGCGAAGGTCATCTCGATCGACATCGACCCCAACGAGCTCGGCCGCAACCGCGGCGTCGACATCGGCATCGAGGGCGATCCCGCGAACGTCCTGCGCCAGCTCGCGTCGGAGGTCGGCGACCGCCGCATCAAGCACGACGAGTGGCTCGAGAAGCTGCGCGACGGCGAGACGAAGGTCATCGAGCTGCGCCAGCGCTGGCTCCAGTCCGATGCCTCGCCCATCCACCCGCTGCGCCTCTGCGCCGAGATGGCAAAGTTCGTCGATGACGACACCACCGTCGTCGGCGATGGCGGCGACATCGTCGGGCTCGCGTCGCAGGTGCTGCCGGTGAACAACCCGGGCCAGTTCATGGGCCCGGGCCCGCTCGGTACCCTCGGCGTCGGCACCGGCTTCTGCATCGCCTCGAAGGCCGTCAACCCGAAGAAGAAGGTCCTCATGGTGAACGGCGACGGCGCCTTCGGCCTCAACGGCTTCGACTTCGATACGCTCGTGCGCTTCGGCATGCCCGTCGTATCCGTCGTCGGCAACGACCGCCAGTGGGGCCAGATCCTCGTCGGCCAGGAGCGCATGTACGGCGACGAGCGCGTCGTCGCCACCCGCCTCGCCGACACCGCCCGCTACGACAAAGTCGTCGAGGCGCTCGGCGGCCACGGCGAGTTCGTCACCGAGGCCGACGACATCTTCCCCGCCATCGAGCGCGCGTTCGCGTCCGGCAAGCCCGCCTGCGTCAACGTCATCATCGACCAGAAGCCGGAGGGGGTCTCCGGCGGATACGAGTTCCTTGGCTAACCCGGCGCGCAAGACCGGTGCGCCATCGCGTATGGTTCTCGCATGATAGAGCTACGCGCGTTCGTGTTATGTGCAGCCGGGCGCCCTGTTGAGCGGCCGGACGTCATGCTAAGCGGGCGGGTGTCATTCTGAGCGCAGCGAAGAATCCCCGCGAACGCCACGCGACTCCCCGTTCGCCGTCTCCCCCTCCCCACATTGTGGAGAGGGGGCCGGGGGGTGAGGTGGCGCGCAGCGCCTAAACTCCACCAATGAACACCACCGACCGCAGTCGCCCCTCATCTGTGCCATCTGTGTCATCTGTGGTTAACGGAAAACCGCGCCACACGCTGATCCTCGCGCTGCTCGTCGCCGTTGCTGCCTTCGGCGCCCTCTCCCTCGGCGCCAAGTGCTATCCCCCCAACACGCGCGTCGTCATCTTCATGCAGGGGCTCTACAGCTCCTACGACGCCGGCGGCACCGTCGAGACCGGCATCGAGCCGCACGCCTTCCAGACGCTGAAGCAGGCCTACGTCGCGAACGGCTACGATCCGGCGAAGCTCCTCGATTTCAGCTACGCAGGCGGCACCGTCTCGAGCGACGGCGTCTGGCACCCGAAACCGTACGACTGCGCCATCACCGACCGCCTCGCCGACCTCAACCTCCAGCCGCTCGAGCAGATGCTGCGCGACTACCGCGCGAAGCACCCGAAGGTGCACTTCACGCTCGTCGGCCACAGCTACGGCGGCTACCTCGCGTTCATCGAGGCCGTCCGCGAGTCGCAGCGCGCCGACGCCGACAAGCTCGATATCGATGTCGTCGTCACGCTCGATGCTCCGCTCAGCGGCGTCAGCGCCGACAAGAAGACCGTCATCGACCTCTCGTCGTCCTGCGTGAAGACCTACGAGGCTGGCGCCGAACTCGTGGAAGCGCGGCAGGACCCGACGACGCCCGCGACCCGCGCGACGCAGGCGACGAACATCGCCCATGCCGGCATCCGGCTCGCCACGCTGGGCAACAACAACGACTGCCTCTACGCGCTGCCGAAGTGCATCGGCAGCGGCATCGATGACACCAGCACGCAGTTCATCCCGCTGGCCGCGTTCTCGCGCGCGTACGACATCGCGTCGAACCCGTTCCTGAGCCACTTCGCGGTCCTCGCCTATCCGCCCGCCGTCGCCGACGCCGTCGCGTTCACCGGCGCCCCGTGATCCGCATCGCCCGTCCGGAGGTCGATGACGACGCCCGCCGCGCCGTGCTCGAGGCGCTCGACTCCGGCCAGCTCGCGCAGGGCCCGCGCGTCGCCGCGTTCGAGCAGGCATTCGCCGAGTTCTCCGGCGTCGAGCACGCCGTCGCCGTGAACAGCGGCACCGCTGCGCTCCACGTCGCGCTCCTCGCGCACCGCATCGGCCCAGGCGATGAGGTGATCGTGCCCGCCTTCTCCTTCGCCTCCACGGCGAACGTCGTGCTACAGGCCGGCGCGAAGCCCGTGTTCGTCGACGTGCGCGAGGACGACTTCGGCATCGACCCGGACGCCGTCGAGGCCGCGATCACCGGCCGCACCCGCGCCGTGATCGCCGTGCACCTCTACGGCCAGACCTGCGACGTCGAGCGCGTCGCGTCGATCTGCGCCTCGCGCAGCGTCGTGCTCGTCGAAGACGCCGCGCAGGCCGTCGGCGCCGCGATGGGCGGCCGGCGCGCGGGCTCGTTCGGCACCGGCTGCTTCTCCTTCTATGCGACGAAGAACCTGCACACCGGGGAAGGCGGCATGATCACCACGTCCGACGCCGCCATCGCCGCCGCGGCGCGCGTCTTCCGCTCGCAGGGCGAGCGCGAGCGGTACGTCACCGAAACCCTCGGCTACAACTACCGCATGACCGAGATCGCCGCCGCGCTCGGCGTGTCCCAGCTCCCGAAGCTCGAGGAGCGCACGGAGCGCCGTCGTGCGAACGCAGCCCGCCTCAGCGGCCTGCTCGCGGCGAACCGCGCCGTCGTCGTCCCGCGCGAGCTCTCCGGCCGCAGTCACGTCTTCCACCAGTACACGCTCCGCCTGCGCGCCGGCCGCGACGCGCGCGATGCCCTGCGCGCGGCCCTGCTCGACCGAGGCATCGAGTCCGCCGTCTTCTATCCGACGCCCATCCACCAGCAGCCGCTCTACCGCCGGCTCGGCTACGGCGACCTGCGCCTCTCGATCGCCGAGCGCCTCGCCGCCGAAGTGCTCTCGCTCCCCGTGCATCCGCTGCTCACGGCCGCCGAGCTCGATGCCGTCGCCGCCGCCGTCAACGACCTGGCGCGCTAACGCCTGCGCTCTGCGACACGCCGTCCGGCATCCTTCTTCCGGGCGTTCGGCCCTCGGTATCGCGCCGTTCGCGCGCTAGCCTTCGCGTAAGCCGTCGGTATATCGAGTGAAAGGCACACGAGCGATGTGGTGGGAAGATCTGCTCTGGGGATTCTGGAACGGCTTCAGCGCCTGGGTCGTGCTCATTGTGCACGCCTTCGGCGCCTGGGACCGCTTCCCGTTTTACAACGAGGTCCGCGCCGGTAACTGGTACGACTTCGGCTTCCTGCTCGGCGCCGGCTCACCGTTCCTCGGCTTCGCCGGCGGCCGCGGCGGCCGCCGCTCCCGCCGGTAGCCCATGCGCGCGTTCGCGCCCGGTGCCGCTGATGCAAACAGGCGGCACATCACGCCGCCCATGATGCGACTGGAGCCCCGATGGCCGGTTCGATGAAGGCGGCCGCGCGCGCCGGAGCTCTCCGCCCGTCGCTGCGCCTCTGGCAGCTCACCGCGACCGGGGTTGGGCTCGTCATCGGCGCCGGCATCTACGTGCTCGTCGGCGAGGCCGCGGCGGAAGCCGGCGCCGGCGTCTGGATGTCCTTCGCCATCTCAGCGGCGCTCGCCGGGCTAACGGCGCTCACCTATGCCGAGCTCGCCGGCATGTTCCCGAGCGCCGGCGTCGAGTACGAGTGGACCTCGCGCGCGTTCAACGTGTTCTTCGGCTTCCTCGCCGGCTGGATGATGATCGTCGCGTACATCATCGCCGCCGCAACCGTCGCCCTCGGCTTCGCGCACTACCTGCAGCACTTCGCCGACGTCGATATCCGCCTGAGCGCGCCACTGCTGCTCGTCGCGCTCACCGTCATCGTCGCGTCGGGCGTCGAACGCTCGATCTGGCTCTCGGTCACCCTCGCCGCGCTGCAGATCGGTGGCCTCGTCATCGTCATCGTCGCCGGCGCCCCGCACATCGGCACCCGCTCGCTGACGGAGGGCGCCACCGCCACCGGCGTCATGTCCGGCGCCGCGCTCGTCTTCTTCGCCTTCATCGGATTCGATGACATCGCCACGCTCGCCGAAGAGACGCGCGACGCCGCAACGACCGTCCCGGCCGCGCTGATGCTCACACTGCTCATCTCGGGCGTCCTCTACGTGCTCGTCGGGCTCTCCGCCGTGAGCGTCGTCGCACCCGAAGTGCTCGGCGGCTCAGACCGCCCGCTCGCGCTCGTCATCCAGCACGACTGGGGCTCCCGCGGCTCCGATGTCATCGCTGCCATCGCCCTCGCTTCCACGCTGAACGCCGCGCTCATCGTGCTCACCGCCGCCTCACGCCTGCTGTATGCGATGGCCCGCGCCGGCCGCCTGCCGCGCCAGCTCACGATCGTCAGCACGCGCGCGAATGCGCCGTACGTCGCCGCGATCGTCGCGCTCGTGGCGGCGATGCCGTTCGTGTTGGCCGGCGGCCTCGGGCTGGTCGCGTCAGTCGCGGACTTCGCTGTCTACGCGACGTTCGTCGCCGTGAACTTCTCGGTGATCGCCCTAAGGCTCCAGCGCCCGGACGTCGCGCGACCGTTCCGCGCGCCGTTCTCGATCCGGCGCGTGCCGGTGACGCCGTTGCTCGCGCTCGCGACCGTCATCGCGATGGCCGTGTTCCTTCGTCCCGAAGCGTGGATGCTCGGCGTCGGCGCCCTGGTGCTGGGCGCGCTCGCATACTGGGCGTTTGCGCGCGGCGCCGCCCAGTCGACCTGAGGCTCGTCAGACCGCGGCGAAGCACCGGCTGCCGCGCGCAACCGCGCGTAGCGCCGCCGGGACAGACCTGCGACTTGCGACTTGCGACCTGCGACCGCGCGAAGCGCTTACTTCTTGGTCGAGGCGGCCCCGGCCTTCTTCTGGTCCTTCTGCTTGTTCGTCTTCTTCGTGTTCTTCGGACTCTTGTCGCCCATTGCCGTCCTCCGCTGACGCTGGCTCGATGCTGAGATCATAGACCCCGCGTCAAGACCTGCGCTACGGCAGCCGCAGCGGACCGCCGGTGTAGTA
>DASUKS010000156.1:0-2762 GCA_036278595.1 Dehalococcoidia bacterium
TGGCCCGCGGGCCACGAAACCCGCCTTCGCGGGTTAGATCCCCCGTAAACTCCGGCCGCGCAGGAGACTTCGCGGCCGTGAGGCACTTCGGGCGCTGTTTCAACCGCCAGCCACCCTCTCCACAAGCCAGCGAAGCGTACGAAACACACGCCTTCTTCGAGTCGTCTAATTCGCAGGGAAGCAGTAGCGTCACGGCGCGAGGATAGCCGCATGCATTCGATCACCGCCAGCGAAGCCCGCGATGAGTTCGCCGACATCATCAACCGCGTCGCCTTCGGGCGCGAGCGCGTCACCATCCGGCGGCGCGGCAAGGAGCTCGTCGCGGTCATCCCGATCGAGGACTTGCGCCTGCTGGAGCGCCTGGAGGATGCGGCGGAGGATGCGATCGACCAGGAAGAAGCGCGGCGGATCCTGGCGGACCCGACCGCAGAGCGCATCCCCTGGGAGGACGTCAAGCACGACCACGGCCTGCCGGCTGCATGAGCGGCCCGCCGCCATACCGGATCGAGTTCACTCGCGCCGCCCGCAAAGGGCTGGAGGCGCTGCCGGCTAGGGAGCGCGAGCGGCGGGCGCGGGCGATCGACGCGCTGGCGACCGAGTCCCGCCCAACCGGCGCGCGGGCGTTGCAGGGGCAACCGGGGCTCCTACACCTCCGAGTCGGGGATTACCGGGTGGTCTACCAGGTCCGTGACGACGTCCTGACGGTGCTCGTCGTGCGCATCGGGCACCGGCGCGAGGATTGCCGGCGAGGTTGAAGGCTACCGTTGAAGCGCTGGGGTGGAGCATCATGCTAGAGAAGGTCTACTCGGGTATTCGCGACGATATCGCAGCAGGACGACTTACAAATGAGGTCGAGGTAGCCTACAACGTCGTTCTGCCTTTGTTGCACGCACTTTCCTGGCCAGCGTCAGGGCAGCCAGACATCGTGTCTCTAGAGTACTCTACTGGGGAGCAGAAAGTGGACTATACGCTCTGCAATCCACCGAAGAAGCCAATTGTATTCATCGAGGTGAGACGGTCTGCCTCGAATAGGGGTTACAGTAACGAGGTAGAGCATCAGTTCTTGGAGCGGGCAGTTCGTCGCGGCGTGCCGATGGCAATCCTCACCGATGGGCAAGAGTGGCATTTCTATCTGCCGGCAGAACAAGGAGACGACGACGAGCGCCAACTTTACAAGCTCGAAATCCTTGAGCGTGAGCCAGAGGAAAGCATCGAGCGGTTGAAGCGCTATCTAGACTATGGAGCGATTTGCTCTGGTACCGCGATTGAGGCGGCGCGGCAGGACTACTATAACGTAGCAAAGGAACGTCAGATCCAGAAGACATTGCCCGAAGCTTGGCGGAAGCTCATCGAAGAGAAAGATGACCTTCTGGTTGACTTGCTCGCCGAGAAGGTTGAGAGCTTGTGCGGCTACAAACCGACCCAAAAGGCCGTATCGGATTTCCTGGTGCGGCGTGTGCAATTGGGCAACGCTTCGCCTCAACCCGCGAAAATGCTACCGAAGCCCGTGGTGTCGCGGGCTCCCACGACCTCAACCTCGCCACCGACATTGACATCAATTGGTTTTATCCTGTACGGCCAAGTATATCCGGCGAGGAGCGGCAGAGATGTCATGGTGAAGGTATTGCAACAGTTTATCGAGCGCGATCCTTCGTTCTTGGAATGCTTCCTGACACGACTGAAGAAAGGGCGCTCGCGACCTTACATCGCACACTCGCCGAAGGAGCTGTACCCGAAGAGCCCCCACTTGGCAGACACTCCCCACAACTACCGTAGATTGTGCCCTGGTTGGTTCATCGACGTCAATCGAAATACAGGAGACAAGGAGAAGATGATTAGGGAGGCCGCTGAGATAGCCGGCGTGCGCTTTGGGAGCGACTTGGTGATCAATCTCGGCAATTGAAGCCTCGTATCTGGCTCTCAAGTCGATACCTCTCGTCGTCGGCACGGCCGCGCTTGGATGGGAAGAGGGAGACGAACGCGCAATGCCACGCCAGACCGAGAGCGCGGCGCCACAGCCGCAGGGTGACGACGCCCCGCCGCCGACGCAACCAACCGGACCGGCGCTCGACCCGCGCGACCCCGACATCGCGCGCGTCGAGTCGGCCTACGCGCTGGTCAGCCAGGAGGGGATGACGCCCGACCTGGCGACGCAGATCCTCAGCCTGGCCGACAGCACGCCGGCCCAGGTCGCCGCCGCGGTCGAGGCGCTGGCCGCCAAGACCGCCGCGGTGCGCGCCGACGCCGACGCCCGCGTGGCCGACGAGCGCGCCGTCCACGACGACATCACCGCCAAGCTCGACGCCGCGACCAAAGAGGAAGCCGCCGACTACGCCGCGCAGCGCGACGAGCAGGACCGGCTGCTGACCGCCGCGCGCGGGCTGGGCGAGCGGGTCGGGCGCGTCGCCGCCTTCTTCGGCCTCCCCGCGCCCGCCGCGGTCGCCCAGGCCGAGGCCGCGTCGGCGGAACCCGAGCATGAGGAGGGCGCCTTCGGCCGCCTCCTCGGCCTCTTCGTCGAGCGCCGCGACGAGGAGCAGGGCGCGTCCCCGCCGTCCACCGCGCCCGCCGCCGTCAAGGGCGACGAGTCGCCGATCTACGACCCCGAGGACGACGCGGTGCGCAAGGTCGGCATCCTCGCCGGCCTGATCGCCCTGCCGAACAGAACCGCCGAGCAGGTGCTGGCGATGGTCAAGCCGCAGGGGATCGACCTGGCGGCCATCGGCCAGATCGCCGGCGCGGCGCACGCCATCGCCGCGCGCCAG
>DASUKS010000157.1:0-6954 GCA_036278595.1 Dehalococcoidia bacterium
CTTCCTCGGCCGCGACGACACGATGTCGGTCGGCCGGTTCGCCAGGCTGGCCGACTCCGGCAAGGTGCGCTACGTACTGGTGACGCAGGCGACGCCGCTCTTCGAGTCGGTGCTCATGGCGTGCAACCCGGTGTTCGACTCGGCGTTGCCCCTGCGATACCAGTACGAGCTGTACGACTGCGCGGGCAGCGCCGCCGCCCTCCGCGGCCAGCTCCCCGTCGCCGCAAGCACCCGCCGCCGCTGATGGCGTCCGGCTCGCTCAGACCTGCCGCGTCGCGCCGCCAAGCGCCTTGCCTGCCGCGCTCGCGATCGTCTGGATCCAGTTGATCTCGGTCAGCGGGTCACTCCCGCCGGTCATCACGACGACGATCGGGTGTGACGGATCAGACTCATCCTCAGCTGCGCTGTGGATGTACCAGCCGCCGTCATCGTCCGGCATCCACCCGTTTTTGACGCCGGACGGAGCGCGAGGCGAAAGGTCTGGTCGGGGAGGCGGGATTCGAACCCACGGCCTCCTGCTCCCAAAGCAGGCGCGCTACCGGACTGCGCCACTCCCCGATGACCAAAGCGTACCGGACGGCCGTCGCGCGCGGTGCTTCCGACGCACGGTGGAGCGCCGGCTCGCATCCGCGGCGCCGGCGCTCCTGGTCCCGGTGGCCCCCTCTGTCACCGCACGACGAGCGTGCCCTTCATCTCCGGGTGCACCGTGCATCGGTAGGTGTACGAGCCCGGCGTCGCGATCGTGAACGCCACGATCTTCGACTCCTTCGGGTTCAGCCCGATGTTGATCTCCTGCCCCTTCACGTCGAAGTCGTGGTACACGACATCCTTGTTGTCGACCACGATCCGCACGGGCTCGCCCGCCTTCACCGCGATCTGCTTCTGCACCACCGCGACGTCCTTGTACGTCACCTCGATCGCGCCCTGCCGGTCGCTCGCGCTCACCGTGCTGCGGTTCGTAACCGTCGCGATCCCGCTCGCCGCTCCCGCGATGACGATCGCCACCGTGACCCCGGCGAACGCGCGCACCACCGCCGGCCCCGGCCGGCCGCTGGCGTGACGCTTGCGCGCGGCCAGGTCGGCGAGCGCGAAGACGAGCACGAACACGCTCGTCGTGAGCGTCATCCACGACCAGAAGAACTCCAGCCCGCTCGCGAACCGCCCGAGCGACGGCACCATGAACGCGCCCTGCGCGAGCATCAGCACCGCACCGATCGCGGCCGGTGCCGTCCCGAACCAGCGGTCGAAGCGCCACGCGACGGCCGCCAGCACGAGCGCGACGAGCCCGAACACGCCCAGGAAATACTCCGACTGCGCGGCCGCCACCACGACGAACTGCGCGGCGCCGATGACCACGAGCCCTACCGCCGCGAGTCCCCGATACCCGGTCCCCTTCATGGCATCCTCCTCCGGCGTGCGTTGCCACGCCATCTCCTCGCTTGCCGATGCCGGCATGCTAGGTGCGCGGAGGTTGCGCCGAATCAGGCTTCGGGCGGAGCCCGCGGTCAGACCACCGTCAGAAGAGGATCGAAGCTAGCGGCGAGCGCCGCCGATGAGATCGCGCACGTCCCGCACGCCGGTCTCGTGCATGTACGCCTCGATGCCCTCCAGCACGTCGAGCGGCGCGCGGGGGTTGCGGAAGGTCGCGGTGCCCACCTGCACCGCTGTCGCGCCTGCGAGCAGGAACTCCACCGCGTCCGTCCCGGACACGATGCCGCCGCAGCCGATGATCGGAACGTCGACCGCCGATGCCACCTGCCACACCATGCGCAGCGCGACGGGCTTCATCGCCGGTCCCGAGAGCCCGGCGAACACGCGCGCGATGCGCGGCGCGCGCGCCCGCGCGTCGATGGTCATCGCCTGCAATGTATTCACGACGCACAGCGCGTCGGCGCCGGCATCGACCACCGCGCGTGCGATGGCGGCGATGTCCGTCACGTTCGGCGTGAGCTTGACGACGACGGGCAGTGTCGTCGCACGCACGACGGACCCGGTGACCGCTGCCGCCGAGCGGGCGTCCTGCCCGAATTCCATCCCGCCCTGCAATGCGTTCGGGCTGCTGATGTTCAGCTCGAGCCCGCCGATGCCCGCCGCGCCTTCGAGCCGCGCTGCGCACTCCCCGTACTCATCGACCGTCGCACCCAACACGCTGACGATGATCGGCACCCGCCAGCGCGCCCACGTCGGCGCGTAGTCGCGCAGCACCTTCTCGATGCCGATGTTCTGCAGGCCGATGGAGTTGAGCATCCCCGCCGGCGTCTCGTCGATGCGGCGGCCGGCCGGGCTCCCGGCCTTCGGTTGCAGCGTCGTCGTCTTGCTGACGATCGCGCCGAGCCGCTGGATGTCAAACACCCTCGCGTACTCGATGCCGTAGCTGAACGTGCCCGAAGCCGCCATCACAGGGTTTGCCAGCACCAGCGAGTTCTTGCCGGAGGCGAGCTCGACCGAGAGCCGGAGCGCATGTGTGGAGTCTGTGGATTGCATGGGCCGAACGAGTATATCGGCCCGCACGCGCCTGCCGAAGCGCTCCCCATAGTGCTCGACTCGTGCCAAGCTGTACGCAGGCGGGCGTAGCGCCCACTGAAGACCGTGAACTGTCAACCGTGAACTGACGAGGAGCCGCACCATGGGCCGCAAGGAACTCGAAGCGCTGATCGCCGTCCTCCAGGACCAGCTCAAGAAGGGCACCGACAACGTCGTCGTCGGCACCTGGCAGATTCTCTTCAGCCGCGACCACCAGGCGTTCCTCTTCGAGAAGTGCGAGCTGGGCGCCTACTGTGAGGAGCGGCCCAGCGTCGTCTCGCTGGAGGGGAAAGTCCTCGACCGCGGCGGCCCGCTCCTCGGCAACTGACCGCTTCCCCGGCCGTCTCCGCCGGCCTCCGCCCGGATCCCGGCCGCGCCGGGACTCCAGCCTTTCGTCCGGCTGCCGATGATCTGACTGGAGGCATTGCCGCTCGGCGCTGCCCTGGATCCGCTTCGATCGAGGCCGCCATGAAGAGACTCGCAAAGCAGGAAGGCGCACAGGGGCTCGTCGAGTTCGCCCTGGTCGTGCCGATGCTGTTCATCCTCGTTTTCGGCATCATCGACTTCGGCAATGCGCTGAAGTCCTACATCACCACCAGCTCGGCCGCTCGCGAGGCGTCCCGGTATGCCTCGATCGGCAACGCCGCCACGACGAGCGGCTTCGTGCTGTGCAACAGCAGCCCGACGAACGCCGTCGTCCAGAAGGCCTGCGGCACGATGGGTGAGCTGAACTCTGCCTACGCGAGCGTCAAGGTCGAGTGTGCCTCGACCTGCACGTCGGGCCAGACCGCGACGGTGACGACGAAGTACCAGTACTACTACATCACGCCCATCAAGCGCCTCGTGACCTTCTTCACGGCCGGCGCCCTTCCGTCGTACCTCACCGTCACCACCTCGACGTCGATGCGCATCGAGTAGGTACGGATCGACTCCCGGATAGGCGGGAGCTGACGCCGAAATCGGCGTGTACACACTTCAGGCGACGCGCCCTGCGTCGATGCTGAGTGTGAGGAGAAGGAGCGGGAGAGCTCCTTGCGGGGGAGAACATGATGGTGCGCCGAATGCGCCTTCGATGCGAAGGTGGGCAGGTGCTGATGGTTGCCGCGTTGCTGATCCCCGTGCTTCTGGGGATGGCGGCCATTGCCGTCGATATCGGAAGCTACGCGGACGACAAGCGCAACCTGCAGAACGCCGCGGACGCGATCGCGCTCGCCGCGAGCCGCGATATGTGCACGCCTGACCCGCACGACTGCAGCAACACAAGCGCCGCGCAGGCGACCGCCAACACCTACGCCGCGAAGAACGACATCGACACGTCGATCATGAACGTCAGCTTCCTGGGCGGCAACAGCGCGCCGAAGGTGCGTGTCACGCTCGGGCACAGCCATTCCTTCGCGTTCATGAAGGTCCTCGGCGTCAGCTCGAAGAACGTCTCGGTCGTTGCCGCCGCCGCGAAGGTCTCGCCGGGCGGCGTCCCGGGCGCGGTCCCGTTCGGTGTAACCCAGAACACCCTCGACGCCGCCGGCTACGGCCAGACGGTCACGCTGAAGTACGATGCCAGCGGCGGCAGCATCAGCGGTAACTTCGGCTCCATCGACATTGACGGCACCGGCAGCCCGGTGTACGAAACGGACCTGAAGTCCGGAAGCCCGTCCGTCATGTGCTCCGTCCTGATGCCCGACTGCGATCAAACGAGCTGCCAGTCCGGCGGGTCCTTCCCGGACGCCTGCGCCGAAGACGCGCCATCCTGCGACGGTCCGGTATGCGAGACGGAGACCGGTGACAAGATTTCCGGCACGCGCGATGGCATCCAGTACCGCCTCGACCACACGGTGGGAAGCTGCGATACCTTCGACGAAGTCTTCACGCCCGCGAGCGCCGTAGCCGGCGAGCCGTCCGGCCAGCGCTTCGCGCTCGCCCAGTCCGGCGCAGGTGGCGCCTTCCTGTCGGCATCGAAGGAAGTGAGCGCCGCGAAGCCGGCGACCAATACGCCCGCGCCGACCAGCACGCCCGCGGCCACGACGACGCCTGCCGCGACCGGCACCCCGCTCGGCGGCGGCACCGGCAAGTACACCCTGACGCCCGGCTGCAACCCCTGGGCCGGCGCCGGGCAGTGCCCCGAGCCGTCCGCTGATACCGGCCAGATGTGCAGCCGGCGCGTGATTGTCATTCCGATCATCGATGCCTTCACGAATGGCAAGAGCCCGGTCAACGTGCAGGGCTTCGCGCTGATGTATCTCAACGGCTTCGCCAACGGAGGTTGCAGCGGCAACGACTGCCAGGTCACGGGCGTCTTCGTCAACGCGGACGTCTCGATGAACGCACTGAGCTGCAACAGCGGCGCGCCCACGACCTGCGTCTACGACCCGGACTCGTCGGTGCACTTCAGCCGGCTCGTCGAGTAGGGCGGAGCTGGCGGCCGAACTCCAGAGCCCGTTGACTGGCCGGCAAGGCTCAAGATCCGCGCGCTCCGAACGATGCTTCTAGTAGGCGGCCGGCGTTCTGCTGGCCCGCCAGCCGTGACACTCGTTTGCGAGGAGGGCGCATGCCCCGGTTCATCTCACTCCGCGACCGCGGCCAGGTCCTGCTCGCCGTCGCGCTCCTCATTCCGGTCCTGCTCGGCATGACCGCCATCGCCGTCGATATCGGGAGCTACGCCGACAACAAGCGCGAGCTGCAGAACGACGCCGATGCGATCGCCCTCGCCGCCGCGCAGAATCTCTGTACCCCGAACCCGATGGACTGCTCGAGCACGACGAGCGCGCAGTCGGCGGCTGATGACTACGCCACCAAGAACAACATCGATACGAGCAAGGTCACCGTGACGTTCGACAACATCGCCGTGACGCCGACCGGCAACCCGACCGCGCGCGTCTCGATCAGCGAGGACCACAAGTTCGCGTTCGCGCGCGTACTGGGCATCAGCTCGAAGGGGGTAAGCGCCCGCGCGGCCGCGGTGAAGACCTCGCCCGGCGGCGTCGCCGGCATCACGCCGTGGGCCGTGCTCGACCCGCCGCCCGCCTCGGGTACGAACGTCACGCTGAAGTGGGACTCGAGCAACCCGTCCAACGGAAACTTCCAGGCGATCCAGGTTGACCTGGGGAGCGGTAGCGGCGCGAAGACGTACCAGGACACCATCAGTTACGGCAGCTCGTCCATTATCTGTGCGGAGGGCGTCACCACCTGCACGAACACGAGCCCGGTGTGTCCCGACTACGATCAGTGCCCGCCCGAGACCGGCAACATGACGAGCTCGACGAAGGACGGGGTCAACTTCCTGCTCAACAACACGAGCACAACCTGCGACACGTTCGCAGAGGCGTTCAGTGGCCCGGACGCGTTCGGGACCTACACGCTCAACCCGAACTGCAACCCCTGGGCGGGCCCTGGCGCGTGTCCGATGAGCAACCCGGAGACGTCACCGTACGCCCAGTGCAGCAGGCGCGTCCTGATCCTTCCGATTATCAACGGCTTCGGCAGCGGGTCTTCGACCCCGGTGACGGTGAAGTCGTTCGGCCTGTTCTGGCTCCAAGGATTCGAGAACGGCGTCTGCACCGGGAGCAACTGCAACATCATCGGTACATTTGTGAAGGCCGATGTCACGATCGGCGCCCTCGCCGGCGTGTATGACGGCGCGTCGTCGATCCACTACACGCGCCTGACGGAGTAGCCGGCTACCCGCGAATAACGCTGATTGCGCGCTCGACGTCCGACAGATCCTCGAGCGCGCAGTCGGCGCCTGCCGCCCGCAGCTCATCGACATCATTGCGTCCGGTCGCGACCGCCACCGCGTACGCCCCGTTCGCGTGCGCCGCGCGCACGTCGTGGGGCGTGTCGCCAATGACGACGATGCGTGCGCCGCGCCCGTCGCCGTTCCGCAGCCGCTCGATGCCCCGCGCGATGACGATCGCGCGATCCTCCGAGTCCTCGCCGAAGCCGCCCGTCATCGGCTCGAAGTAGCCGTCGATGCCGTAGTGCCGGAGCTTCAGCTCGCCGCCGCGCCGGAAGTTCCCGGTCCCGAGGCCCTGCACGATGTCATCGCGCTCGCGGAGCAGATCGAGGACCTCCGCGATACCCGGCATGAGGCGCCCGCCGACCACCTCGCCCAGCGTCTCCGCCAGATGGTCGAGATAACCATCCAAGAATCGCTGGATCTCCGTCGGGATGTCGTCCTCATGGACGCCGTGTTCGCGCGCAGCGTCGCTGAAGATCGCCGTATCGGTCCGCCCGGAGAACTCGACCTTCCGGAACGCGTCCTCAATGCCGTACAGGTCGCAGAACGCGCGCGCCATCGCTAGGCTGCCGGCGCCGCCCGTGTATAGCAGCGTATTGTCGATATCCCACAGGACAATGGTGTGTGTCAGAGAGATGCCTCAATCACAGGGTTGCCATATCGCTCCAGTAACCCAGCGGCGAACCATGGACCCGTTC
>DASUKS010000158.1:0-2807 GCA_036278595.1 Dehalococcoidia bacterium
GCCGATGCCGGGCAACTCGAGCGGATGCTCGGATCGCGCGGCCCGATCCTGCGCGACATGGCGCGCGGCATCGATGAGCGGGCCGTCGAGCCCGTCCGCGAGCGTAAGTCGATCGGCGCCGAGACGACATTCGCGCATGACCTGCCCGATGGCCCGGAGCTGCGGCGGGAGCTGGCGCAGCTCGCCGAGGAGGTCGGCCGCCGCCTGCGCGAGAAGGACGCGCGCGCCCGAACCATCGTTTTGAAGCTGCGGTACAGCAATTTCCGCACCGTCACCCGCCGCACCACGCGTTCGAATGCGACCGATGACACCACGGCCATCACCGCCGATGCCCTCCGGCTGCTCGGCGGCATCGTCGAGCCCGGCGACCGGTTCCGGCTGGTCGGCGTCACCTGCGGACAGCTCATGGCGGCCGAAGATACGGCGCAGTTGACCCTGTGGCCGGCGGAATGACGTGACACGACGGTTTGCGGCGCCTCCCCAAAGCGTGAAAGAATAGCGAAGCCGCCGGCGCCCCGGCGGCGGGGAGGCGCCATGCAGCTCGCGCCTGATAGGTCGATCGTCTGTCCCTTTGTCATCGGACGCACGGAGTTTCTCGAACCGTTCGAGCGCGTCGTCGATATCGTCTGCTCCGGCGAAGGGCGAGTCATTACGATCGCCGGCGAAGCGGGTATCGGTAAGTCGCGGCTCGTCGCCGAATTGCGCGCCTGCGCCCGGGCCGTGACGCCCGAGGCCAGCCTCCGCGTCCTCGAGGGACACTGCTTCGAGCCGGACGAGTCGCTCCCCTACGCGCCGATGCTCGACTTCCTGCGAACGCTCCTCGACGGCATACCCCACGACGACGCGGTCGCGCTCCTCGGGCCAGAAGCGGGGGCGATCGCGCGACTGCTGCCCGAACTCAAGCTCGATGGCGCCGAGGCGCCGTGGTCCGAGGCCGAGCCGGAGCAGGAGCGGCGCCGCCTCTTCCGGGCGCTGGTGCAGCTGATCACCCGGCTCTCGCGGGAGCAGCCACTCCTGCTCGTCATCGAAGACGTGCACTGGAGTGACGAGACCAGCCTCGAATGCCTCCTGCACCTGATACGCGCCATCGCGTCCGAGCGCGTCCTCGTGCTCCTCACGTACCGGTCCGATGAGGTGCGGCCACCGCTCGCGCACTTCCTTGCCGCGCTCGATCGCGGCCGCATGGCGATCGAGTGGCCGCTGCGCCGGCTGAGCGTGGCCGAAGTGTCCGAGATGATCACGGCGATTTTCGATCTTACGTCGCCACCCCACCCGGAGTTTGTCCGGCCGCTCCACGAGCTCACCGAGGGGAACCCCTTCTTCATCGAAGAAGTGCTGAAGTCGCTCATCGCGGCCGGCGACATCTTCTACGCGAACGGGGTGTGGGACCGGAAGCCCATCGGGGAGATCGTGATCCCGCGCAGTGTGCAGGATGCCGTGCACCAGCGGTCGTCGCGACTGAGCGGGGAAGCGCGGCGGATTCTCACCTACGCCGCGGTGGCGGGACGGAGATTCGACTTCGCCCTGCTCGAACGTGTATCCGGCGTGCCGGAGCGCGAGCTGCTGGGTCTGGTGAGGGAAATGATCTCCGACCAGATGGTCATCGAGGAGTCCACGGACCGGTTCGCCTTCCGGCATGCGCTCACGCAGCAGAGCCTGTACGCGGACCTTCTCGGTCGCGAGCGGCGCCTGCTGCACCAGGAGATCGCTGACGCGATCGAGGCGATGTACGGCGAGGCCGACGCCCGGCTCGGCGAGCTCGCCTATCACTACTTCGAGGCGGGCGAATGGGAATGCGCCTTTGAGTACGCGTCGCGCGCGGCGGAGCGCGCCCAGAAGCTGTACGCGCCGGCCGAGGCGGTGGCGGGCTTCACGCGCGCGATCCGCGCCGCCGCTGAGCAGGGGCACGACGCGCCGGCCTGGATCTATCGCGCGCGCGGGTCGTCGTACGAATCGCTGGGGAGCTTCGAGCTCGCGCGCGATGACTTCGAGCGGGCTCTCGCCCTTGCGCGCGACGCGGGCGATAACGCCGCGGAATGGGAATCGCTGATCAGGCTCGGCTTCCTCTGGGCGACACGGGACTACGAGCGCACCGGCGACTTCTTTCGGCGCGCGCTCGACCTGGCGCGGGCGAGCGGGGATGCGTCGCTCCTGGCGCGCAGCCTGAACCGGTTGGGCAACTGGCTCGTGAACACCGGCCGGGCGGCGGAAGGACGGGCGGAGCATCACGCCGCGCTCGAGATCTTTGAGGCGAACGGCGATGAGACCGGGATCGCGGAGACGTTCGACCTGCTCGGGATGGCGAACGGGATGGCCGGCGATGTGCGCGCCTCAATCGAAGACTCGCGCCAGGCGATCGAGCGGCTGCGGGCGCTCGGTGATGACCTCGGGCTAGCGTCGAGCCTGACGACGCGGGCCGTCTACAGCAGCATGCTGATGGGAGACACGACGCTGAGCCCGCTCCGTCCAGTCGAGGAAACCATCCGGGAGGGAGAGGAGGCGATGGTTGTCGCGAAGCGGAGCGGATCGCTCGCCGCGCTTTCCTTCGCAGAATGGGTGCTGGGCGTGACAATGGGTTCGGCCGGACGCTTCGGCAGCGGCGTCGCGCACCTGCGGGAAGGGCTGCGGATTGCGGAGGAGATCGACCACCAGCAGTGGCTGGCCGGCTCCCTGACGTCGCTCGGGCAGGTGTACTGGATCATGCTCGATGGCGAGCAGGCGGTCGAACAGCTGGAGCGGGCGCTGCCGATCGCGCGGGCGGTGAAGTCGGCGTGGTGGCTGAACAACATCAGCTCGTACCTGACGCT
>DASUKS010000159.1:0-5286 GCA_036278595.1 Dehalococcoidia bacterium
GCTCGAACGGCTCGGATTCATCCGCCGGGATCGTGAGGTCTCGCGCGCGATCGAACTGCTCGACCGCGGCGCGCGCCGGCCGCGTACGGTTGCGGTGCCGATTATCGGGACGATTGCCGCGGGCCAGCCCATCCCGGTGCCGTCCGAAGACTCGTGGCAGAGCATCGACTACGACAACGTCTTCGATGCGACGGAAGACCTGACCCGCGGGAAGTCGAATGTCTTCGCGCTCAAGGTGCGTGGGACGTCGATGATCGACGCATTGGTAAACGACGGCGACCTCGTGATCCTCGAGCAGACGTCATCGTGTGACGATGGCGATATGGTCGCGGCGTGGCTGCGGCGCGAGAACGAGGCGACGCTGAAGAAGTTCTATCGCGAGGGCGACCGTGTGCGGCTGCAGCCGGCGAACAGCACGATGAAGCCCATCTTCACCGAAGCCGGGAACGTCGAGATTCAGGGGAAGGTGCTGGCGACGATCGGCCGCCGGGACTAGCGCGCACGCGCCATACCTCGCTTCTCCTGACGCCGGCGGGCGGCCGCTCGTTATACTCGGTGGGCGCTCCGGCCGCCGTCTCGCGCCGCCGCGCACGAGTGTTCCAATGGATGAGATCCTCCGCGTCGAAGACCTCCGGGTCTACTACCACGAGCGCGAACGCACGATTCGCGCGGTCGATGGCGTCTCGCTTGCCGTGGCGCCCGGCCGCACGCTCGCGCTCGTGGGCGAAAGCGGCTGCGGCAAGACAACGATCGCGCTCTCGATCCTCGACCTCGTACCGCACCCCGGCCGCATCGAGAGCGGGCGTGTCCTGTTCGAGGGCCGGGACGTGCTGCGGATGAAGCGGGAGGAGGTGCGCGGCCTCCGCGGCGCCGAGATCTCGATGATCTTCCAAGACCCGTCGAGCGGACTGAACCCGGTCCTGAGCGTCGGGTCCCAACTCGACGAGATGATCCGCACGCACACGAGCGTGTCGAAGCGCGAGGCGCGGCGGATGACGCTCGAAGCGTTGCGGCGTCAGCGGCTCCCTGACCCGGACCGGATCGTCGATGCCTATCCGTTCCACCTGTCCGGCGGCATGTGCCAGCGCGTCATGATCGCCATCGCCACGGTCCTGCGGCCGAAGGTGATCATCGCCGACGAGCCGACATCAGCTCTCGACGTGACGCAGCAGGCCGGCATCCTGCGCGATCTCGACGGGCTCAAGGAGCATCTGGGTGTGGCGATCATCCTGATCACGCACGACCTGGGTGTTGTCGCGGGCATGGCGGACGATGTCGCCATCATGTACGCCGGGCGCGTCGTCGAGCAGGCGCCGGCGCTCGACGTATTCGAACGGCCGCGGCACCCGTATAGCGCCGGGCTGATGGCGGCGCGGCCGCGCGTCGACCGTCCCGACGAGCGGCTGCTGCCGATCCGCGGCGCGCCGCCGGAGCTCAGCGGCGACTCCGAGCAGTGTGCGTTCCTTCCGCGCTGCCCGAAAGCGGTGAGCACGTGCCGCACGGAGCTGTGGCCACCACTCGAAGAGGTAGGCCGGGATCATCACGCCGCCTGCTTCAATCCGATGTTTCAGCCGGACGACGAGCCGGCGCGCCGGGCGTAAGCGTCTCCGCTACGTCCGGTCGTGCTCCTTGCGAGCGCTGTCAATTCATGGACGGCGAGCTGAAGCGCCGCCTCGTCATCACGGAGTCCTCGCTTGACGCTGAGGTCGGCATCGAGCAACGCAGCGTAGGCCGCCCGGATCTGGGGCCAGCCGTAGCGGGCGGCTTTCGCAGTGATCGCGTTCAGACGCCCGCGGCTGTTCGACACTTCGCGGAGCATCTCGGCCTCGCTCGCGCGGCGTTCGCGGAGGTCCTTGATCACCGCCAGTTGGCGGTACTGTCGCACGAGCATGAAGAGCAGCAAGGTCGCGGCCTGACCCTCGTCGAGCAGCGCGCTCATCGCGCCGAGCGCCTTCCGCTCGTCGCCGGCGACAATGGCGTCGGTGAGGTCCCACAGCCGCGCCTCCTGCGCCGAGCTGACGACCGCGGCGATCATCGCCTCATCGACCGACTGTTGTCCCGCGAAGGCAGCGAGCTTGTCGAGCTCGTTCTCGATGGTCCACAGGTCGCCGCCCGTCAGCTGCGCGATGCTCGCGGACGTCCGCGGCGAGAGCTTGAGTCCGCGCGCTTCTGCCGCCCCCGCGATCCAGGCCGACAGCTCGGCCGGCTCGAGTGCGTCGCGCTGTAGGACGCGCGCGATGGGCGCGAAGATTGAGAGTGCGGCGTTCGATGCCAGCGCGCCCTCGACGAAGATGAGCGTGGTGGTTTCCGGCACCTGCGACGGGTCCGCGAGCTGGTCGGCGACGGCCTGCCAGGGCGCCAGAGGGTCATCGGCAGCGGCCTTCTTGCTGCGCCGGCCCCGTTTGGCGCCGCCGAGATGCCCCAGGAGGCCTTCGACGATGACGAGCCGCGAACTGGCGAGGAACGGCACCGCCTGCGCGTGCGCGAGTAGCTCTGCGGGGGTCACCGATGCGCCGTCGAGCACGGTCGTGTTCGTTTCGATCATGTCGTCCGACTGGGCGAGCGTCGCGCGCAGCTCGCGCAGCGCGTGCAGAACGCGGTAGCGGTCTTTGCCGTAGATCAGGTGGATCATGGCGACAGTGTAGGCCACCCGGGGCGCGGCGGCGACGCGGCATTGCGCCGAGGGCCGGTGTTGGCTTACGCGGCGGTGATGTGCGCGAGCGGCTCGAGGCCCTCCAGCTCGCAGACGCGCTCACTGCCGGCGGCGAAGCGCGTGCCGATGAGGCGCGCACGGCCGCCTCGGCCGTCGTTGAGGCTGAGGACCACCGATCGCACGCCCTCCGCGAAGTAGGCGATCGCCACGGCTCCAGGCTGGTCGAGCCGCGTCATGGTGGCGCTCCATGCAACAGCCGTGCCGCGCAACTCCGCGACGCCGTGCGAGATCACATCGCCATCAGTCGTGCTGATGGTTGCGGCGCGCAGGGCAGCGACGGGTCGCAGGGGTTCCGGCTCGCGGTCGTCGATCGCGGGTAGCACGATGGCGAGATCATCCCTTCGCAGTGCAGCTTTAGCAGGTGCCATGCTCATCCTCCGTGGCGGAGGTCGGCGCGCTTCCCTCGCGCCGGCGTCTACTTCAGCATCGACATATGCGGGGGCTTCCGTACGCAGGATCGGTGAGATCCGGCGGAGATCAGTGTGTTCGGCCGGCCGGCTACGGGAACTCCCCGACGCGCCGCGTGCAAGGGGAGCCCAGGCGAGACTCGAGAGCCGTTCACATGGCCAGCTGAAGCTGTCCGGCCGAAGCATGGGCCCGCGACTCCGGCACAAGGTCGTACTCGCGGCGCAGCGCCTCGATGGTGCGATGCACGTCCTGGGTGTACGACCGGGGCGCGTAGGCGCCGCGATAATACGAGGCGTAGCGCTCGGCGAGGTGCGGGTACGCCTCGCGCAGAAACGGCATGAACCACTCTTTGGTACCAGGCTTCAGGTACAGCACATTGTCGTGCACGTACGAGGCGCCGTGCTCACGCGCTGCCTCGACGACCTGCCGCAGCGCCTGGGGGTCATCGGTGAGGCCCGGCAGGACCGGCGCGAGGAGGACGCCGCAGCGAATGCCGCGATTGGTGAGCAGGCGCATCGCTTCGAGGCGCTTGCGCGGCTTCGCGGTCGCGGGCTCGATGCGCTTCCAGACATCCTCGTTGAGGGTCGCAATGCTGAAGTTGACGCTGACATCGGCGACGGCGGCGAGCGCCTCGATGACGTCGGCGTCGCGCACGATGTTCGGCGACTTCGTCGTGATGCTCGCCGGGTTGGCGAACTCGCGCAGGACGCGCAGGATGCGGTGCGTCAGGGAGTACTTGAGCTCGGCCTGCTGATAAGGGTCGCAGGCGGTACCGATGGCGATCATCTCGCGCCGCCAGCTCTCACGCGAGAGGTCGTGGCGCAGGGCTTCGGTGGCATTCACCTTGACGATGATCCGGCTCTCGAAGTCGCGGCCGCTGTCGTAACCGAGGTAGGCGTGGGTGCCACGCGCGAAGCAGTACGTACACGCGTGCTGGCAGCCGCGATAGGGGTTCAAGGTCCAGCGAAACGGCATGTTCTGCACGTTCACCCGGTTGATCGCGCTCTTGCACTCGATTTCCTCGAAGATGACGTCTGGCATGGCCGGCACTCCCGCTAGGCTCCCCGTAACAGTGCCAGCATAGAAATAGAACATATGTTTGTCAAGCGTGTCGCAGCCGCGAATCGATTCGCTCAGGCCGCGATCACGACCGTACCGGGCGGCCACCTGAGGCGCCTCGCGCGGGCGAGATGCATCGCCTAGCATGAACGCTCAGGCAGGCGAGGAGGTGCACGTGGAGTTCGAGACGATCCTGTACGAGGTCGATGGCGGGAAGGCGCGGATCACGCTGAATCGGCCCGAAAAGCTCAACGCGCTCTCGATGCGGCTGCAGCGGGAGCTGACCGCGGCGCTGTGGGAGGCGGACAACGACGCGCGCGTCCACGTCATCGTCCTGCGGGCGGCGGGCCGCGCCTTCTCGGCCGGCTACGACCTGTCGCCGATGCAGTCGCCGCCGAAGCGGGAGGACCGCGACGAGACGTACACCAATGTCTACCGCGGGATGGCTTCGATGGACGACGATATCTGGCAGCTCGAACGCCAGCAGCGCGAACGGATGGCCATCTGGGACATCCACAAGCCGGTGATCGCGCAGGTCCACGGCTACTGCCTCGCCGGCGGCACCGACCTCGTGCTGCTGTGTGACATCGTGGTCGCTGCCGATGATGCGGTCATCGGCTTCCCGCCGGTGCGCGCGATGGGCTCGCCCGTCGCCCACATGTGGACGTATCTCGTCGGGCCGCAGTGGGCGAAGTACTTCCTCCTGACGGGCGACAGCGTCAGCGGCAGGAAGGCGGCGGAGATCGGGCTGGTCTGGAAGTCCGTGCCCGCCGACGTGCTGGCTGCCGAGGTCGAGGCGCTCGCTTCGAAGATGGAGAAGATCGATACCGCGCTGCTGACGCCGAACAAGCGCATCGTCAACGTGGCGCTGGAGCTGATGGGCGCGCGCACGCTGCAGCGCATGGCGGCGGAGAACGACGGCCGCGCGCACCAGGCGCCGGCGGTGCGCGAGTTCGGCCGGCGTGCGATGACGGACGGGCTGAAGTCGGCCCTTGAGTGGCGCGACGGGAAGTTCGGTGACAGTCGCGGCAGTGAGGACTACCAGCGGCGGCGCGCCGAACAAGAGGAGCGCCTGCAGGCGGAGTAGCCGCGGCGTGGCCGAAGCA
>DASUKS010000160.1:0-17152 GCA_036278595.1 Dehalococcoidia bacterium
CGCCGCCAGCGCCGACTTGATCTCCTCGTCCTCGACGATGCGACCGAGCGACGTGTCGACGAGGAACATCTTGCCGGGCTGCAGGCGGCCCTTCTTCACCACGCGCGCCGGGTCGATATTCACGACGCCGGCCTCGCTGGCCATGATCACACGGTTGTCGTCGGTCACCCAGTAGCGGCTCGGACGCAGCCCATTGCGGTCAAGCACGGCGCCGATGACGGTGCCGTCGGTGAACGCGATCGATGCTGGGCCGTCCCATGGCTCCATGAGCGACGCGTGGTAGCGATAGAAGGCGCGCTTCGCCGGCGACATGGTCGCGTGGTTCTCCCATGCCTCCGGGATCATCATCAGCACGGCGTGCGCGAGCGAGCGGCCGCTCAGGTGCAGCAGCTCGAGGCACTCATCGAAGCTCATCGTGTCGGAGGAGCCTTCGGTGATCACCGGGAAGCTCTTCTCGAGGTCGCCGATGAGCGGCGTCGAGATCTGCGCCTGCCGCGCGCGCATCCAGTTTCGGTTGCCCTGCAGCGTGTTGATCTCGCCGTTGTGGGCGATGAACCGGTACGGGTGCGCCAGCGGCCACGACGGGAACGTATTGGTCGAGAAGCGGCTGTGGACGAGCGCGAGCGCGGACTCGATACGCGGGTCGCGCAGGTCGGGGAAGAACTGCTCGAGCTGCGGGGTCGTCAGCATCCCCTTGTAGACCATGGTCCGGCTCGAGAGCGAGGGGAAGTACACCGGCAGGTCGTCGGACGACTCGTGCTCGATACGCTTGCGAAGCACGAACAACCGCCGATCGAGGTCGGTGCCGGTCTTGCCGCTCGGATCCGTGATGAAGCACTGCCAGAAGCCAGGCATGACGCTGCGGGCGGTCGGGCCGAGCATGCTGTCATCGACGGGCACGTGGCGCCAGCCGATGACGCGCAGACACTGCGCCTCCGCGAGCCCTTCGACGAACGTGCGGGCGCGGTCAGCGGCGGCGCTTTCGAGCGGGAGGAACGCAAGTCCGACACCGTACGAGCCGGACTGGGGCAGCTCGAAGGGTGTCACGCCCTGGAGAAAGGTGTGCGGCACCTGAATCAGGATGCCGGCGCCATCGCCCGTGTTGACCTCCGCGCCGGAAGCGCCGCGGTGGTCGAGGCTGCACAGCGCCCCGAGCGCGGTATCGATGATGTCGCGGCTCTTCGCGCCCGTCACGTCCACGACGAAGCCGACGCCGCAGGCGTCGTGCTCGAAGCGCGGGTCATAGAGGGCGGCGGCGGGCGGGACGGCGCTGAACGGCGTACGGCGATGGGCGCCGGGCGCGCGGTCCGGCAGCTGTTGGTGTTGAGGGCCGGGCCGGGCTTCGTTCACCATCTCGTATCCGTAAGGTGCGTCAGTTCCGTCCTACTGCCAGGCGGACGAGCTCGCGGCATGACAGGTTGCGGATATGGAACCTGAGGAGAACGAGCGGCGCCGGCTGCGCGCCCATTAGCGTCGGGTAGGTTCGCCCGACACCCATGCAAGCCCCTGCAGGGAGTGTGGGATGGTAACCCGCTTGCTACAGATTACACAAGCGGCGTGACAACCCGCAGCATCGATGCGGGCTATGCGCAGATTGTTCCGGGCGGCCTGCGAGATCGCCGGCGTCCGCCGTGGTCAGACGAACGGGACATACCGCGCGAGGTACACGAGGATGAGACCGCGCACGATCTTCCCGGCGACGACCGGCACGAGGAAGCGCCAGAAGCCGACGCCGCTCGCGCCGGCGGAGATGCCCGCAAGCTCGAGCGCCGGGTTAGGGATCGCCGAGAGAATGAAGACGGTCGGCACCGCGTGGCGGCGCATGAGGCGCTGGACGAAGCGCCCGAACCACAGCGCCGGCTTGCGGAACCAGTCGGGCCCGCGGAGCTCGGAGCCCTCCGCGGCATAGCGGGCCGCGGTGCCGGTGTAGTAGACGGGGATCTCGCCGAGGCCCATGCCGAGCCCGCCGGAGACGCCGATGAGCCATTTCACGTGGTGCGCGGCCTCGGTGACGATCACGCCTTGACCCAGCGCCGAGAGCCCGGGAATCGGGATCAGTGGGATCGTGTCCATGAGGTTGACGAAGAAGACGCCGAAGTAGGCGTAGTCGCCGCTACCGCCGCTGGTCGAGACCGATCCCCAGAGGAGCAGCAGGCCCGGGATCAGCGTGACGACGAGGAGGCCGGCGATCACGACCCAGCGGAGGACGGTGTGGTCATGCAGCCAGCGGCCGAATCTGTCGGCCTGCCGCTCCGCCCACACCTGCTCCCCGCGGTCGCGCTTCCGGTCGGCGGCTGACACGCGCTGAGAGCCGGTCGTCCAGTGCTCCGCGCGGTGCTCGGCCAAGGATCACCTCTCGGCTCAGCGTAACGGCCTTCGCGTTACGCGAAGCTAACGGCACAGGCACGGACATAAACGGCACGCGCCCATCCGGGCATCAAGCGCACCTGCGCCCGAAATGCCGGTGGCAGCGGGCGCGGAAGGGGCGATATCATCGCCCAACAACGGAGGTGACCGATGAGCGACGCTGTACGGACGGTGCGCGATTTCTGCGCGGCATGGGAGGCGCGGGATCAGCAGCGCATCCTCGATGCATTCACGGAAGACGCCGTGTACCACAACATCCCGATGCAGCCGGCGAAGGGCAAAGACGCGATCAAGGGCCTGCTCGGGATGATCCTCGGTCCGGCGACGGAGGTGGAGTTCGAGATCGTGAACATCGTCGGTGAAGGCGATGTGGTGATGACGGAGCGAGTCGACAAGTTCCACATGGGGGAGCGGACGATCGAGCTGCCGGTGATGGGCGTGTTCGAGGTGCGGGACGGCAAGATCGCGGCATGGCGCGACTACTTCGACCTGACGACGTGGACAAAGCAGGCGGCGGGGTGAGGGAGAGTTCGCGCGTTCACGGAGCACTGGAAGATGGAAGCTGGAGGATGGACGGCCCGCGTGTGGTGAATGTCCGCAACGCGCGCGGTACGTGAGCGGGCGATGAACGACGAGAGGCCGCGCACGCGGCGGGCGAAGTTGATCCGCTACGCAAAGCGCGCGGTCGATGATCGGTCGGAGCTCGACGCGATCCTGCGCGATGGGCTCGTCGCGCACGTTGGGTTCGCCGCGGGCGACCAGCCGTTCGTGGTCCCGATGACGTATTTGTATCGCGATGGCCGCCTGTTCCTGCATGGTTCACGCGGCAGCCGGGCGCTCAAGCATCTCGCGTCGGGCGCGCCGGCGTGCGTGACCGTCACGCTGCTTGACGCACTGATTGCGTCGAAGGCGGCGTCGTCACACTCGATGAACTACCGGAGCGTCGTGGTGTTCGGGCGCGGGAAGCCCGTGCGCTCGCAGGCGGCGGTGGTCGATCTTTCGCACGCCATCATCGAGCGCTACTTCCCAGATCGACGCCCGGGCGAGGCGTACCGGCCGGTGCAGGACGACGAGCTGAAGTCGGTGCGGTTCGTCGAGATCGCCATCGAGGAGATGAGCGGCAAGCGGCGGACGGGCGGGCCGATCAACGAGCTGGACAGCGACCCGGGCGCCATCGGCTGGAGCGGCGTGCTGCCGGTGTCGCACCGGGGCTCTATCGGCTAGCGGAGGGACTCTTCGCTGGAGCCCAGAATGGCAGCCGCCGGCGCGCGGCTAGCCTTCCTTCTTCCCTTCGAGCCAGGCGTTGAATTTCGCGGAGCGCTTCTCGCGGAACGCGGCGACGCCTTCGCGGGCGTCGGGGTGGTGGTCGCTAATCGCGGTGCGGGCGGCGATGTCATCGAGCGCCTGTGCGAACGACGTCTCGGCGGCGTTGTAAATCGAGCGCTTGAGGAGGCGCATCGCGAGCTGCGGGCCGTTCGCCAGCTCGCGCGCGAGCTCCATCGCGCGCTCGTGCAGAGCATCGGGCGCGACGACTTCGTGTACGAGGCCGAGCGCGAGCGCTTCGTCAGCGGCCACGATGCGGTTCCGGAGCATGAAGTCCATTGCCTTCGCGACACCGAGGAGCTGCACGAGCAGGAAGTGCCCACCTTCGTCGGGCATGAGGGCGAAGCGGAGCGTCGCGCTGCCCACGCGCGCGTCGCTCGCGGCGATGCGAAAGTCGCACGACAGCGCGAGTGAGAAGCCGGTCTGGATCGCGACGCCGTTGATCGCGGCGATGGTGAGCTTGTCGAAGCTGCGCAGCGCGATGTTGAGGGGCTGCGAAAGCCAGCGCAGACCGTCGTATGTGCCCATGGCGTCGCGATGGCCGCCGGGGATATCCGGCATGAGTTGCTCGCTGCCGGCGGGCGGACGGCGCCCGGTGAGGTCGTCGCCGGCTGAGAACGCGCGGCCGCTGCCGGTGAAGACGAGCACGCGTACACCGTCGTCCATCTGCGCCTGCGTGATGGTCTCGATGAGGTCGCGCTTCATGCCCTGCGTCATGCCGTTGAGGCGCTCGGGCTGGTTGAACGTGATGAGCGCGATGCCCGGGTCGTGCATCGCGATCTCGAAGCCGCGGAAATTGCCTTCGCGCATATGCGTTGCCCCTCCTTGCTTGCGGCGCCCGCGCGCCAGCGGGGCATGCAGCGATGATAGCGCGCCGCGTGCGGCACCGTAGGGAACGAGCGTGCGCTGCGTTCGAGAAGTGGCGGTGCTAGCATGACCGCGCCGGCACGGCGGACGCCCGTGCCAGGAAACGGAGATGCAGCGATGAAATGCCCGCGGGACGCGGTCGACCTGCAGCCCAAGAAGCTGGATGGGTTCCAGGTGGAACAATGTCCGACCTGCCATGGCAACTGGCTCAGCGAGAGCGAGCTGCCGCAGCTCGAGGCCGAAGCCGAGCCGGACGCCGCGTGGCGCGAGGGGACGGTCGAGTGGTTCGAGCGCGATGACAAGATGCACTGTCCGGTGTGCGGCGAGGAGATGGAATCGTTCGACTATCGCGCCGAGGGCGTGACGCTCGATACCTGCAAGCAGCGGCACGGGTACTGGCTGGACCCGCGGGAAGACCAGGCGGTCGAGGTGGCGATGCGCAAGCGGGTCGGTGAGATCAAGCGCGCGGACCGCGCGGAGGTGAAGTGGGGTGAGTTCATCTACAAGCTCGGGCGTCCTTCGTGGCTGGATCGGCTCGACCACTTCCTGAAGGGCTCTGTGTGAGCCGCCGACGTCATACGCGCGCTTCTGACGAGAGGATGATGTACCGATGTCGCAGGGTCTGAAGGACTATCTGGCGCGCGAGCTGCGGGCGATGCATCGGTTGTACGATCGCGTGACGTCGGACCTGGACGACGCGCAGGCGAACTCCATGCCGCCCGGAGGCAAACAGAACATCGCATTCTCGCTCTGGCACTTCGTGCGGACCGAGGACAACGTGATTAACTTCGTCGTCCAGCGGAAGCCGACGGTGTGGATCGCGGGCGGCTGGCCGGAGAAGTTCGGGCTCGACGCGAAGTCGCAGGGCACGGGCTTCAGCGATGAAGACGCGAAGAACTTCCGCCTCCAGGGCATCGACGCGTTCCGCTCCTACATGACCGACGTGTTCGCGGCGACGGAAGCGTTCGCGAAGGCGCTCTCCGATGACGATGCCGGCCGCATGGTGACGGTGAAGCCGCTGGGCGAAATGACCGTGCTCGACTGCGTCAGCGGTATGTGCATGACGCACGGCTACCGGCACCTGGGCGAGATCGAGTTCGCGAAGGGGCTCGTGGCCGCGCGCGGCGGCGCGACGATCTGAGGTCGGCGCAGTATCCGTCTGATGAGATCGGCGGAACGGCCCGATCGATGGTGCGCTACGTCAGCGAGAAGGACACCGCGATGACGACGGAGCAGCTCGATGCGGACGTGTGCGTCGTCGGCGCGGGCTACGCGGGGCTAACGGCGGCGCGACGGCTGCAGACGGCGGGACTATCGGTCATCGTACTCGAAGCGCGCGACCGGATCGGCGGTCGCATCTGGACGGAGCGCCTGCCCGGCGGCGCGAGCGTGGACCGCGGCGGCGCGTGGATCGCGCCGCGACACGACGCGATCCTGGCGCTGGCGGCGGAAGTCGGCGCTCGCACGTACAAGACCTGGGTCGATGGCGCGCACCTGCTCGTCGGCGAAGGGAAGACGCGCCGCTACACGGGCCTCATCCCCAAGATCAGCCCGCTCGCCGTGGTGACGATTGTTCTGGCGCAGTGGCGCACGGACCGGCTCGCGCGGCAGGTGCCGCTCGATGCGCCATGGGAGGCGGAGCGCGCGAGCGAGTGGGACGCCCGCTCGGTGGGCTGGTGGGTAGAGCACGTCGGCGTGCGCCGGGGCATCGCGCATGACCTGTTCGAGATGGCGGTGCGCGGACTCTTCGCCGCGGACCTCGACGACGTGTCGTTTCTCAACCTGCTGCAGCTCGTGCACTCGCACGGAAGCATCAACACGCTGTTCTCGATTACCGGCGGCGCGCAGGAGAACATGGTCGAAGGCGGCTTTGGCACGATCGCGGAGCGCGTCGCGGAGCAACTCGGCAACCGCGTGCGTCTGAACACCCCCGTGCGCTCGATCTCCCAGTCGGCCGACGGTGTCACGGTCGCGGGCGAAACGGTCACGGTGCGGGCGCAGCACGTCCTTGTGACGGCGCCGCCCGCGCTCGTCGCCGCCATGAGCTTCGACCCGCCGCTGCCGGCCGATCGCCTCGCGCTCTACCGGCAGGCGGTCGCGGGGCACGAGACGAAGACGCTGCTGGTCTACGACGAGCCGTTCTGGCGCGCGCGCGGGTTCAGCGGGCAGAGCGCCGAACCAGGGTCGGCGGCGGAGGTCACGATCGATGCGTCGCCAGCGGACGGCAGCGGCGGCGTGCTGGCGTCTTTCACCTTCGGGCCCGTCGCGCGGCAATTCGACAGCATGTCCGAAGCCGAGCGCCGCGGCGCGGTGCTCACCACGCTCGGCGCGCGGTTCGGCGCGCGGGCCGCCGCGCCAACCGAGTTCATCGAGACGGCATGGTGGAACGAAGAGTGGTCGCGTGGCTGCAGCATGGCGCACCTGCCGCCGGGGCTGCTGACGCGCTACGGCCGGTTCTTGCGGGAGCCGCTCGGGCGCGTGCACTGGGCGGGCACGGAGACTGCAACGATCTCCTACGGCGCCGTCGATGGCGCGGTGCGGTCGGGCGAGCGCGCGGCATCGGAGGTGCTGATTGCGCGCGGGATACGCGAGCGGCAGTTGATGTCGTAGTGGTGCCGGGGGTGGGGGTCGAACCCACACGCCCTCGCGGGCGGCGGATTTTAAGTCCGCTGCGTCTGCCGATTTCGCCACCCCGGCCGGATCGCGACGCGCGCCTTCCGGGCGCGCAGCACAGTTTATCGGGCACCGGCACCGGCCGGGCGGTCAGGGGCGCACCTGACAGGTGCAGGCAAGAAGGCGATCCGTGCGCAGCGACAGAAGGGGCGGCACTCATGGTGCCGCCCCTTCTGCTCTGCGCAGCGCTGGTGAGCGCTGTGTTGTTCGTGACGCCGCGGTTACGGCGTCGGCGTCTCCACCGGCGTCCCCGAGCTGCTCGTCCCGCTGGACGATGGCGTCATGGAACCCGTGCCGGCGGTTTCGCTCGCGCTCGCCGTCTTGCTGGCGGACGGCGTCGTGGCCGCGCCACCGACGCCTGCGCCTGGCGTCTGGCCCGCGACCGGCGTGCCGAGCGCACCAGTCGCAGCACCCTGCTGGATCTCACCGCAGGCGACGGGAGCCGTCGGGTCGAAGGTGCCGTTCACGACCATGCCCTGCAGCACGACGACGTCCTTTGTCAGCGTCAGCGGCTGGCCGCTCGCCGGCGTCGTCGCGGCGCCCGGCGTCGAGATGCCACCCGGTGCCGAGCTGCCCGCCGGCGGCGTCACGGCGGAGCTGGTGCCCGGCGTCGCCGTGAGGGACGTGATGCTCGTTGCCGGCGTGTTCGTCGGCGTGCCGGAAGAGCTGCTCGTGCCGCTCGCCGATGGGGTGCTGGATGAACTGCTGCTCACGTTCGCGTTCTGGAACACGTTGGCGTAGAGGATCTGGCCGCTGCCGGTGGCGACCGGGAACTGCTGCTGCGTCAGCGCCATCACCGCCGGGCCGTACGACGACTCACCCTGGATCGCGCTGATGATGTTGGCGGTGCTGCTCGCGCCGCTCGCCGATGGCGTCCCGGATGTGCTCGTGCCGTTACTGCTCGAGCTGCCCGATGTCGACGTTGGCGACGAACTGCCGGATGACGGCGTCGTTGTGGAGGAACTGCCGGAGCTGCCCGACGTGGGACAGCTGGCCGAGCCGCTGCTCATCTGGTGGATGTTCTGCGCATGCATCTGCCCGGGCGTCAGCCCCTGTGCCTGCACCTGCGCGCCGAGCTGGCCGTCCACGACCGAGATCGCAACCGTGCCGCTCACGCCCGAGTCGTTCAGCGGCTTCAGGTCAGCGTGGAACTGCTGCACGCTCGCGCTGCCGCTCGAAGGCGTCCCGGAGGACGGCGTCGGCGAACTACTCGACGATGTCGGGCTGCCCTGCTGGCCGAAGGCGACACCGATGATCGCCAGCGCGGCGATGGCGGTGAGTCCCGGGATGAACCACTTCTTCATGTTTGCTCCTCGCGGTCTGTCGTACCTGTGTCATCTGCTGTCATCTGCGTTCTGGTCCGGCTCGCTCCTGCTCGCGCGGTCTTTCGCTCATAAGCGCAACTCCTTTACCCGGCGATGTCCTTGTCCGTATCCCTGAGCCTGCCGGCTCGTCGTGTTGTCCGTGGCGCCGACGCGCGCCGCTTCGGCGCAAAGACTCGACGCATCCTAGGCAGGTGGGGAGCGCCGGGCGCATAGCCCCGGCAAGAGAGGCGGGAAGCGTTGTCATTCAAATGAAGCCCGAGGCTCTGGACGGTGCCCCGTATGCGATACATCGTTCCCGAGAAGCGGGCCCACACCGCGGGCGTGATACGATCGTCAGGTGCGAGCGCTCGTCGCGGTCCCTGACCTGCTGTTCCAGAGCCGGATCGATGGCGCGTTGAGGGCGCTCGGCATCGCCTGGGACGCGGTCGGGCCTGGCGCGGATGCCGGCGGCGGCGAGCGCGAAGCGGGGCTGCTCGTTGTCGACCTGCAGGCGGAAGGTGTTGATGCACCGGCGCTCGTTCGCGGCGCGAAGGCCCGCGGCGGCGTGGTGCTCGCCTTCGGTCGGCACACCGATGCGGCCGCTTTGCGGGCGGCACGCGACGCCGGCGCGGACATCGTCGTGGCGCGGTCGCAGCTCGCCGAAGAGCTGCCGGAGCTGCTCGACCGGTTGCTTGCGGCGGCCGGCTGGACGGGTGCCGGCGGCGCACGGGGCGGCGTGGACGAGAACTAGAGCGATTGTGAGCGAGATCCGGCGCTGATATGATGCGCGTGGCGGGCAACCAAGGCGTATGACTTCCATTCCGGCCACGCGCTACGAGACCATCATCGGGCTCGAAGTCCACGTCCAACTGCTGACGAGGCGGAAGATGTTCTGCGGCTGCAGCGCCGACTACGCCGACGCGCCCCCGAACACCCACGTCTGCCCCGTCTGCATGGCCCTACCCGGCGTACTGCCCGTCATCAATGAGAAGGCCGTCGAGTACACGGTGATGACCGCGCTGGCGCTGAACTGCGCCATTCCGTCGTTCTCGAAGTTCGACCGAAAGAACTACCCCTATCCTGACCTCCTCAAGGGCTACCAGATCTCGCAGTTCGATCTGCCGCTCTCGAAGGACGGGTGGCTCGAGGTCGAGCCGGAGGGTGGAGAGACGCGCCGCGTCGGCGTCACTCGTGTGCACCTCGAGGAGGACACCGCGCGTCTGACGCATCGGACCGACGGCTCAGGCGAGGGCTATTCCCTGCTCGACCTGAACCGCTCGGGCGTGCCGCTCATGGAGATCGTCAGCGAGCCCGACATGCGCTCACCGGAGGAGGCGCGCGCGTACCTGGTGAAGCTGCGCCAGATCCTGCGGTACATCGGCGTGAGCAAGGCGAACATGGAGGAAGGCAACTTCCGCTGTGACGCCAACATCTCGCTGCGGCCGGCCGGCGCATCGGCGCTTGGTGCGAAGGTCGAAGTGAAGAACATGAACAGCTTCCGGGCGGTAGAGAACGCGCTCCGGTTCGAGGTCGAGCGTCAGACGAACGCGCTCGACGCCGGGGAGCGCATCGCCCAGGAGACGCGGGGCTGGGTCGAAGGCCAGGGGACGGTGAGTCAGCGCTCGAAGGAAGAGGCGCACGACTACCGCTACTTCCCGGAGCCGGATCTCCCGCCGGTGACGCTCACGCCGGCGCGCGTCGAGGAGATCCGGGCGTGCCTCCCCGAGCTGCCGGACGCGCGGAGGCGCCGCTTCGAGGAGGAGTACCGCCTGCCGCCGTACGAGGCGAACCTGCTGACGGAGACGCGTGCTCGCGCGGACTATTACGAGGAGGCGCTCGCGCCCGTACGGTCGAAGGATGCCGCGACACGCGAGCGGTACGCGCGGGACATCGCGAACTGGATGATTGGTGAACTCGCACGCCTGCTGAACGCGAGCGGATTGGAAATCGAAGATGCACGGATATCGCCGCAGGATCTGTGTGGTATAGTCGCGCTGGTCGAGTCGGGGACGGTCGCGGGGCCCGCAGCCAAGGCGGCGTTCGAGGAGATGTTCCGGAGCGGGAAGGCCCCGGGCGACGTGGTGCGCGAGCTGGGGCTCGAGCAGATCAGCGGGTCAGACGAGATCGCTGATCTCGTGGCGGCGGTGCTTGAGGCGAATCAGAAGCCGGTCGCCGAGTACCGCGCAGGGAAGCAGGAGGCGCTGAAGTTCCTCGTCGGGCAGGCAATGCGACAGTCGCGCGGACGCGCGAACCCCGCGGTGCTGACGGAGATGCTTACGGCGAAGCTCCGGGAAAAGGCATAGGACGTGCGTAAGCGGGGAGGCGTCGCCGAGCACGCGGAGCACAGGGGGTGCGCATGCGCCGTCTGATCCGCGATCCCAGCTTCATCAAGTGGTTTTACTTCGGGATGCACATCAAGCGGTGGCTGCTGCTGCTGCTGATCGGCGTCTCGATCATGGGGCTGGGCTTCGGCTACTTCCTGCGCGAAGTCTACGTTTCTTACACCTTCCCGGCGTTCATGTACTACGTGACGCTGCAGTTCCTCCCGCGTCTCTTCCGCGGCATCCTCTTCGTCAGCGCCGCGCTCGCGATCATCGGATTCTCCGTGTGGAAGCTCAATTCGTCGCTGCTCTCGGCGTTCATCAAGCCGGAGCGCAACGAGAGCATCGTCGACATCATCTACAACCATCGCTACCTGCGCCGCGGCCCCAAGATCGTGGCGATCGGCGGCGGCACCGGCCTTTCGACTCTACTGCGCGGGCTGAAGGAGTACACCGGAAACATCACCGCGATCGTCTCGATCGCGGATGACGGCGGCAGCTCGGGTCGTCTGCAGCGCGAGCTCGGGGTGCTTCCCCCGGGCGACATCCGCAAGAACATCGCCGCGCTCGCCGACGCCGAGCCGCTGATGTCGCGCTTGTTCGAGTACCGCTTCGAGGAGGGCGAAGGTCTCGGCGGCCACAGCTTCGGCAACCTGTTCATCGTCGCGATGACGGAAGTCGCCGGGAACTTCGAGGAGGCGGTGCGCGAGACGAGCCGCGTCCTTGCGGTGCGCGGGCAGATCCTGCCGGCAACGCTCTCCGCACTGACGATCTGCGCGAAGACGGAGGACGGGACCGTCGTGCGCGGCGAGTCGAGCATCACCGAGCACGGGCACGTGAAGGAAGTCTTCCTCGACCCGCCGACGATCCAGGCGAACCCGGACGCGATCCGCGCGATCCTGAACGCGGACCTCATCGTCTGTGGGCCGGGGAGCCTGATGACGAGTGTGCTGCCGAACCTGCTCGTCGAGGGCATCCGGCGTGCGATCGAGGTTTCACCCGCGCTCAAGGTGTACGTGTGCAACGTCGCGACGCAGCACGGGGAGACGGACGAGTTCCGGGTGAGCGACCACTACCGGATCGTCAAGGACCACCTGAAGGTGAGCCCGTTCGACTTCGTGCTCGCCAACAGCAACACCGATGCGGTGCTTCCCGAGGCGTGGCACTCCGAGCCGGTGAAGATCGATGACATGACGCTGAACGGCGCGCGCGTCGTCAAGTCGGACGTGGTCGACGAAGAGCACCGCTACCGCCATGACTCGAAGAAGCTCGCCGACGCGCTCGTGCGCCTCTACTACGAACGCAACGCGGCTCCCGAGCCGGAACCGGCCCCCGTGGCCGAGTCGGCGGCGCAGGAAGCCGGCGTCGGGTAGCCCGCACGGCATTCACCGCGCCGGCGCGGCGAGCGCACGCAATCCCTTCACCGCAACATCGATCAGTTCGGGCGGGATCTTCCAGTCGCCGGGCGACCAGCGCGGGAAGGTCCGCAGGGCCTCGTAGTTGATCGTGTACTCATTGCGCCGGCCGTTGCGTGTGCGCCCGATGACGGACTCATCTTCGAGCTGGTTCAGGAGGGCGACGATCGCGCGCTCGGTGACGCCGACGCTCGCCGCCATCTCGCGCACTGTCGATTCGCGGTCGAGCGCGATCGAGAGCAGCAGCAGCGCGTGGTTCGTCAGGAAGCCCCAACGGCCCATCTGCGGCTCGAGCGCGCCGGAATCGACGCCGCCCGCCTTCGGTGCCGTGCTGGTGGCGTTGCCGTTTGTCCTGGCGATAGTGAGCAGGGTGGTCACGAGACCATCGACGAACTCGCGTGGCGTCAACGGCGCCGTGCCCCTGCGGCGATACGCCGCGAGCTGCGCGAAGTTCACGGCGTACGTGTTGCGTCGGCCCGCGCGGTGGCGTTCGACGATGCGGTCTTCGTCAAGCTCGCGCAGGATGGCGAGCGTCGCGCGCTCGGTGACGCCGACGCCGGCGGAGATCTCGCGCACGGTCGAGTCGTGATGCCGCGTGACATAAATCAGCACGAGCGCGTGGTTGGTGAGGAATCCCCAGCTTCGCGTCATGCGGCGCTCCCGGCCATCTGTCGGAAATCGCAAGGAACGAGACGGGACGATGCGCCTGGCCGATCACGCGGAGAGCCGTCGCGAGGTCGGTTACATGCAGCAGAATTCGCGAACACACTCACGTGTTACGGACTTCATCGTTATGAACATCATGCAACAGAGTGCGCACGTCTACAAGTATGACGAAGCTGACGGGCTCGCTCCCCCTTGACGAACGCCGCCAGTCAGGCTCCGCGCGCTGGCAAGGCGCGCGAGCCAGGGCCGCCGCTGGCGGCGATGACCGTGTTCACGAGCAGCATCGCGCGGGTCATCGGGCCGACGCCGCCGGGGACCGGTGTGATGGCGGCCGCCTTCTCGGCGACCGCGTCGAAGTCGACGTCGCCCACGAGCCGGCCGCCGCTCTTCTTTGTGGCGTCCGGCACGCGCGTGATGCCGACATCGATCACGATGCTGCCCTCGCGCACCATCTCGGCCGTGATCGTGCGCGGCTGCCCCATGACGGCGATGAGGATGTCGGCCTGACGCGTGTATGTCGCAATGTCGTGCGTGCCGGTGTGGCAGATGGTCACCGTGGCGTTGCCGCCGCGCGCCTTCTGAATGAGCAGCCCGGCGAGCGGCTTCCCAACAAGGTTCGAGCGCCCGCAGATCACCACGTGCTTGCCGGCCGGGTCGTTCCCGGTGCGCATGAGTAATTCGATCGTGCCGGCGGGCGTGGCGCCCCAGAACGCCGGCTCGCCGCGAAACAGCCGCCCGACGTTCACCGGGGTGAGGCCATCGACGTCCTTTTCCGGCACCACCGCAGCGGTGATCACGGACTCGTCGATGTGCGGCGGAAGCGGCAGTTGCACGAGGACGCCATGCCAGCCGGGATCCCGGTTGAGGTCGTCCACCAGGCGCAGGAGCTCATCCTGGGTGATATCAGCCGGTCGCCGGATCGTCTCAGAGCGCATGCCGACCTCGGCCGCGTCGCGCGTCTTGCCTCGCACATATGACATCGATGACGGATTCTCGCCGACGAGCACGACTGCCAGCCCGGGCTGCACGCCGGAGGCGCTGAGGCGCGCGACGTCGGTGCGTACTTCCTCGCGGACCTCCGACGCGATCGCGTTGCCATCGATGATCTTCGCCGTCACGGTGGGCAGTGTATCGGCGTACCCGCGCAGGCGCGACGGAATCGCCCGCGTCCGCAGGACGCCGTACAATCGCGATATGGAGTACGCCATCGGCATCGACGTCATCGAGATCGCGCGCGTGAAGGCCGTGCTGCGCCGCCATCCGGAGCGCTTCCTGCGCCGCGTCTTCACGCCGGAGGAAGTGGCGTTCTGCCGCGGCCGTGTGCCGGAGCTGGCGGCCCGCTTCGCTGCGAAAGAGGCGGTCATGAAGGCGCTAGGCACCGGCGCGCGCGGCCTCGCCTGGCGCGAGATCGAAGTGCTGCCGAACCAGCGCGGCAAGCCGCTGGTGTACCTCCACGGACTCGCTCGGAAGCGCGCCGAAGACATCGGGCTGCGCGGCGTGGACATCAGCCTGACGCACTCGCACGAGCTGGCCATCGCGGCGGTCGTCGGCGCGGCGGACGACGCCCCGATCGACCGCGAGGAGTACCGGCGACGGCTCGTCGCGTGGCTGAAGGAACGAGGGCGGCTGTGAAGCTCGTGACCGCGGAGCAGATGCGTGCGCTCGAGCAGCGTGTGGTGGACGCCGGCACGTCGCTCGATGAGTTGATGCAGGCCGCGGGCCTCGCCGTCGCACAGGAGGCCTGGCTCTCTCTCGGTGTCGTCGCTGGCCGGCGGATCCTCGTGCTGGTGGGGCCGGGGAACAACGGCGGCGACGGACTCGTGGCGGCTCGGCATCTCGCCGAGTGGGAGGGCGACGTCGTCGTCTACATGCTCGCGGCACGCGACGAGTCGGACTCGAATCTGCGCGCGGTCCGCGATCTCGGCGTGCCGGTGTACGTCGCGGGCGACGACGAAGGCTATCGGGCGCTTGATGAGGCGATCGGGCGTGCGGAGATGATCATTGATGCGCTCCTCGGCATCGGCCGCAGCCGGCCGATAACCGGGGTGATGGCGGAGATCCTCGGGCGGGTGAACGACGCCCACGGCCGCTCCCCGGCGCCGCGCGTGGTCGCCGTCGATCTTCCGACGGGAGTCGATGCCGACTCGGGCCGCGCCGATCCGCTGGCCGTACGCGCGGACATGACGGTGACGTTCGGCTTCGCGAAGGTCGGGCTGTACACGCTGCCGGGGTCCGAATACGCGGGCAAGGTGCAGGTGATCGACATCGGCCTGCCGAAGGGCGCCGAACACGAGGTCACGGTTGAGCTGCTGGCGTCGACCTGGATACGCGACCGTCTGCCGGCGCGCCCACTCGACGCGAACAAGGGGACGTTCGGGCGCGTGCTCGTCGTCGCGGGCTCCGACAACTACGTGGGCGCAGCGCGAATGACGGCAGAGGGCTGCTACCGGTCCGGCGCCGGGTTGGTGACCATCGCCTGTGACGCGAGCGTACAGGCGGCCGTCGCGCCTGCGCTGCCGGAGGCCACGTATCTCCGGCGCGGCGCCGGAGCGGCCGACGCGCTTATCGAGGCGCTCTCGAGCTACGACGTGCTGCTCATCGGCCCGGGGCTCGGACAGAGCGAAGAGACGCGCGCGCTCGTGCTCGACGTGCTCGCCCGCGTACCGGAGAGCGTGCGCGGCTGCGTGGTCGATGCCGATGCGCTGAACGCGCTCGCCCGCGTCGACGGCTGGAGCGAGCGGGTGAAGGCGCGGTGCGTGCTCACGCCGCATCCGGGCGAGATGGCACGCCTCACTGGAAAGACGCCGGGCGATGTCCAAAGCGACCGGCTCAACATTGCGATGCATGCGGCTTCGCACTGGGGGCAGGTCGTCGTGCTGAAGGGCGCGCATACGATCGTCGCCAATCCCAGCGGCGCGGCGGCCGTGAGTCCGTACGCGAACCCGCTCCTCGCCAGCGCGGGGACCGGCGACGTGCTCGCAGGCGCCATCGCCGGGCTTCTGGCGCAGGGTGCGTCCTTGTTCGATGCGGCGGCCTGCGGCGTGTACGTGCACGCGATGGCGGGCGAAGAGCTGGGGGACGAGTTGGGTGACCGTGGGCTGCTGGCGAGCGACCTGCTACCTGTCATCCCGCGCGTGATCAAGATCATCCGCGAAGGCCGGCCGATGCGGTCGGCCGCGTCTCCTTTCGGCGGCGGCCTCGAGGCGCTGGCGGGCCTTGGCGGCGGCGCGCCGCCGGGGATGGGGTGAGGTCAGGCGTGCTCGACGGGTTCGGCGGTGCGGTCTTCTGGCTTCGCTGGAGTCGCTTCGGGCCGCGTCGCTGGTTCGCGCTCGGCCGCGGCCTGCTGGCCGGTGTCCCACGCCATGATCCCAATCGCGACGAGGAGACCGACAGTTATCGCGATGCCGAGGATGATCGGCACGAAGCTCATCGGGCGCAGTGTACTGAATCGGACGGCGGAGCGAGCATGCTCCGGGTGGGCGCCACACTTTACTTTTTCTCGCACCATCGATACGATCTGGCCACCCATGGACCGCCTGATCTACCTCGATCACGCCGCGACGACCCCCCTCGATCCGCGCGTGCTGGAGGCGATGACGCCGTACCTGACCTCGTCGTACGGTAACCCTTCGACGACCTACGCGTTGGGCCGCGAAGCCGCCGACGCCGTGCAGCAGGCGCGCGCGACCGTCGCGAAGATCCTCGGCTGCCGTGCCAGCGAGGTCGTGTTCACGAGCGGCGGCACGGAGTCGATCAACGCCGCCATCAAAGGCGTCGCGTTCCAGCAGAAGCAGGCGAGCGCCGGCAACCACATCATCACCACGACCATCGAGCACCACGCCGTGCTGCACGCCTGCCAGTACCTCGAGCGGTTCGGGTTCGAAGTGACGTACGTGCCGGTCGACGGCCGTGGCCGCGTGTCGCCGGCTGACGTCGAGGCTGCGGTCAGTGACCGCACGGCCCTCGTGTCGATCATGGCGGCAAACAACGAGATCGGCAGCGTGCAGCCAATCGCGGAGATCGCCGAACGGGTGCGTGCGCGGGCGAAGCTCCTGCGCAAGCGGATCCCTTTCCACACGGACGCCGTCCAGGCGCCGAATTCGATGCGCGTACGGGTCGACGACATGGGCGTCGACCTGTTGAGCCTCGCGGCGCACAAGTTCGGCGGGCCGAAGGGTATGGGCGTGCTGTACCTGCGTAAGGGCGTGCCGTTCAT
>DASUKS010000161.1:0-5564 GCA_036278595.1 Dehalococcoidia bacterium
GCGTGCGAGGTCGGTGCGAAGGCGGCTCACCTCTTCGGAGAGCTCCCACGTGCGCGACGGCGCTTCGCCGAGCCAGAACGGGATGTTCGGCGGCCGGCCCTGCGCGTCTTCGACCCGCACGACGCCGCGGTTCGACTCGATCCGCCGGATCTGCCACGAGTGCGTGCCGAGCAGGAAGATGTCGCCGGCCATGCTCTCGATCGCCCAGTCCTCGTTCACCGTGCCGATGAATGTCTCGTCCGGGTCGAGCACGACGCGATAGTCGGCGACCTCCGGGATGGCGCCGCCGTTTGTGAGCGCCGTGATGCGCGCGGCGCGCCGGCCGCGCAGCGTGCGGGCGATACGGTCGCGGTGCAGCAGGGCGCGGCCGCGGCCGAGGCGGGGCGCCGGACCTTCGCTCAGCATCTCGACGACTTCGTCGAACTGCTCACGCGACAGCGAGGCGTAGGGCTCGGCCTCGCGCACCATGTCGTACAGCGCGTCCTCGCCCCATTCGCGCGCGGAGCAGTCGGCGACGATCTGCTGCGCGAGGATGTCGAGCGGCGCGACGGGCGGGAACATGCGGTCGAGCGTGCCGTCGTGCACGGCGCGGACGAGCGCGGCGCACTCGACCAGCTCGTCGCGCGTCGTCGCGAAGACGCGCCCGCGCGACGTGCGCCCGAGCGCGTGGCCGCTGCGGCCGATGCGTTGGAGGAAGGTCGTCACGGCGCGCGGGGAGCCGATCTGGCAGACGAGGTCGACCGAGCCGACATCGATCCCCAGCTCGAGCGACGCCGTCGCCACGATCGCGCGCATCTCGCCGTCCTTGAGCCGCTGCTCGAGCTGCAGGCGGCGGTCCTTCGACAGGCTGCCATGGTGCGCGCCGACGTGCTCCGGCCCGAGGCGCTCGCCGAGATGGTGGGCGACGCGCTCGGACATGCGGCGCGTGTTCGTGAAGACGAGCGTCGTGCGGTGCTCGCGGATAAGGTCGGCGAGCCGGTCGTAGAGGTCCGACCACTGCTCGCCGGACATCACCGCCTGCAGGTCCGTCGGTGGCACTTCGACCGCGAGGTCGAGGTCGCGCCGGTGGCCGACGTTGACGATCGTGCACTGCGGCGAGCCGTCCGGGGTGGTGCGATGCGCGCCGACGAGGAAGCGCGCGGCGTCTTCTATCGGATGCACGGTCGCCGACAGGCCGATGCGCAACGGACGCTGCTCGCACAGCGCATCGAGGCGCGCGAGCGACAGCGCGAGGTGACTGCCGCGCTTGTCACGCATCAGCGCGTGCAGCTCATCGACGATCATCGTGCGCACGTGCGAGAGCAGCGCGCGGCTGCGCTCGGCGGTGAGCATCAGGTACAGCGACTCGGGCGTGGTGATCAGGATGTGCGGCACGTCGCGGAGGATCGCCGCGCGCGCGCTGGCGGTGGTGTCGCCGGTGCGGAGGGCGGTGCGGATGCGCGGAGGCTCGACGCCCATCTCGCGCGCCACGTCCGCGATCTCGGCGAGCGGCACTTCGAGGTTGCGCTGGATGTCGTTGCTGAGCGCCTTCAGCGGCGAGACGTAGACGACATCGATGCCGTCCGGCAACTCGCCGGCGAGGCCGCGCCGGAACAGCGAGTCGATGCTCGACAGGAACGCCGCCAGCGTCTTGCCGGAGCCGGTCGGTGCGGCGACGAACGCATCGCGCCCCTCGCCGATCGCCTGCCAGCCGCGCAGCTGGGCATCGGTCGCGGCATCGAAGCGGCGGCCGAACCAGGCGCGGATCACGGGGTTGAACGAAGCCGGCAGGTTCACGGGAGATGCTCGTGCGGGAATCGAAACAAAGGTTCGATCCAGTGTACGGCTGCCGTTCGGGCCGGATCAACGAAGCGAGGGCAGGCTCCTGACATAGAGATGGCGGGAAAGTGCGACGGCATCGAGCGGCCGGGTTGACACGTGACCGTACGGTCACGTAATATCGCGAGGTGGAAGCGGTCTTCAAGGCTCTCGCCGACTCACACCGGCGGACGCTCCTCGACCGGCTCTTCGAGCGTGATGGCCAGACGCTCTTGGAGCTCGAGGCGGCGCTGCCGGAGATGACGCGCTTCGGCGTCATGAAGCACCTGCGGGTGCTCGAGGGCGCCGGGCTCGTCGTGACGCGCCGCGAGGGCAGGGAGAAGCTCCACTACCTCAATCCGGTCCCGATTCGCCTCGTGCTCGAGCGCTGGATCTCGAAGTACGCAGAGCCGTGGGTGGAGGCGATGGTCGGGCTGAAGCATGTACTGGAGGAATCGACGATGGCGGGTATCAGGCACGTCTACCAGGTCTACATCAGGACGACGCCGGAGAAGCTCTGGGATGCGATGGTCAACCCGGAGATGACGGCGATCTACTTCGGCGGGCGCATCCAATCGATCTGGGAGCCGGGCGCCGCGTATGGCTTTCAAGCGACGACGGTGGGGGGTGACATGCATCACGGCACGGTGATCGAGATCGACCCGCCGCACCGGTTGGTCCAGACGTTCGAGCACGACTATCCGCCCGAGGCGGGCGGAGGGAAGGCGGATCCATCGCGCGTGACGTGGGAGATCGCGCAGATGGGCGCGACATGCCGGCTGACGCTGACGCACGAATTCCCGGCCGGCGAGAGCATGTCATCGCAGGGTGCGAGCGAAGGCTGGCCGATGGTGCTCAGCGGCCTCAAGACGCTGCTCGAAACCGGCGAGCCACTGCAGATCGAGTTCGGCGATTCGAAGGTCGGCGCGTCGTAGCCGACGCGCGCACCTCGTCCCGAGCGCAACGCCGGGCCGGGGCAATCGCAGGAAGTGGAGGAAGGCAGAGAAGATGGCGGACGCCACGCACGTATACCAGGTCTACATCAAGACCACGCCGGAGAAGCTCTGGGACGCGATGGTGAGTCCCGAGCTGACGGGGGTCTATTTCGGCGGGCGGATCGAATCGAAGTGGGAGCCGGGCGCGTCGTATCGCTTCGAGCCGACGACCGTGCCCGGGGAGATGCACTATGGCACGGTGCTGGAGCTCGATCCGCCGCACCGGCTCGTGCAGACCTTCGAGCATCCGAAGGTCCCCGGCGTCGAGCCCTCGCGCGTGACGTGGGACATCGAGCCGATGGGCGCGATGTGCCGCCTGACCGTCACGCACGAGCTGGCAGCGGACGACGCCGTGACGTCGCAACTGGCGAACGGGTCGTGGCCGATCGTGCTCAGCGGGCTGAAGACGCTGCTCGAGACGGGCGAGGCGCTCGTGCCAGACTTCGGCGCGCTGTTCGGCACGCCGGCCTGAACGACGCCGCGCGTCAGGCCGGCGCCAGCACCACCGTGCGGACGGCGCAGTTGTCGATCGGCACGAGCGCGAAGTCATCGATGCTCCTGCCGTCGAGGCACATCATCGCGATGTTCATGGAGCCGCCGTGTGTGACGAGGATCATCTCGCGCGCCGGCGGCTCCCTGCGCAACCGCCGAAGGAACGCGGCCATCCGCTCGTAGACATCGGCCCAGCTCTCGCCCTCTTCGATGCGATAGTGCGGCTCGCGCCAGCGCGCCTGCGTCTCCTCGGCGATGTCGGCGTAGAGCTGGCCGCGCGCGATGCCGAAGTTGCGTTCGCGCAGCCCCGGCTCTTCGACGATCGGCAGGCTGAGCCGCTGGTTGATGATCGATGCGGTCTCGAGCGTGCGCGCGTAGTCGCTCGCGAGGATGATCTGCGCCTTCGTCTGCTCCTGCAGGATGACGGCGGCCTCGGCCGCCTGCTCGCGTCCGCGTTCGCTCAGCGGGACATCGGTTGTCTGGAAGCGCCGCTCGGCGTTCCATGTCGTCTCGCCGTGGCGGACGAAGTGTAGGATGAGTTCGGCTGTGGTGGTGGTCATGATCGGGCTCCGTCCTGAGCGTGCGTGTGGCTATGCTACCGAACGGCAACATTTGGCGCGCATGGCGCTGGCCAAGGGGGCTATACTTTCGGCATGAAGACCGCAAAGCAAGAGGCCTTTGACTTGCTGGAGCGACTCCCGGACGACGTGTCGATGGACACGCTGCTGGCGGAGCTGCACTTCAAGGCGAGCGTCCTTCGCGGGCTCGAGCAGGCGGAACGTGGTGAGGGCATCACGCAGGAAGAGCTGAAGGCAAGGCTCAAGACGTGGCTCGAGTCATCTGGACGCCAGAAGCTCAGCAACATTTAAGGGCGATCTTCGACTACATGTCCGACGTGGCGCCGGCCTACGCGGCGCCGCTCGTCGCCGCGATCTCCGCTTCGATGGACGCAGTCGCGGACTTCCCGAACAGCGGGCGCATGGTCCCAGAGTTCCATCGGGATCGGCTGCGAGAAGTCATCTTCGAGAACTACCGGATCGTGTACTCCGTGCTCGGAGACGACCTATTCGTCGTCGGTGTGTTCCATGGCGCTCGTGACGTCGCAGCGCTGCTTCGAGAGATGGGTGAGGCGGATTGATGAGGATCGCACTGATCGGGCAGGCGGCGTTTGGCGAGGCGGTGTTTCGCGCGCTGCGGGACGCGGGCGAGGATATCGTCGCCGTGTCGTCGATCACGGGCACGCCGGAGCGGCCGGACCCGCTGTGGGCGGTCGCCGAAGCGGATGGCGTGCCGCTCTTCCCGACCGGTCAGCTCAAGAAGCCGGATGTGCTCGATGCGTACGCCGCGACGGCGCCGGACCTCGGCGTGATGGCGTTCGTCACGCACATCCTGCCGCGCCGTGTGCTCGATCTCCCGTCGCAGGGCACGATCCAGTACCACCCGTCGCTGCTGCCGCGGCACCGCGGGATCAGCGCGATGCACTGGGCGATCCGCGCCGGCGAGGCGCGCACCGGGCTCTCAATCTTCTGGGTGGACGCTGGCATCGACACCGGGCCCGTGCTGCTGCAGCGCGAGGTGGCGATCGGCCCGGACGACACCGTCGGCGCGCTGTACTTCGACAAGCTGTTCCAGCCGGGCATCGCTGCGCTCGTCGAGTCCGTGCGGCTCGTGCGCGAGGGCAAGGCGCCGAAGACGGTGCAGGATGAGTCGCAGGCGACGTACGAGCCGCCGGCCGACGACAGCAACAGCGGCATCGACTGGATGGCGCCCGGACCGCGCGTCTACGACCTGATCCGCGGCTCGAACCCGACGCCGGGCGCCCACGCCATGCTGTACGGGACGCAGGTGCGCATCTTCGACGCGCGGCTGACGCCGCTCGACGCGATGGACGCCTCGCCCGGGACGATCCTGGCGGCCACCGACGACCAGATCGACATCCAGCTGATGGGCGGCGTCCTGCACGCGCAGCGCCTGCAGCGCGCCGGCGGCAAGAAGCTCCGTGCGGGCGAGTTCGCGGCGGAGATGGCCATCGAGCTCGGTGACGCGTTCGAGGACGCTATCCAGGCGCGCTAGGCGAAGACCTCGATGTTGAGCGACGACAGCAGCCGCGCGATCTCGTCTCGCGCGGGAAGGTCACGCAGGTCGACTCCCATGCTGACACACGTAAGCTCGATGCCGATCGCCGACCTGTCGGCGGCGTAGCCGGCGCGTCGCTCGCGATCGAGGTCTTCGCCGAAGCTGTATGGCTGCTCGGAGAGCCACAGGTAAATCGTGTCAGCG
>DASUKS010000162.1:0-7627 GCA_036278595.1 Dehalococcoidia bacterium
AGAGGTGCCGCGCGCACCGGGGCGATCGATGGCCGTGCGACGCGTCACCAGGACTGCTTCAGAGCACGCGTCGCCCGCTCTTTGGCTTCCTTAGCGCCGGGAAGCCGCGGCCGGAGCGCCGCGATGGACGCTCCGGCCGTCATTCATACCCCGGCCCTACTTACGTCGGACGAGCCCGAATCCCGCCACGCCGGCTCCGGCGATTGCGAGCGCGATGCCGCCGGCCATCACCAGCATCCACAGCACGTTCGAGCCGTTGTCCTGCGTGGGACCAAAGCCCGTGTTCGGCGCTGCGACGCCGGAAGGCGGCGTCGCGGCAGCGCCGCTCACCGTCGCCTGCGCCGTCGGCGCCGCACCGCCGGCGTTCGCCGTCGGCGATGCCGCCGCGGCCGACGCGGCGCTCTTTCCGCAGTCCGCCGGGAGCGTCGCCTCGAGCGGGAGGGATGCATCCAGCTCGCTCTTCGCACTCCCGTCGTACGCCCCGCTGTGGTTGACGTCGACGCCGTGCTGCACGACGACCGACTGCGCCACATCCTGCATCGTCACGCCCGCCGGCAGCGTGAACGTGCGCTGGTAGTCCAGTACGCCGTTCGCATCCGCCTTCGGGAAGCGGTCGACCGCCAGGCCGCTGTTCGCGCTCACGTCACCGGTGGTCGTCAGCGACACCATGATCGGCCCGTACGAAGGCTGTCCCTCGACCGTCGAGACGAGCCCGTCGCCGTTCTTGTCGGCGCTCGCCGGCGGACACACATGCTGCCCGCCGATGTGGAGGTGCTGCGCGTGCGGCTGGTTCGGCGTCAGGCCCGTCGAGTGGATCGTGACGGTGATCTGGTCGCCGTTGACGGTCGCCTGCGCCGTCCCGCTGGCGCCCGAATCGTTCATCATCGCGAGTTGAGCGGTGAACGACCCGTTGTCCTGCTGCGCGTGCGCCCACGAGGCGAGCCCGATCCCCAGGCCGATCGCCAGGATCGGCAGGGTCACCAGGGCGTAGAGGCGCTTGATGCTTCGTCCTCTGTCCAAAGTCCGTCTCCTTGTTGCTGGTTGTCCTTCGGTTTGCGCGGTCGCCGGGCACGGGCATGCATCCGGACACGTCCTTTCGTCCGCTCCTACACAATCGCGCCGGGAAGGTTGCTGCCGTTTCCGGACGGTTGCCGTGGCTTCCTCGAAGGGGAACGTAACCTCTGTGGCGAAACACGCGCATCACCCGATCTGCGGCCCTCGGAGGCTCTTCATTGTTTTTTTGCGCGCGCGTATCCGCGTCGCCCGCGCGTTTTCGGTATTGCGATGCGGGGAGATGGCCTACCGACGCGTGGGTCGACGAAACTCCGTGCCTGCGCGCCGACAACCCACGCACGTTCCGTGGTGGCAGGAAATGGGGCGTGTACCGCTACTGTGAGCCCGGCGCGACGTACAGCGCGCCCTGAGCGTCTTCGAAGTCGTTCTTCAGATCGACGACGAGCAGCGCCGTGCGCGGGTCATAGCGCGCGCTCACGAAGCGTCACCTCACCGCAGCACAACCATGGTCGCCGCCAGCCGGGCGCCGGCGCTCGCTCTTCGTCGCGCGCGCGCAGGATCAACTCGCGACGCGCTTTATAGAACGTATCAACAAAATTCTGACCGTTCGGTCTGAAGCATTGCACCGCGCAGCCCGCCTGAGCTACAGTTTGCACCACGCGCAGTACGAGGGCGAACCGAACGCGAGGGATCGCTATGAGTCCGCGCCGCGCGTCCACACGCTCTTCCGCCCCGGAAGAACCGGCTCCCCGTGCCCCGCGACAGCGCGAAGAGCCGCCCGGGCTGGTCGAGCAGATTACGCTCGCCCTCGCCCCGCTGCCCGGCGAGCAGTTCCTGCTCGAAGTGCCGCGCCACCTCGCGCGCATGCTCGACGTCACGTACGCCTTCGTCGCAGAGGACCCGGACGGCGCCGACGCCTGGATCATGGCCGCGTTCTCCGATGGCCAGTTCCTCATGCACGACCGCCCGTTCCGCGTGCGCAGCACCCCCTACGAGGCGATCCGCGCCAGCGGCCGCCTCTTCGTCTCCGACCGCATCTCACGCATGTTCCCCGGCGATGCCTGGCTCCGTCACCACGGCATCGCCAGTACTCTCGCGCTGCCGCTCATCTACAACGGCACCTTCGTCGGCGCCATCGGCGTCATGGAGCGCCGGCCCATCACCTCGCCCGCGCTCATCGAAGCCATCCTCGGCGTGCTCGCGCCCCGCGCGGCCGGGCTGCTCGAGCACCGGCGCCTCGACCGCAAGCTGATGGACGACGAACAGAAGTTTCGGCTCATCGCCGATCACGCGATCGATGTCGTCTTCCGGTTCTCGCTGTATCCCGAGCCGCATTTTGACTACGTCAGCCCGTCGCTCACCCGCCTCGTCGGCCACACGCCGGAGGAGTTCCTCGCCGATCCGAACGTCGGCCTGCGTATCCTGCATCCCGACGACCGCTACGCCGTCTTCGAGCAGGTGCGCGATCCCAAACCACGCACAATGACGGTCCGGCTCATCACCCCGAACGGCGATATCGCCTGGGTAGAGATCGCCAGTTTCCCCGTGCTCGCCGAGGACGGCTCGCTCGCGGCCGTCGAAGCGATCGGGCACGACGTCACGGATCGCGTCCAGCTCGCGGACGCCCTGCGCGAGAGCGAGCGGCGCTACCGGACAATCGTCGACGCATTCCCGGACATGACCTTCCGCATCGACGCGGCCGGCCGCTACCTCGAGTTCGTGCCGGCGAGCGGCCAGCAGCTCGTCGCGTCACCGGAGGACTTCGTCGGCCGCTCGCTGCTGCAGGTGCTCCCGGAAGACGCCGGCACGCGGGCGATGCAGGCGGTCGGGCGCGCGCTCCGCACGGGGGAGCCCCAGTCGCTCGAGTACGACCTCTCGGACCCGGGCGGGCCGCCGCGCTGCTACGAGGTCCGCATGGTGCCCATCGCCGACGACGAGGTCATCGCCTTCGTGCGCGATATCACTCTCCTCCGGACGCCTGGCGCCGCCGAACCCGGCCGCGCCGAGGGTGCCACGACCGCCATCGAGCGGGAGATCGCCGCCCGCGCCGCGTACGGCCTCACCGCGCGCGAGGTAAGCGTGCTGATGTACCTGGCGCGCGGGGCGGCGGACAAGCAGATCGCCGAGGCGCTTGGACTCAGCGCCTTCACCATCAACAAGCACGTCGCGTCCATCCTCTCGAAGATGCACGTATCGTCGCGGACGGCTGCCGGCGTGAAGGCCGTGCGCGAGGGCATCGCCGAATAGCAGACATTAACCACCCGCATACTGGCTAGTCAGATTTCATAACAAATAGGGACAAGGCTAGGCGCGCGATGCCCCTGTTATGCCCAGTACGATGCGACGAACGCACAGACGCAACGCATAGCAACGGGGATGGCACTGGAGATGAACGACGTGAAACAGACGCGAAACTCAGACGGACAGGGAGCCCGCGCCCGCCTCCACTACGCGCCTCGCGCCGACGCGTACGTGGCCACGCCGCCCACCGGACAGAGCGCCGAAGCCGCCACCGTGCGGCCACGCCCGTACATCACGCGCGCCGTCCGCTATCCCCGCCCGCACGCGGGCGCGGCAGCGCGGACGACGTATCGGCGCAGCGAACAAGCGGCGCCCGCGCACGCGGATGCGGCGGACGGTGGCGACACGCAGCTCTTCATCGCCATGATCTCGCACGAGTTGCGTTCGCCGCTGACCACGATCATGGGCTACGCGCACCTGCTGCGGCGCGAGGGCCGGCAGCGACTGAGCGATACGCAGCGCGACCAGGCGATCAGCGACATCGATGATGAGGCAGGCCGCCTCCGCATCCTCATCGACAACCTGATGACCCTCGCCGAACCGGCGAACGCAGACGCGCTGCGCGGACAGCTCGAGCCGACGCTCGTGCACCGGATCGCGGAGCAGGTGATCCTGCGACACCGCAAGCGGCACACCGATCGGCGGATCCGTCTGCACACGCCCGCCTGGGTCCCACCGGCGCGCGCCGTCCCCGGCTACGTCGACCAGATCGTCGAGAACTTCATCGCCAATGCCGAGAAGTACAGCCGCCCGCGCGCCGCGATCGACATCGAGGTGCAGCCGGAGGAGGCGGGCGTTGTCGTCCGCGTGCTCGACCGCGGTCCAGGGATTGAGGAAGCGGAAGCACGCCAGCTCTTCGCCGGCTTCTACCGCTCGGCACAGGTGTTCGAGCGCGCGCCCGGCAACGGCATCGGCCTCGCGGTGTGCAAGCGGCTCGCCGAAGCGCAGGGCGGCCACGTCTGGGCACGCCGGCGCGAGGGCGGCGGCAGCGAATTCGCCGCCTGGCTCCCCGCCGTAAGCGCCCCGGGCCAGCCGGCCTAGATCAGACAGCCTGCGACGGGCCTTCGCGGTCCGGCTGGTGTACCGGCTCACCACACAGTTCGCCCTCGGCCTCATTCGACCTCTACCTTTAACGGTGCGAGGCTAACGGTGCGAGGCGACGGGAGGTCGCAGGTTGGTTGATCGCGACGCACCTCTCCTTACCACGAGGGGCGGGCACGCAGGCCCGCCCCTACCGCAACTGCCGTTCGCGTACGGCGTGCGACGTCCGTCACGCCTCTGCGGCCATCTGCGTCATCTGCGGATCGCACCCGCGCGCCGCTGTAACGCCGGCGCGATCTCCGCCTCCCTACACTGATCGTATGAAGGACAAGACCCGCAACCCGAAGATCGAAGGCGCGAACGCCGAGAGCGTCGACGTCGATATCCCGGAGCAGGGCGAGCCGGAGGCCCGCGACCGCAGCCGCGTGGCCCTGCCGACGCCGCCTGAGCGCGTCATCCCCCGCAACGCGAAACGCACGCCCGCCGACAGCCCGAAGCACCTCGAGCGCGAAGCCGAGCACGACCAGCCGCGGGCGGCACGAAGAAGGAAGTAGGACGAGCGGTGGGTCGGGCGCGCGGCACGCTCCCCGTTCGCCTAAAGAATGGGCCGGCCGTGCGGTCCCGGCACAAAGGCCTCGGCGGGGGGCACCGCTCCTCCCAGCGCCTCGAAGACCAACTGCGCTTGCGCAACCGTTTCGATCGCACGCGGACAGTACCGCTCGCGCGCCGCTCCAAACGCATCCGCCGGGTCCAGTTGCTCACCGATCCCGATGACCACGGCCAGGAGCGTCCCGGTCCTCCCGTGCCCGCCGAGGCACCCGATATCCACGACCTGTCCCATCGCCGCATCGCCGACGATTCGGCGCGCGAGTGCGGCGACCGCATCAGCCGCAATCACGCCGAAGTCCGGCCATGCGACCAGATCGTGCGTCCATGGAACACCATCCCATGCCGGATCCAGGTACACGCCGAAGTCCGGAAGCGCCGTGTCGTCCCATCGGTCCGGCCGGCTGAGCCAGCGCGAGCACGACACGTCGCTCCGCCGAACCGGCACAGGTACCCGCCAGTGCGTACAAGACCCAGCCACGGTCCCCTCCAACCTCGAACCTCGAACCTCCAGCAAAACCGCGCGGGCCGCGCACCTACGGCGTGACCTGCACCTTGATCGCCCCGCTGCGCTTGTCGTCCGCCGTCGCGTACGCCTCCGCTACGCGCTCCAGCGGGAACCGGTGCGTGATCAGCCGCCGCAGCGTCTCCGCGTTGCGCCGCATGATCTCGATCGCCAGCTCGTAGTCCGAGCGCCGCCCCGGCCGCCCGTAGCAGTTCGACCCGAACAGCCGCACTTCCTTGATAAAGAACGTGATCGGGTGGATCGTCACCGGCTGGGTGAATGCGCCCAGCACGCACACCCGCCCCGCCGTCCCGACGACGGTGATCGCCTCCTGCAGCGTGTTCGCGTGCCCGCCGACCGTCTCCACCACCACGTCCGCGCCCTGGGCCGCAGCCGTCAGCGCAGCGATGTCATCCGGCCCGTCGCCGAACACCGCATCGGCGCCGACCGCCGACGCCATCGCCCGCTGCTGCGGATGCCGCGCCGTCGCGCCGACCCACGTCGCGCCCATCGCCTTCGCCGCGGCGATCGCCATCAACCCGATCGTCCCCGACCCCAGCACTGCCACCCGCTCGCCGAAGCGGAGGTCCGCCAGCCGGAGGCCATGCACGGTCACCGCGAGCGGCTCGCATAGCGCGCCGAGCTCGCAGTCGACGCCCTCCGGCAGCCTGTACATCGCGTAGGCCGGCACCGTCATGTACTCGCGCAGGCCGCCAGGCGCGTTCAGGCCGTTCGCCTTCCGCGAAGGGCAGAGGTGGTAGTTCCCCGACCGGCACTGCTCGCATCGCAGGCACACCGTGAACAGCTCGAGCGCCACCTGATCGCCCGGCTCGAAGCCCGTCACGCCCTCGCCGAGCGCCGCCACCTCTCCCGCGCACTCGTGACCCGGCACGAAGCCCGCGGGCACCGGGAACTCGCCGCGATAGAAGTGCAGGTCGCTCCCGCACACGCCGACGCTCCGCACCCGCACGAGCGCCTCCCCCGGCCCCGGCTCCGGCCGCGCCACCTCCTTCATTTCGAACGTCCGCACCCCCGCCAGCGCCGCCGCCTTCATGGCATTCTCCTCAAACTCACGAGTCACCAGTTCCCAGTCACCAGTTCCCAGTAACCAGCCAACCAGACCCGAAGTATGATGTGAGCGTGAGGGCGCTCAATCAACCGGAGAGCTGGTGGGGCTGGCATGGCTACTCCCAGCCCCAGCCGATGTCGATCACCGAGATCCTCCGCGCCGGCACCATGCCGTCGCGCGTCGCCGCGATGCTCTGGCTCGCGGTCGAACGCGGCCGCTCGCTGATCCTCGCCGCCGACCCGCCGGGCGCCGGCAAGACGACGATCCTGACCGCCCTCCTCGCGTTCGCCCGCCCCGACGCAGGCGTCTACTTCACGCACGGCTGGGGCGAGACCTTCCGCCTGCCGCCGCAGGACGGCGACGCGCCGATCTACATGCTGATCAACGAGATCAGCGACCACCTGCCCGTGTACTCCTGGGGTCCGTATGTCCAGCGCGCCTTCGAGCTGATGGCCGAAGGCTACTCGCTCGCCTCCACCATGCACGCCGACACCGTCGAGGGCGTCATCGAGCAGCTCACCGATGAGAACGATGTCGACCCGCGCCTCATCGGCCACCTCGCGTTCGTCGTGCCGATGTTCGTCGGCCCGCGCGAAGGCCGCCGCCTCCGGCGCGTGAGCGAAGTCTCCGTCCTCGAGCCGCTCGCCGACGGCTACGAGCGCGAATCCGTCGCCCGCTGGCGCCCTGAAGACGACACCTACCAGATACTGACGACCCCCGCCCAGATCGACGCCGCCGCCCGCCGCCTCGACATGGAACCCGAGGAGTTCCTCGGAGCGCTCGCCACGCGCGAGCAGTTCCTCGACTCCCTCCTCGCCGAGAACGTCACCAGCATCGAAGAAGTGCAGGACCGCGTCTTCGCCTTCAGCGGCTACACCGTCATCGACGAAGACGAATAGCCGGCCCGTCCGCTCCCGACCTCCTACCTCGACGTCCAATCGCGCGTGCGCCTGCACGCGCACGCTTACGGCGTCCACACCTGCGGCGTCTCCACCTCGCATAACGCCAGGTACATCAGCAGGTCCGCACGATGGTGGATGTCGTGCTCGAGCAGGTGGAACGCCACCCAGTGCCCCGTGCGCGGAGGCGCC
>DASUKS010000163.1:0-39804 GCA_036278595.1 Dehalococcoidia bacterium
CGGGCACGCTCGATTCAGTCGGCAACATCATGAAGCGGTCCTCATCGGCTGGATGGGCGCGGATCGCACCCCGGGAGGTTGCACGACGATGCGCTGAGGAACGAACGGCCGGGCGACCATCGCATGCTCGGCGATCGCGCGGTCGTAGACGTCCAGGTACGTGCTCGCCATGCTCTGCGGGGAGAAGCGCTCCCGCACATGACGCCGGCAGGCATGCGGGTCGATCGCAGGCACGTCGGCGATCGCGTCGGCCATCTGTTCGACGGTATCGACGACAAAGCCGGTCGTGCCGTGCGCGACGACCTCCGGGGCGCTGCCGCGATTAAGGGCGATCACCGGCGTGCCGCAGGCCATGGCTTCTGCCATCACCAGGCCGAACGGCTCTTCCCACGTGAGCGGCATGAGCATGCAGAACGCATCGCGGTACAGCTCTCGTTTGCGCACGGCATCCGCCTCGCCGACGAAGACGACCTGCTCGCCGTCGATGAGGGGACGCACCACCTCCTCGAAGAATCGCCGGTCTGCCCGGTCGACCTTGCCCGCCATGATGAGCCGCCTGCCGGTCCGCTTCGCGACTTCAATCGCGAGATGCGGGCCCTTCTCGGGCGAGATCCGGCTGAGGAAGAGCAGGTCTTGCCCCTTCCGATCCTGGAATGGAAAGGTATCGATGTCCACCGCGTTGTAGACATAACCCATGCAGCGGGCGGGCGGCGCGTAGCACTCGAAGTGCGCGAGCTGCGAGTTGCTGATGGCGTTGTAGGCGCCGCGGTAGCGGTTCCAGATGAACGCGGTATCGGCCGTCGTGAGGCAGTGCGTCGTGGTGAGCATCGGCGTATCGACCAGCGCCGACATGGCCATTGGCAGCTCGCCGGCGTGGTTGTGGATGATGTCGTAGTCGCGCGCGTGCTCGAGTGCCGTCGCCGCATGCTGCCAGTCGTACGGATTACGGTCGGCGAGGTCGTCGGCCGTGCGCAGGCTCCGGTGGTAGACCGAGATCATGTTGGCGTTGGTGTGCGATTGGCCGCAGGCCGCGAGGGTGACATCGTGCCCCATGCGGACGAGTTCGTCGGTCAGCAGGCTGACGACTGCCTCCGTCCCACCGTAGGCAGGCGGTGGCACCGATTCCCACAGAGGTGCAAGTTGGAGAATTCGCATCAAGCGCATCCATGCGCCGCGGTGTGCGAACTCCGCGGCGTTCGATTCTGCTGGGTTCTTCGTTTGTTTCGAGCCAGGGTTCCCGAAGGACGGTGTGGTCATATCTTTCATACCACTCTCGGGAGCAGGCTGTAAACGTCAGCCGCGAGGCGCGTGCGCAGGCACGGGCCGGTGTAATGGAGATGTTTCGTTTTTCGGCCCGGCTGTTATCCAGAACCTGCGCGTATTATCGGAAAGCGATAAAGAACGCCGACCGCGAGCCGGCACGTAGGCGGCGTTAGACTGACTACGTGATTGAGGAGTTGGACTTCCGCGAGAAGGGGATGGACCGGTACGTCCGGCAGGCGGTTGCGGACATGCTCGCGGCGCGCGACGAGCTGCTCGGTGCCATCGGGGACGTGGGGGCCGACGACTGGGAGCGCTACGTGCCCTATGGCGGGCGCACCCTGCACGACCTTCTCGCGCACCTTGCGACGGCGGACCACGCCTGGGCGCTGGCGGCGCAGGATCTGCTGAAGGGCGAGGCGGAAGAGCGCCGGCCGCTCACGCCTACCGCCCTGCGGGCCGCCCAGGACCGGGCCATCGCGCGCGGGCGCGCCGCGACCGTCGAGCATCTGCTTGCGGAGATGCATCGCCGGCGGAAACTGCTGATTAGCCTCTACGAATTGCTCGAACCGCGGCACCTCGCGCTCTCGCTCGCGGCCTTCGGGGAAGAGCACAACTCCGTCCGCGAGCACATTTGGCTCGGATACCATGACCGCCGGCATGCCGCGGATATCCGCCGTGCGCTGCGGCTCCAGTGGCACCCGGCGAAGCTGCGCTTCCTGCCGGAGGTGCGCCCGGCCATCGACGCGCTCGCGCCGGACCGCACGCTGTACGTCGTCTACAACGTCGATCCGGCGCGATGGGAGCGCCGGTCGCCGGTGCCCGGCTGGTCGTATCGGCAACTGCTGGCACACATCGCGACGGGCGACTGGGTGTTCCAGACGCAGCTCCGCCATCTCCTCGAGCACGGGCGATTCGGAGACTGGCCGGATATCGATGCGGGCAACGAAGATCACATCAATGAACGGCGCTTCTCAACCCACAGCGCGCTCGTCGAGGAATACCTGTCGATGCGGCACGAGACGCTGCTGCTCGTCGCCAGGCTGAAGCCGAAGCACCTGAAGGCGACGTTGCGCTTCTGGTGGGACGCGCCGGAGGAGGAGCGCACCGCACTTGACTACATCCTGGCGTTGCAGCGGCACGAGCGCTCCCACCGAGAGCAGCTGCGGCCGGCGATGAAGTACGTGCGATAGACCTGCATGCCAATCTTTAGCCGCAAGCCGAAGCCGCCGCCCGAACTGCCGGTCCAACTGCCGATTGGCGAGCGCTGCGAACGCGCCGTGCGGGCGACGCTCACGCAGGCGAAGCAGTCGATGGGTGGTGCGCTCTATCTGACGAACCGGCGCCTGATGTTCTACGCGTCGAAAGGTGAGGCGCGGTGGCTCGTCGTGCCCTTCGACGAGGTGAAGACCGCGGCGGTCTACGCGTCACCGCGCGGGCACATCGGCGCGCCGCAGACGGGCGGTCCCGCGCTGTTCATCGAGACGACGATGGGCGAGCACATCTGGTTCGGATTCGACCGCAAGGAGCAGGACGCCTGGCTCGCCGACGTGCGGAAGCGGGTCGAAGAAGCGGCCGCCGCCGCCGTCGAGGACGAGGACTGACCGTCCACCCTAGCCCGATGTGCGGCTGCGTTCCGCATCGCCTACGCGCGTGCGGAAGCGTCGCACGGCCAGGCGCAGCGCCTCCTCGGCGTCGAGATCGCGTGCGCGGGCGTGCTCAACCACGGCGAAGAGCAGATCCCCCAGTTCCTCCGCCGTCGCAGCTTCCATCGTGACCACCGGCCGGCGGCTGTCCGCTGCGAGTCCGGCCTTCGACGCGCGTGACTGCACCGCCTGCGCCTGCGCGAGCGCGGGCATCGTCCTCGGGACGGCATCGAGCAGCGGTTGCTCGCCGCGCTCCTCCTTCTTCAGCGCGTCCCAGTTGCGGATGACGTCGCTTGCGCCGTCGACGCTCACCTCTCCGAAGACGTGCGGATGGCGGCGGACGAGTTTGGCGCCGATCGAGCCGAGCACATCCTCGATGACGAACTCGCCGTCGTCCTCGGCGACCTGTGCATGGAGGACGACCTGCATGAGCAGGTCGCCGAGCTCTTCGACCATGCGCGCGGGCTCGCCCTCATCCAGCGCATCGAGCGCCTCGTACGCCTCTTCGAGCAGGAAGCGCTTGAGGGTCTCGTGCGTCTGCTCGAGGTCCCACGGACAGCCGCCCTCCGGTGCGCGCAGGCGGGCAATGATGGCGCGCAGCCCTTCGAACGAGCGGACGTCGAGCGTCAGTGGCACCGCCGGCAGGTAGAGCGTGGTCAGATGGTCGAATGCGTCCGAACGGTCGAGTTCGGCCAGCGTGACAGCTTCGACGGCGGCCGCCGCGGTACCGGTCGCACGCAGCACGCGAACGGGGTGCTCCGGCGGGTAGGACTCGAGCAGCGCGAGCTTGGCCTGCGTGGCCGCGCGCCGGTCGTACAGCTGCGCGATGAGCGTCGGGCGCTCCGGCACGAGCAGGCGGCGATGGTCGCCGAGCGCGAGCGCATCGAGCACCATCAGGCCGCCGGCGAGCGGGTCGAGCCCGAGCGCGACGAGCGCCGTATCGACGAAGCTGACGGCGGGGAGCACGCTGACGTCGATGGCCTCCGCCGGGGCGCGCTCGAGCAGGCCGCGGACGGTGGCTTCGCCGACGAGCGGATGCCCGGGGACGGCGTAGACGACGCCCGCCGGCTGGCGCGCGAGTTCGAGCAGGCGCCCGATGATCGCGTCGTAGACGGCGTCGAACGTATCGAGCGACTCGTAGAGCCCATCGAAGGACTCGTATCGCGGGCCGCCCGGGAGACCGGTGACGGTCGGGTGACGCGCTGTGCGAAGCCACACTTCCGGCGCAGCCGCGAGGGCATCACGGGCCTCGATGGTCAGGAGTGACGCGTCGCCCGGGCCGAGCCCGATGACGGTGATGCGTGGGTGGTTGATCACGCCTCAGTATGCGGGGCTGGCGCGCGCCGGGCGAGCGTTGGTACGCGCGGCCGGGTGCGGCGTACACTTGTGCGGGATGGGTGAACGTGACTCCTTGCCGGCGGCTGCGCCGGTTGACGTGCCCGAAGTTCTTGACAAGTCCGCGGACGCCGCGCAGAATGCGGCTGTCGCGGCGGCGGGGCGGCAGAGGGAAACCCACATGGGATTCGCCCGCACGCTGGCCACGGTTGCCTTCGTCCTCGCCCTCCCCATTGCGCTCATCTCCACGAACGTCCGCATCCTCGCAAACGCGCCGCTTGTCTATCGGTACGCGTTCGACCGCTACGACGCGGAGAGCACGACCGGGCTGTCGCGCGCGGACCTGAACAGCACGGCCGCCGCGCTGCGCGAGTACTTCAACAACAACGAGAAGACCTTCTATCACACGGTCACGCAGGACGGGCTGCAGACTTCGGTCTTCAACGCGCGCGAGACGCGCCACATGCAGGACGTCAAGCACCTGTTCGTCATTGCCAACCACGCGCAGGAGTTGTCGGTGGTCTATGTGCTGGCGTATGTCGTCGGGATGTTCATCTGGTGGCGCGAGGGCAGCATGCGGCAGCTCGCGGGGCAGTGCCTGGCCGGCATCGCGCTCGGCGCGTTGTTCGTGGGCGGCATCGCGATCTTCGCCGCGTTCGGCTTCGAATCGGCATTCGACAGGTTCCACACGCTGCTGTTCGCGAACGGGACGTGGGAGTTCAACCCCGCGACGGACCACCTGATCCAGATGTTCCCCGAGCCGTTCTGGCGCGACATGACCGTCGCGCTCGGGCTGATGTGCCTGGCGGAGGCGGCGGCGATCGGCGTCGTGTCCGCGGTGTACCTGCTCGGGACGCGCGGCGAGCGGCGGCAGCTCGCAGCCAGCGTCGCGATCGACCGGTCGCAGACGCAGGCCGTGTAGCGAGGCGCCGCGCGCTTCGCAGAGCAACCGGCGAAAAGAGCAGAGCCCGCGGGCGGCTACGCATGGTCGCGTGGCCGCCCGCGCTGCTATTCGACGGTCACCGTCTTTGCGAGGTTGCGGGGCTGGTCGACGTCGCATCCTCGCTTCGTGGCGATGTGGTACGAGAGCAGCTGCATCGGTAGCGCCGTGAGCAGTGGGTAGAGCAGCGGGTCGCAACGTGGCAACTCAAGCGCGTAATCGCACTTCGACGCGAGCTCGGCGTCGCCCTGCGTGATGATGCCGACGACGATGCCGTTGCGCGCCCGCACCTGCTCGATGTTCGAAAGCATCTTGTCGCGCGTGCCGTCGTCGAGGGCGAGCGCGACGACCGGCATCGTGCGGTCGATGAGGGCGATGGGCCCGTGCTTCATCTCACCGGCCGGATAGCCCTCGGCGTGGATGTAGCTCACCTCCTTGAGCTTCAGCGCGCCCTCGAGCGCCATCGGGTACTGGGCGCCGCGCGCGAGGAAGAGGAAGTTGCCGTGCCCGGCGAGCGCGTCGGCGATGCCGGCGATGCGGCTGTCCAGCGCAAGCACCTCGCCCATCAGCCCGGGCGTCTGCGCGAGCGACGCCAGAAGTTCGCCGAGGCGCGCTTCGCTGAGCGTGCCGCGGATGCGGCCCACGTACGCGGCGAGCAGGTAGAGCGCGGTCATCGATGCAGTCAGCGTTTTCGTGCTGGCGACGGCGACCTCCGGACCGCAACGGGTGAGCACGCAGCCATCGGCGATCCGCGTCGACTGCGCGCCGGGCGTGTTGCAGATCGTGATCTGCGGAGCGCCCTGGCGCCTGGCGTCGGCCATCGCTTCAAGCGTGTCGACGGTCTCGCCGCTCTGGGCGACCGAAATGACGAGCGTGTCCTGACCGACGAGCGCGTCGCGGTAGCGGAACTCCGACGAGTTGTCGATCTCGGCCGGGACGCCGGCGATGCGCTCGAAGTACGTGCGGCCGAGCATCGCCGCGTACATGCTCGTGCCCATGCCGATGAGCATCACGCGCGAGACGGAGCGGAGCACGTCGTCGGAGAGGCCGATCGACTCCAGCGAGACGGCGGGAGGGTCGAAGATCGCGCGGCCGCGGAAGGTGTCCATCACGCACTCCGGCTGCTCCATGATCTCCTTGAGCATGAAGTGCTTGTGCGCGCCCTTCACGGCCGATACGGGGTCGAAGGGCACCACCTGCGGCTCCCGCGCCAGCACCACGCCCTCGAACGTCGCGTAGCGGACACCGTCGGCGCTCACGTCGGCGATCTCGCCATCGGAGAGGAACGCCACGCGCTGCGTCTCGGGCAGCAGCGCGGTGAGGTCGCTCGAGACGAACATCTCGCTCTCGCCGTAGCCGATGACGACACCTCCGGCGTTGCCGGCGCGCGCGGCGACGAGGCGCCCGGGCTCGCGCCTGGACATCAGCACGATCGCGTGCGCGCCCCGCAGGCGGGCCAGCGTCTTGCGGAAGGCCGCCAGCAGGTCGTCGCCTTCGTCGATGAACGCCTCGACGAGGTGCGGGATCACTTCGCTGTCCGTCTCCGAGCGAAGCTCGTGGCCGCGAGCCTTCAGTTCGGCCCGCAGTTCCAGGTAGTTCTCGATGATGCCGTTGTGGATTACGACGACGCCGCCAGCACAGTCGACGTGCGGGTGCGCGTTGTCCACCGTCGGCTTGCCGTGCGTGGCCCAGCGCGTGTGCCCGATGCCGCAGCGGCCGGCAGGATACGCGCCTTCGAGTCCGCCACGGAGGGCAGAGAGCTTTCCGGCGCCCTTCACCACCGTGATCTCGCCGTCATCGAGCAGGGCGATGCCGGCGCTGTCGTAGCCGCGGTACTCGAGCCGCTGCAGGCCGTCGAGCAGCAGCGGCGCGGCGTCCCGCTCGCCCGTGTAACCGATGATCCCGCACATCAGCACGCCTCCCTTCGGGACATGCGCATGGCTGTGCGGCCACCCGTGATGGACCGATGTCGTCCGAACATATGCAGACCCCCGGCGCGATCGGCGAAGCGCGCGATCACGCGAAAGCCCCGGAGCCGGGGCGATGTACCGGTGTTGTCTGCGAGAAGGGGAGCGGGTTGATGATGATGCACGCCGGCCGGTCTTTGTCGGGCGCTCGCGCGCCGCGTTTTGCCCCGTCCGTTACGACTGTGCTGCCGAGAGACGATCCGCCGAGTCTTTCGATGCGTCTCTTCCTCGTCACCCCGGGCGTGTCCCCAGGGCCTGGCGCTTGCGTTTGGTTGCTCCCGCGCTCCTCGCTCCAGCGCACCTCCTTCCCGCTAGCGGATCGATGCGTAATCGACCCAGGCCTTGCCGTTCGTGCTGGACGCGTTCGTGACGGCGCCCACTACGTCGGATTCTAGCCGCTCGCCGAGAATTTGCAACACCTCGCTCAGCGACGACACGAACGCGATCGGCACACCGAGCGCCGCCCGGACCGCGGCCGGCGTGCCGTCATCGAGGAAGCGGGAGCCGGTGTAGTCGAGTGCGTAGCGCGGCAGGAACACGACGTCGCCGAGGTCGCGGCCGCGCAGCTGGTCGATGATGTCCTGCGAGGTCAGCAGGCCCGACACGTTCACGCGGCTGCCGAAGTATTCGTTCCTGATCGTCTGCACCTCGATGCCGAGCCCGGTCGTTTCCTCGACCGCGCCGGCGATGCGCTCGAGCGTGGGGGCGATGAGCGTGGCAGACGCGAGCGTCGCGCGCCGCGCCGCGAACACGCGCGGCTGGCGCGCGAGTGCGCGCTTCGTGCGGCGCCAGTCCTGGAGCAGCGAGCGCACCATGCCGATGCCGTTCTCGAACTGCGGGAAGCCGTCGTAGTGCGCGGCCGGCGGCGGCTCGATGCCCGCCGCAAGGTAGTACTCGTCTGCGAGGTAGACGCACGTGCGGCCGTGCGCGGCGCGCATACGGCGCTGCCACGGGCGCACCTGCGCGATCAGCGCGCGGGCGAAGTCGGGCGAGCAGCCGTCGACCTCTTCCGCGTGGGTGCCGCGGGCGATGCGCTCTTCGGCAGTCATCGTCGCGCCGACCGGCACGATCGAGACGTTCTGCACCGTCGGGTACAGGCCCGCGAGATCGCTGATGGTGCGCTCGAGCGCGTCGCCATCGTTGACGCCGGGGCAGAGCACCACCTGCGTGTTCGCCACGATGTCCAGATCGCCGAGCCGGCGCAGTTGCTCGCAGATGTCCGGCGCTGTCCGGTTGCCGAGCAGGTAGCGGCGCAACTCGGGCTCGGTCGCATGCACGGAGACGTTGAGTGGCGACAGGCGCTGTTCATCGAGCCGCCGCCAGTCGTCCTCTGTGAGGTTCGTGAGTGTGACGAAGTTTCCGTGGAAGAAGCTCAGGCGGTAGTCGTCGTCCTTCACATAGAGCGTGCGCCGCAAGCCCTTTGGGTTGCCTTTGAGGAAGCAGAAGAAGCAGGAGTTGTTACAGGTGCGCACGCCATCGAACGCAGCGTCCTCGAATCCGATGCCGAGATCCTCATCCGGGTGCTTCTCGACCTCGAGCCGCAGCGTCTCGTCGCCGCGCACGACCTCGAGTTCGATGGTGTCCTCAGCCGCGAGGAATTTGAAGTCGACGGCATCGCGCAGCTGGCGTCCGTCGATGCGCGTGATGCGATCGCCCACAGTGATGCCGGCGCCGGCCGCGAGGCTGCCCGGGCGCACGGCATCGACCACGCCGCCTTCGTTCGGCCGGCGAAGGCTTGGGGTACGGCGCGCTTCGGTCATCGGGCGAGTCCCGCGAATGTGTGAGGCAGCACGGTGTCAGGCACGGTCAACAGTGTAGCGAGTGGGAGCGGGCTCAGGCTGCCAGCGCGTAAAGGCGCTGGACAACCTCATCGATGACGGCATCCGGGGTCGAGGCGCCCGCGGCTACGCCGACGCGCTCATGCCCCTGGAGCCAGCCGCCATCGACCTCGGCGGAGCACTCGACCTGGTAGGTCTCGACGCCGGCCTCGCGGGCGACTTCCGCCAGGTGGCGGGTGTTCGCGCTCTCGCGCCCGCCGACGACGATCATCAGGTCGACCTGCTGGGCCAGCTCCTCGGTGGCCGCCTGCTGGCTCGTAGTCGCGTTGCAGAGCGTGTTGATCACGCGCAGCTCGCTGATGCGGTCCATGTGCGTAAGGAGGAGGCGCTGCACGAACTGCGCGAAGTGGGTGCCGGTCTCGGTCGTTTGGGAGAGGACACCGATGCGCGACGGCATCCAGTCGGGCAGTGGCGCATCGAGCTCGGACTCGTCCTTGATGGTCAGGATTTTCTCGTTCGCCCAGCCGAGGATGCCCCGCACCTCCTTGTGCGCGGGGTCGCCGAAGACGATGACCCCGAAGCCTTCCTCGGACAGGCGGTGCGCCCACTGCTGCGCGCGCGTAACGATCGGGCAGGTGGTATCGACGATGCTGGCGCCGCGCGCTCGCAGCTGTTGGAGCACCTGCGGACCGACGCCGTGCGCGGTAATGGCGACGGGAAGCGCGCCGACGTCATCGAGCGTGTCGATCACATCGACCCCGTGCCCGCGTAGCCGGTCGACGACCTGGGGGTTGTGGACGGTCGAGCCGAGGCTCGTGATGGGCCCCATCTCGCCCGCTGCGGCTTCCATCATCTCGACCGCGCGGCGGACGCCCATACAGAATCCGAGTTCGCGGGCCTTGATCACCTGCATTCGCCGTTACACCACCCTTCAGGTGAATCTTCGGCCTCAGTGTAACCGGCGAGGAAGAAGGGCAGTATCGGCATTATGCCGTGGCTGCAAGCGCGGGGAGGGTCAGGCGCGCTCGGCGGCTGGCTGGGCCGTCTGCGCGGCCACCACGGCCTCCCGGTACTCGCCGCGGTAGGCCTCCGGCAGGAGTTCGGCGACATGCAGCATGATGTCGCCGGTCGCTTCCTGCGCGGCCTTCGAGGTGATGCGCTCGACAGCCGGCGGGTAGAAGGGCTTGCCGATGCGGACGGTCACCCGCGGACCCATGAAGGGCCGGACGAAGACCCACGGCCAGGGGATCGATTCGGTGCCGCTGATCGCGACGGGGATGATCGGCGCGCCGGTGCGGTACGCGACGAGCGCGGTGCCCGGGTAGCCATGCTGGAGCTGGCAGTCCTTCGCGCGATGGCCCTCCGGGAACATCAAGAGCAGCAATCCGTCGCTCACCACCCCCTGCGCCTCGCGGAGCGCCGCGAGGTCCGCGCCGTTGCGGTCGACGGGGAAGGCGCCGATCCACTTGAAGAGCAGATTCACGACCGGCCACCTGAACATCTCTTTCTTGGCCATCGTGATAATGCGTCGGTGGAAGACGCCGGGTATGACGCACGGGTCGGCGTTATTGAGGTGGTTGGAGACGAGGATGGCGCCACCCTGGTCGGGCACGTTCTCGAGCCCTTCGACCTTCGGGCCTTTCACGTAGAGAAACAGGCAGAGGCGGATAAACCATACCACCGCCCAGTACGAAAAACGGCCGGCTCGGGTCTTCATCCTGCAAGCTCCACGATGCGGTCGACCGCCTGCTCGATCGTCAGATGGTCCGTGTTGATGATCACAGCCCCCGGCGCCGCCGTCAACGGCGATACCTCGCGGCTACTGTCGATGCCGTCCCGGCGTTCGAGGTCGGCGCGGATCGCGTCGATGTCCACGACCTCGCCTCCGGCGCGCAGCTGGTCGGCACGCCGGCGCGCGCGCACGTCCCGCGAGGCGTCCAGGTACACCTTCAGGTCCGCGTCCGGCAGGACCACGCTGCCGATATCCCGCCCGGCCATCACCACACGGCCGGCGCCGGCAAGGTCGCGCTGGATGCGCACAAGCGCCGCCCGCACCCCGGGCACACGGCTGACGAGCGACACGTTCGCCTCAACGTCCGCCGTCCGCAGGTAGGGCGTCGCGTCGGCGCCATCGATCAGCACGCGCGTGGTGTTGTCGGAGGCGTGCACTTCGATGGCGACATCGGCGGTGAAGGCAGCGACGGCGTCCGCGTCGGCGGGGTTAATGCCGCGCCGCAACGCGGCCCAGGTGACGGCGCGGTACATCGCGCCCGTGTCGAAGAAGACGTACTCGAGGCGCTCGGCGACGTGTGCGCCGACGACGCTCTTACCCGATGCGGCCGGTCCGTCGATGGCAATCGTCATGGCGCGATGCGGCAGTGCTCGTCCCGAAATGCCCGTCTTCCCTTCGTTTACCCGGCGCGCGTGCTGTCACCGAATCCGACGGCGCTTTTGAGCGCCGACAGCTCGCGCCCGGAGATCTCGCGCGTCGTGCCACGCTCGAGCTTACCGAGGGGCACGCCATCGATGCGGGTGCGTACGAGCGCGCGCACCGGGTGCCCGACTGCCGCGCACATGCGTCGCACCTGGCGCTTCCGGCCCTCGTGGACGACGAGCCGCAGCCACGTGTGGCCGTCCCGCGCCTGCCAGCCGGGCGGCGGCTCCGCGAGCTGCGCCTGAGCCGGCGCCGTCGGCTTATCATCGACCAGCACGCCGCGCTCCAGTTGCTCGAGCGCGCTCGCCGGCGGGCGTCCCTCGACGAGCGCATGGTATTCCTTCTCGACCTCGTACCGCGGGTGCGAGAGGCGGTGCGCGAACTCTCCATCGTTCGAGAAGAGCAGCAGGCCGTCGGTATCGCGGTCGAGCCGGCCGATTGGCAGCACGTGCGGCGGCAGTCCTTCGGGCAGCAGGTCCATGACAGTCTTGCGACGCTGCGGGTCGCTCGCGGTGGTCACGTAGCCCGCGGGCTTGTGCATCGCGAGGTAGACGAGCTGCTCCATCGGAAGGACGCGTGCGCCGTCGAATTCCACGATGTCAACATCGAGATCTGCCTGCGCGCCGACCGTGATGCGCTCTCCGTTCACGGTGACGCGGCCATCGGCGATCAGCCGCTCGACGCTGCGCCGCGAGCCGTGGCCAGCGCGGGCGAGGATCTTCTGCACGCGTTCCCTCATCGCGCGAGGCGCCGGCGGATGACGGGGGCGAACCGCCATGCGGCCGCCCCGGCAACGAGGGTCGATGCGCTGCCGAGCGCGAGCCAGAGGAAGACCGTGCGGAACGATGCGTCGCTTCCGACGATGATCGGCACGCCTGACGTTGATGGCTGCTGCTGCGGTTTGGCCGTGCGGTCGGCGGCCGGTGCGAACGGCAGGCCGGGCGAGGGGTTCAGGTTGTCCGTGAAGTCCGCGGCCGTGTCCGTATCGCCGCCCGGCGTGCGGCGCTCGATCGAGTGACCGGCGGGGACATCCGGTATCGATGGGTCGAGTATCGACGCGTCGTTTCCCCATGAGATCGCGTCGGCAATGTTCCCTGCGCCGTCCTTGAGCGCGAGGCGATCGCCGTCGTTGCCCAGCGAATTGCCGATGCGATTCCCGAGCACGGCGAGCCCGCCAGCGTATCCAGGATAGGCGTCCGAAAAGCTATCCGAAGCGGCAACAATCGCATATCCACGCGCCGGGACGACCAGCGGCGGCAGCGTGTCGGAGGCCGCGTTGTCCGCGAGCGTCCAGCCGCCGACGTTCTGGTCGACATCGCCGGCGTTATACAGCTCGACCCACTCGTTGTCGGCATCGCTCCCCGAGGCAGCTGAGTCGTAGAAGACCTCACTGATGAGGACGCGGCTCTGCCCGCTGCGCAGCGCGGCGGGCAGCGTCCTGTGCGGGCCGTTCGTCTGAAAGTTGCGGTTCGCCGCGTCGAGCACCGCGCTCGTGTTCGAGTGGCTGCCGCCCCCAGTGGCAACGGTGGCGCTCGCGTTCGGCGTGAAGGTTGCGGGCGCGGCCGGCCCGAACGACGCGTCATCGACGTATATCACCGCCGGTGCGGACGAGACGGGCGCGAGGATCACGCGCAGTCGCGCGCTGTGTGCGTCCTGCGGCGCGGCGATGCTTCCGGTCGTCAGGCTGCGGAATTGCGCGTCCGCCGCCTCGATCCGCATCGTGCTGTCGATGCTGTCAAGCGCAGAGCCGCTTGCATCCGCAGACGCATACCAGGAGACGCGCAGGAACGCCGACGCGACTGCGGGGTCGTCATCGTAGACCCAGGCGCCGAACGCGTACGTCGCGTCGGGATCGACGGCGACCGGCTGATACAGCCACTTCGTCGAATCGGAGTCGCTCTCCAGCCGGGCGGACTGCGCTCCGGTGTGCACGGGGTGCGTCGCCACGGACATCGAGCCGCCATAGTGGTCCCAGGCGAGCAGGCTGCCATCGGCGCCGGCCGTCTCGAAGCCGGCGTTGCGCAGCACTCCCACGTACGTGACCGGCGTCGCGGTCTTCGTCGGCGTCGCCGTGTCGGTGGGCGTGCGTGTGACGGTCGGCGTGGCGGCCGCCGGCGACGGCGGTACGTCCGTGGGTGTCGCCGTGACCGAGTTCGGGTCGATGCCGCTGATGCTGACCGCGTCGATGTCGACGGTGTCGCCGCCGCTGCCGGCGACGGTGACGCTCGCGACGAGATTAGCCGATGCGGGACCGGTGACGGTGAGCTGCTGCGTCTGCCATACGGTCGAATCGACCACGGTCGTCACCACGCGCTGCCTGCTGCCCGCGCGGAGGAGTAGTGTAACGGTGACCGGGCCGGCTCCGGCGGCCCCCCGAAGACTTAGCGAGAGCGTGTATGTGCCCGCGGGAGCGGTTGGCGTAGAGGTAGCCTGCGCGATTGCCGACGAGGCATCCGTCGCGATCGTCAACCGCCCGACGTGCGAGCCGTCGACTGCGTCCGGGACCGCGATCGACGCGATCGTGCCCCCGGACGTCGCCCAACTCGCCGCTCCCGCCTCGAAGCTGCCGTTGGTGACGTACTCGTAGGCATATGAACGCCCGGGCGCGAGCGAGAGCACGGCGACGGCAACCGCGCCCGCGGCCAGGGGAGCGAAGATGTGGCGTAGCACGCCCGCAAATGTCCTGCCTGTGCCCCGACCCGGGGGTGCCGCGGTTTTCGGTTCGCCGCTCGGTCCGGCCCGTCAGGCCTGGCGGCGGATCCGTACGCGCCGCATCATCACCGTCTCGGTGATGATTTGCGCTTCATCGAACATCCCGTCGCCTGCCTTGCGAAGCGCGCGCGCCGGCTTCTTCCGTGCCCCGGTGATCATGTTCGTCAGCACGCGCCGAACGACGTACTGACCAACCGTACCGGCCGCCATGACGGCCGCGCCCTTCACAACCGGCGGCACGTGCGGGCGCCAGATCGTGACGGCGAGCGGGCGGCGCACGGCCGGCAGCCGATCATCTGACAGGGCTGTGCCGCAGTGGCGGCAGAAATTGTCACCGTGAGCGAGCATCGACGCGCAATTCGAGCATGCGAAGGAGTTCATGGCCGCGCTATCGTACCGCGCGTCTGATAACGCGTCAATTCAACGATCAGCGCCGACCGGTCGTGCGAGCGCGGCTTCGATCTCGGGTGTCAAATCGTAGCCGCCCACGACCTTCGTGTCGCCGGTCATCACCTGCCCTTCGACGAGCGCCAGCCGCCCGTCCGCGAACGCGCGCAGCGTCTCGACGATGAGGGGCAGCTCGCGGGCGCTGCCGCGGCGGCGCATCTCACGGAAGAGTCCGTTCTGCTCGCCGTCCTCCTCGCGTACGCGCGCGACGCCGCGCGACTCGACGTCCTTCCATAGCGCGCCGATCTCACCGCCTCTTAGCGGATACGTGCAGTACGTGGCGATGGCGCCGGCATCGAGCTCGCCGGTGACGACGTGGATGCGGACGCCGCCATGGTCCGCGCGCTGCTCCATCAGCTGCCACGTGACCTCCTGCCATGTGCCGGCGGGCTGGCCCGGTGCCGCGGGATGGAGATTCAGCAGCGGCCGCCACTCGAACAGCGGATCCGTCGTGATGAGGTAGTAGCCCGCGAGCATGCCCAGGTCGCAGTCGAATGAGCGGAGCAGTTCGACCGCGGCCGCATCGTACGCGCGACGCCACTCCGGCAGCGGAGCGCCGCTGCGCGCGACCTCGCCGCCGTGCTCCGTACGGAAGCGGCGGTCGGAGAGCGTGACGAGCGGGATGCCGTACGCGCGCACCTGGTCGAGGAAGACATCGGTCGTCGAGTCTTGCCCCGGCTCGCGGTTGCAGAACACGAAGCTGATCTGCGCGTCGAGCGTCCGTTCGCGGATCGCGTCGACGGTCGCGCGCAGCAGCTTCTGCGACCCTTCGCCGCGACCGGTCGCGAACCATCCGATGCGGAGCATGTGCGTCCCTTTGCCGTACTGGTGCACGTACACCCGATTCTAACAGCGCCGGGGCGATGGGAGAGCGGGTCAGACGAACGGATCGTCCTCGTCGGGCGGCTCTTCTGCCGAGACGTACTCGATCTCGTCGATCTCCTCTGGCGGCTCGAATTCGCCGCCGTCCTGGGCAGGCACGGCCGCGAAGGACTGCTTGAGCTTCGTGATCTTGAGCTCGGCGGCGTCGAGCTGCTCCTGGCAACGGCGGGCGAGGGTCATGCCCTCTTCGTAGAGCGCGATCGCGTCTTCGAGGGAGAGGCCGCCCTGTTCGAGCTTGCCTACGCGCTCCTCGAGCTGGGCGTAGATCTGCTCGAACGTCATCGTCTTCTCGCGTGGCATCGGTCCCTCCCTACGCGCGTTCTTCCGGCATCGTAAACAGCGGCGCCTGCGCATCGGGCACGCGCTTCTTGAGCTTTCGGCGCTGGACGCTGCCGGCGCCCCCATCGACGTGCGCCTCGAACGACCCGTCCCGCAGCCGCACGTTCAGTGCGTCGCCGGGGTGCGCCTGCCCGACCGAGGACATGATCGACCCGCCGCGCTGGACGATGGCGTAGCCGCGCTCGAGCGTCGCGAAGGGGTCGAGCGCCCGTAGCCGCCAGACGCAGCCGCCCACCTGCTGCGTGGCCTCGCGCGTCCGATGCTCGACAGCGGCGAGCGCGCGCCGCGAGAGGTCGTCGACGCGCTGGCGTTCGCGGTCCATCGCCGGCCCGCGCCGCTCGATGCGCTGCACGGCGGCCTGCGTGCTCTGGCGTGCGGCGTCCAGTCTGCGGCGCAGCACCGACTCCATCGTGCCCGCGGCGACGCCCAGGCGCACCGACACTTCGAGGCGATCCGGCGCTACGATCTCGGCCGCGGCCGAGGGAGTCGGCGCGCGGCGATCGGCGACGAAATCGGCGATCGTGACATCGGTCTCGTGCCCGACGGCTGAGACGACCGGCACCTCGCTGCCGAAGATAGCGTGCGCGACGGGCTCCGAGTTGAACGCGGCCAGCTCCTCGAGCGAGCCGCCGCCGCGCGCCACGATCATCACGTCGATCGCCGGCGCGCGGTTGAGTTGCGCGATGCCCGCGACGACGCCGCCGATCGCCTCCGGGCCCTGGACAGGCGCGGGCGCCAGCACGACCTCCGCGAGCGGCCAGCGGCGCTCGAGGACGTGACAGATGTCATGGAACACCGCGCCGCTCGCCGACGTTACGACGCCGATCCGGCAGGGGTAGCGGGGCAGCGCGCGCTTGCGGCCCGGATCGAAGAGCCCTTCGGCTTCGAGTTGGGCCTTCAGACGCTCGAACTGCGCCTGCAGGACGCCGGCGCCCTCCGGCTGCACGAAGTCGACGATGACCTGCATCTCGCCGCGCTGCTCGTAGAACCCGGCGCGGCCGTGGACGATGACCGCCCGGCCGTTGTCGAGCTCGCGCGAGCTTGCGCCGCCGGGCCGGTAGCGGCTCTGGAAGAAGACGGCGCGCATCTGGCCGGCGGCGTCCTTGAGCGTGAAGTAGACGTGGCCGGAGGCGGGCCGGCTGACGTTCGAGACCTCGCCGGACACCCAGATATCGCCGAGCATCGGGTCGACTTCGATCAGCTCACGGAGGTAGGTGGTGAGCTCGTGGACGGCGTAGACGTGTGGCACGTCCGCATTGTCGAACAAATGCGCTGATCAGCGCAACGGGCGTCGACGCCTTACGCGCGCTCCTGGTACTCGCCGGTGCTGGTGTTGATCTTGAGCTTGTCACCTTCGTTGATGAAGAGCGGGACGTTGACGACGAGGCCGGTCTCCATCTTCGCGGGCTTCGTCGCGCCCGTCGCGGTGTCGCCCTTCACGCCTGGCTCGCACTCGGCGACGGTCAGCACGACGGACGCCGGCAGCTCGACGCCGATCGCCTCTTCGCCGAGGAAGAGCACGTCGCAGGCGCCGTTCTCGCCGAGGAAGTTCATCGCTTCGCCGACCTGGTCGCGCGTGAGTGGCACCTGGTCATAGGTCTCCGTGTTCATGAAGTAGAACAACTCGTCTTCCGCATAGCTGTACTGCATCGGCACGCGCTCGACGCGCACGCGCGGCCACTTCTCGCCGGCCTGAAACGTCCGCTCGATCGTGTCGCCCTTGCGGACGTCGCGGAGCTTCATGCGCATCTGCGCGGAGCCGCGGCCCATCTTGATGTGCGCGAACTCCATCACCTGGTACACGCGGCCATCGAGTTCAATCGTGGCGCCGCGCTTCATGTCGCCTGTCGAGATCATCCCCGCTCGTTCCTCCTGCGATATCCGTCCGCGCGACGAACGCGCGCTCCACTACTACGGGTTCCGCGTATCAGCCGCCGGCGAACTGCAGCTTCGGTGCGTGGCTCATGACGCGCGCCTTGCCGTTTTCGAGCACCACCATATCCTCGATGCGCACGCCGCCCCAGCCGGTGATATAGATCCCCGGCTCGATCGTGAACACCATGTTGTCCTTGAGCTCATCGTTCGAGGTGCGGGCCACCCGCGGCGCCTCGTGCACTTGCAGGCCAATGCCGTGCCCGAGACCGTGGCCAAAGGTGTCGCCGTAGCCCGCGGCCTCGATCACGTTGTGCGCGATCATGTGGCACTCTTCACCGGTCATACCCGGCTTTACCATCTCTTCGGCCGTGAGCTGCGCGGTCAGCACGATGTCGTAGATCTTCTTGAACTGGTCGTCGGGCTTGCCGAGGAAGATCGTGCGCGTGAGGTCGGACATGTAGCCATCGATCTCACAGCCCATGTCGATGACCACACCCTCGCCAGCCTCGAGCTTGCGGTCGCGCGGGTAGGCATGCGGCATGGCGCCCCAGGGGCCGCCGGCGACGATCGTGTCGAACGAGAGGGCGTCGCCGCCGTGCTCGCGGATGTACTTCTCGATCTCCCACGCGACCTGCTTCTCGGTCCAGCCCGGCTCGACGCGCTCTGCGACGCTTGTCAGCGCCGCGTCGCCCAGGTCGACGGCCTTCTGCAGCGCGACGATCTCTTCGGGTTCCTTGAAGATGCGGATCGACTCAACGAGGTTCGGCGTCGGGACGAGCTTCGGCTGCTCGGGCTCGGGGAGCGTCGCGAGTGCCTTCTTGAAGGCCTGGTGCGTCGCGACCGTCATGTCGTTCGCTTCGAACGCGACCTTCTTGCCGCCGAGGCCGGCGAACAGCGGCGGCACCCAGGCGTCGAAGCCGCCAACGGTCTTGTGCAGCCGGAAGTCCGGCGCCTGCTGGCCACTCTGCTCGTAGTAGCGGAAGTCCGTCGCGATGATCGCGCCGTCCGCGGTGACGAGCAGGTAGCCCGCCGAACCAGTGAAGCCGCTCAGGTAGCGCCGGTTCTGCGCGCTGGAGATCAGCGCGGCATCGAGCTCGTGCTTCGCCAGCGCGTGCCGCAGCCGCTCTACTCGCTGTTTCATGGCAATCCCAGTCTAGCCAGCGGCGTTCGTGCCGGTCGAGAAGATCTCATCGATCACCGGTTGCGCTTCGGGCCGCCCGCGCACCGTCAGCACCACAACATCCGCGTCCCGGCGCGCGGCGAGGTCCAGGAACGGGCAGCACTGCGACTCGACCTCGATGTAGCGCAGCACCGCGTCCCACGCGTCGCTCCGCAGCCGCAGCTCGATGCCGTCTTCGATCTTTTGCGCCGGGCCGAGCGCGCCGCGCGAGAGCCGCTCGCGGATGCCTTCCTCCTGCAGCGAGACCGCGACCTCGAAGTCACACGCGATGTCGCCGTCGGGGCTTGCCGCGGGCCGGTCGACCTCGGCCTCGCGCTCGCTCATTCGGCCCCCTTGACGAGGCGGACGACGGCCTTGATCGTGAGCAGGCAGCCGTGAGTGCCGAGCCCGACGATGGTGCCGCTCACGACGGGTGAGAGCAGGGAGCGATGGCGGAAGCGCTCGCGCTTGTAGACGTTCGAGATATGCACTTCGACGACGGGGAAGTCACAGGCGGCGACCGCGTCGCGCAGGGCGATGCCGTAGTGGGTGAGGGCGCCAGCGTTGATGATCAGGCCGTCGGCGTCCTTCTGCTCCTGCTGGAGCCAGTCGATGATCTGTCCCTCGCCGTTGGCCTGGAAGCAGCGGACGTCGGCCCCGAGCGAGGCGGCGCGGGCCCGGACCGACTCCTCGATCTCGGGCATCGTCGTCGTGCCGTAGATCTCGGGCTCGCGGGTGCCGAGCGTATTCAGATTCGGCCCGTTGACCAGCAGGATGCGCATCGCCCGCCATTGTACAGGCTTCCGGGTCCGGGCTGCCCCGACGGGCGCCGGACATCCTAATCCGAGGCGGCGGCGGTATTGGCAGGGGTGCGGGCTGCCGAAACTACCTAGGAGACGCGTGGGACAGGTGCGCCCGGGGGAAGGCATGGACAAGAACGACGTCGACGAGAGCCTGATCGAGGCCACCATCCGGCGCGTCGCCGCACAGGCCGCGCGCGCCGACGAGACGCCGGACGCGGCCGAACCGCAGATTCAGCCCGCGTCCAGCGCTGAGGGCCCGGCCGACTGGCCGTCGCCGGCCGAGGCGCGGGTCGCACCGGACGAAGGGCTCGAGGTCACGCCCGCCGAAGCCCCGTTCGCGCAGCCCGCTATCAACCAGGACGTCGACGAATCGGCGATCGAAGCGGCGATCCGGCGCGTACAGGCGGCCAAGGAAGAGCGCGAGCAGGAGCCGGCGACCGCGATGCAGCCGGAAGACGGCGCGCGAGAGCCTGGCGAGCCGATCAGCTTCCCGACGCGCGGCAGCGTCCTGCCGAGGGCCGAATACGACCCCACGCCCGGCGGCCTCGCCGTGGCGCTCGAGCGTATCGAACGGACGCTCACAGACATCAACCAGACGGTGCGACTCCTGGCCGCCCAGATGAACCTGCATCCGGCGCCCTCGGCACCATCATTGGGGCAGGCGGAGTCGGAGGCGAACGAGTGGGAGGACGAAGCGCCTGCTGTCGCGTCGGCCGGATTCGGGGCACTCCCGCGGCCGCCGATCTTCCGCGACGTCGCGCCGGCCCAACCGGAGGCGCCGTCACGACCGGCGCCGGGTTTCGCGCGGGCGCCAACGTTCGAGCCGGAGCCTGCGCCGGCACCGGTCCAGCGCGATGAGCCGCGCGGGCTCGACTTGCTGCCGCGCACATATCGGATCACCGTCGAGGATAAGCGCCGGGCGGTCGATCTCGTGCCGCTGCACCGCGCGCTGCTCGGCCTCGACGGCGTCCGCGACATGTCGCTGCTGAGCTACAACAACGGCGTCGCCCTGGTTTCGCTCGAAGCCGTGCACGACCTTGATACGGACGTCCTGGCGCGCGCGGTCACCCGGGCGATGTCCCGGGAGGCGCGCGTCGAGACGCACAACGAACGCACGCTCGTCATCAAGCTGGCGGAGGACTGATGCGCTGGCTGAAGACCAAGAAGGATGCCGGGTCCGTCGAAGCGGGCGAAAGCTCGTTCATCCACGACCTCGATGAGTCACGCCCGGAAGGCCGCGAGGGGCGGCTCTTCGACCTGGTGATCCTGACGCTCTTCCTGCATAGCGCGGGCAGCATCAGTGAGATGGTGGGCGCGTTTATCGAGAAGGCGCCCGAGGTGACGGACGCGATGTTCGTCTACCCGCTTGTGCTTGACAGGAAGCGCTACGTGCTCTCCGCTACCGCGCTCGAGGGCATCGTCGAGCCGCACCTCGAGCGGGTGATGGAGGCGTACCAGGAAGACATGACGGTGCTCGAACTCGAGATGCCGCTGAGCCACCTGCGCCGAGACATCCTCGAGCAGGGCGAAGTGCACATGCGTAACTCGCTCGTTGAGTTCTGGGACGGCGCGATCCCCGAGGAGACCGCGCGCGAGGCCGAGGAGAAGCTCGGGATAAAGAAGGTCGCCTTCGTCCCGATGCTCGTCGAGGGCGAGCCGTACGGCATCGTCGTCCTCGGCTTCGACCACACGGACATCGACGCGGAGATCGTCGAGCTGCTGGTCGGGCACTTCACCCTGTCGCTGCGTGACATCGCGACGCAGGAGGACACCGCGCGGTTCAACGACATCGACCCGGTGACGTGGGTGTACAACCGCCGGTACATGGGTGAGGCGATCGAGAACGAGCTGGTGCGCTGCGGACGCTATGCGAAGGCGCTGTCGCTCGTCGTGCTGGACCTCGACGACTTCGGCGAGTTCAACTCGCAGTACGGTCAATCCATGGGGGACCGGCTCCTGCGCAGCGCGGCCGTGAGCCTCGCTGAGGCGGTGTCACCGCCGGAGATCGTCGCGCGCCTCGGCAACGACGAGTTCGCCGTTCTGCTGCCGGAGACGAACCGCGCGGCGGCCGTTTCGGTCACGACGCGGCTGCTCGCGAACCTGTCGCAGGTGTCGGTGTTCGGGAAGGACGGCTCGCCGGAGCCGCTGAAGGCCTCGGTCGCGATCGTCTGCTTCCCGGAGGACGGCGCGTCTGCGAAGGACCTCATCGACAGCGCGATGGCCGACCTGGCGCAGGCGAAGAAAGAGCGCGAGGAGCAGGCGCGCGCCGCCGCCGTCCGCACCGTGAACCCGCTCGCGCGCAGCTCGAACGAGCGGCTGCGGGGCTAACTCGCGGCGTCCAACCTCTCGAGCAGATCCGGCAATTCCCGCAGGTGCGCGATCACCGCATCTGGTTCGGTGTATCCGTCGCGGGCTCGGGTGACGTACTGCGTCGTCAGCACGGCGCGCATGCCGGCCGCCTTCGCGCCGCCGATGTCGTGGAATGGGCTGTCGCCGACGAACACCGCCTCATCGGGCGTCACGCCAAGCTCTCGCAACGACTTCTCGAACAGCGAGCGGTGCGGCTTACGCCAGCCCTCGTCTTCGGACACGACGACGCTCGCCATGACGTCTTCGATCTCCCACCGTCGCAGCATCGCCCGGATGCCGGCGCCGTTCGAGAGCGTGTTCGTGATGGCGCCGAGCGTGTAGCCGCGTGCCGACAGGTCGCGCAGCGCCTCGATCGTGCCGTCGGTGCACGACAGCGCGTCGATCTCCGTCTGGAAGAGCGGTGGCGTCAGCTCGCGGAGCAGCGCTTCGTCGAGCGTCAGGCCCAGCGAGCGGCAGCCCTGGTCGACGAAGGTGTACGCCGGCGGCTGGTCGAGATGCTCCGACACCTCGAAGTACATCTCTGCCGATGCCTTGAGCGCGAGCCGCACCGCCTCCTGGAGCTCCGCCGGTGGCGGCACGCCGTCGTCGCCGACGCGCTCGCACAGGCGCGCGCGGAACTCGGCGTACGCGCGCGCGAGGAGCTTCCCATCGCCGGAGCGGATGTCCCAGATCGTATGGCCGAGGTCGAAGATGACTGCGCGGATCACGTCGTGGGCGTCGCCTCGATGGTGTTCGCGATATCGCCTGAGTTGCCGTTCGTCCCCGGGCCAAGCAGCTCGCGGCGGGCGAGCGTGAGCAGCACGCCGCGCAGGTATCGCGCCGCGCGCGGCACGGCCGTCTCCGGATCTTCGATGCCGTCGTAATCGATCAGTATGAAGCCACGGTAGCCGCCGAGGCGCATCATCCGCAGCAGCTCCGGCCAGTGGAGCTTCGTGTCGCTGCCGTCGTCGCGCACGAGCCGCATGCGCGCGTGCATCTGCACCGTGCGCGGGATCAACGGCTCGACGCCCGTCGTGTACGGCAGGTCGGCGGGGTCCAGGCAGACCCGCAGCCACTCGGTCCCCGCGTCATGGATGCCGCGCTCGATCTCCTCCGGCGTCGCGACGACGCCGGCGCGCGTGTTGTTCTGCAGCGCGAGCACGACGCCGCGGTCCTGCGCGTGCTGCGCGCACTCGTGCAGTGTCCAGGAGACGTCGGACCAGGTGCGACGCGGGTCGGGTACCCCCTGGCCGAAGACCTTGCGGAAGAGCCCGACGATCCGCCCCGGCTCCGGATCGATGGGCGCGGCCGGCGCCTGACCAGCGTAGATCCGCACCACCGGCGCCCCGAGCACCGCGGCGATGTCGCACCACTGGCGCACGCGTGCCGCCTCGTCCTGTCGCCGCTCGGGGTCCGCGAAGTCGTTTGTGACGGCAATGCCGGCGATGGTGAGCTGCAGGTCGACACAGAGCTTCTTGATCTCGCGCAGGTAAGCGCCGTCCGTCGATTCGATGTGCGCATCCGCGAGCTCGATGCCGTCGAGTTCCATCTCGACGGCGCAGCGGCGTATCCACTCGCGCAGGTCCATGCGCTTCGTCCGGAACGCTGCATCGAACGACCACGAGCTGCAGCCCAGCTTCACTTACACGTCCTCCGGGAGCGCCTGCCCCTTGGCGAGCGATTCGATGCCACCGTAGCGCGTGCGCCGGAAGCCCTCCGCGTACTCGCAGCCGAGGCCGCTCTGCTGCGCCACCGCGCGCGCGCCCGCCCGCATGCGTTTCGCGATGGTATCGCGGTAGTCATGCGGATCCAGCGCCGCGAGCCACGGGACATCGAGCCCCGACGCGCGCAGGTGGTGCTGCATGTCGGCGATGGTCAGCACCATCTGCGCTTCGTGGGCGTACAGCGCCTCAAGCTTCTTCTCGATGTAGCCGTCGATGTCCACGAACTTGTTCTGGTCGCGCGGCGACTTCGCGAAGAACCACGACTCGGCGACGTAGTGGGGATCGAGACCGTCGGCGATCTGGTCCGGGTAGTACAGCGGGAAGTGCGAGAAGCTCGCGGCCTCACTCGCCGCGACCGCGACCGCCCGGTGGTCGGCATGGCCCTCGTAGGGCGCGAACGGATCCCACGTGAAGACGATGTCCGGCTTCACCTCGCGAATGATGCGCATGAACTGCCCGCGCAGATGGTCGGGCGATGCCTGGTAGGCAAGGTCGCCGTCGGAATAGCCGAGCGCGATCACGTTCGCGATGCCCAGCACATTCGCGGCGCCCTTGATCTCGCGATCGCGCACCCCGCGCAGCTCCTCGGCGCTCAGCTCGAAGGAGCCCTTGTCGTTGTCCGTCGCGACGACGAGCGACACTTCGTGGCCGCGGTCGGCGAACTTCGCGATCGTGCCGCCCGCAAAGAACTCCATGTCGTCGCCGTGCGCTTCGAAGACCAGCACTCGCTTCATGTCGCCCTATTCTACTCTTGCGCTCTTCGCGCGCTTGTCATGACGTCGCGTCGCGTACGAGATCGATCGCCGCCAGCCGCGCCGTCTCTTCGGCGGTCTCATCGAGCATGGTGACGCCGGGCTCGTAGCCGCCCTCGTCGAAGGCATGCGCCGGGACGAAGTAGCCGGCGTAGTGGTTGGCGTAGCACGCGAGCAGCAGGTGCGGCACGCCGGCCGCCTCCTGGATCGCCGCGCCGGTCTCTACGAAGAACTCCCCGGGCAAGCCGAGCACGGCACATCGCGCGCCGAACGCGATCGCCAGCACCTCCGGATGGAGCGTGTGCGCGCCCGCCCCGGGCCCGAGGCGCTCGGCGACCGTGCGCTCCGTGCGATAGCGCGTGATCTGCGCCATCACCTGCCGCCGCTCGTCGTCTTGCGGCGGCTCCGGTGCGATTTCGCCTTCGTGCGCGAGACCCGCGCGGGCGCCGGGGCCGAGCCTGCGCTGCAGCTCTTTGACGCGGCGCTCGTAGACGTCCGGTGGCTCGAGGTCGCGTAGCCTGACATCGACGTTGCGCGAGACGACGCGGATCCGTGGCTCGGCGAGCAGCTCGCCGGAGGTGATCTCGCGGTCGGTCAGCTCGTCCCAGCGGATGTTCCAGACATTGTGTTGCACGCCGAGCGGGCGCAGCTCCTGCAGCCGGCGCGCCGCCTCGGCCCCCACGATCGAGCCGACGCGGTACGCCTCGTCGTGGCGCTGCTCGATCCAGGCCGGGTTGACGTCGCCGCACGCGCCGTTCAGAAAGACGACCGGAGCGTCGCCGATGATGCTCTTCACGGTGCGGATCGCATGCCCCGGGTAATCGGCGGAGATCTGCATGTTGGTCGAGAACAGCACCGTCGCATGGCAGGCGAAGTTGACGATCGCGGCGATCGGCCGCTCGTGCGGGTCCGGCGCATCGAAGAGCAGCACACGGAGCGTTTCGTCGCGCGGCCCGTCCGGGTCGCGGCGGTTCTGGCTAACAGAATCGACGCTCCCGCCTCCAGCCTTCAGCACGCTCGGGCGCTTCTCGCGGTGAGCCGCCTCGACCGCGCCCGCGATCGTCCGCGCCGTCACCTCGGATAGTGCGCCGTCGAGGTCGCGCCGCAGACCCGCGGGCCCCGCGTGCGTGTGCGTTGCGGCGACCATGATGTTGGCCGCCGGGATGCCGGTCGCGGCCGCCGCGCGATCGCGCACGGCGGCGACGAGGCGCCGGTCGACGCCGATGAGGTCGCAGCTCACGATCGCCGCCTGCGTTGTGCCGTCATCGACGACGATGGCGCGTGCATGCAGGTCGTCGTGCACGGCGATCGCGCCGCCGACGCGGCCGCCGTATCCGTCGAGCGGCGTACCGACGGGCGGCGTAATCACGACTTCCGCGGCGCCTGCGAGGAATGTCATCGGGCCTCCGTCGCGGCATCGGCCGTGAGCCACTCGTGGCCGAGGCCTCGGTCCGGCGGCTGCTCGCCGGCGCGTCCCAGCGCCCACAGCGCATCGGCGTCATCGACCTCGACGTGCCGGAAGCGCTCCGCGCCGAGGCGGTCGACGAGGGAAGCGTAGACGTCGCCGAAGCGCGAGTGCCACGGCCGCAGGTAGCACACCTCGCGGACGTCGGCCTGGATCAGTTCCTTGAGGCAGCCGAAGCAGGGTTGCAGCGTCGTGTAGATGGTGCATCCCGCCACCGCGACGCCGAAGCGGGCGGCGGCCAGCAGCGCGTTCTGCTCCGCATGCACGCAGATGCACAGGTCGTAGCCCTCGCCCGACGCATACTGCTCCGGGTGCGCGCAGCGATGGCATCCGCCGTCCTCGCAGTTCGTCATCGCCGCCGGCGTGCCGTTGTAGCCGGTGCTCAGGATGCGGCCGTCGCGCACGATGACGGCGCCGACGCGGCGGCCGGTGCAGCTCGCGCGCGACCGCACGGCGAGCGCGATGCCCATGAAGTAGGCGTCAGGCGACGGGCGCGCGCTCATGGCTTCTGCCCTTCGAGCCGGTCGAGGGCGAGACGCACGGCGCCGAGCACCTGCGCGTCTTCGCCGAGCGATGACTGTACGATGCGCAGCGGTGACGGCAGGCACGTCAGCGCCGCGTCGCGTACTGGTCCCAGCAGTCGCTCACCCTGCGCGGCGATGACACCACCGCCGAAGACAACCGCCTGCGGGTCGAGCAGCGCAGCGATGCTGACGGTCGCCATCGCCAGGTGGTCCTGCGTCTCGCGAAGCCAGGCGGCGGCGCGCTCGTCGCCCGCGTAGGCGGCGTCGAAGAGGTCGGCGACCTTCGCGTTCGGGCCCAGCAGTTCTGCCGCCGTTTCGGCGAACGCCCGCCCGCCCGCGACGCCTTCGAGGCAGTGCTGCCAGTCGCGCGCGTGTAGTTGTTCGCGCGTCATCCGGAAGTAGGCGACCTCACCGGAGAGCAGATGAGCGCCGCGACGCAGCTCGCCGCGGAGGATGACGCCCGCGCCGATGCCGGTGCCGAGCGCCACGAACACGATGTCATCCAGCCCCTTCGCCGCCCCGAGCCAGCGCTCGCCCACGGCCGCGGCGTTGGCGTCGTTCTCGGCGACGACAGGGACGCCGCGCGGCTCGCCGAGCAGGCGGGCGATCGGCACTTCGCCCCAGCCGGGCAGGTTCGCGGCCGTGTCTACGGTGCCGGCGGACGGGTCGACCGACCCGGGGAGGACAACGCCGATCGCCGCCACGCGCGCGCCTACCCAGACGCCCCGTACGAGGTCATCGATCGTGCGGCCGATGCGGCCGAGCACGTCTTCGGGGGACCCGCCCGGGAAGGGGAAGACGCGCCGCGCCTCGATCTCGCCGTCCGGGTCGGCGATCGCGACCCGAACGTTCGAGGCGCCGAGGTCGACGGCGGCGATGAAGCGATGGGGCAAGGGGGCCTCCGGTCGGAATGTGTCCGAGTGTACGCAGGGACCGGGGCCTGCTCAAGCGGGCGCAGATTCGGGCCACGTACGCGACATAAGGATCGTTGACGAGGATGCTTCCGCACGGTGTAGGCAAGGCGAGGAGCGCGGTGCTAGAGTAGGGTTAATTTTCTGAGGATGACGCGCATGCTCGACATGTACCTGCTGACGCTCGCCATCTCGCTCGCTATTGCGATCGTGATGACGTTCGGGCTGCAGGCGGTCTCGCGGTCGCGCAAGTTCGAAACGCTGTTCCACATCCGCGGCGTCACGGAACGGCCGCGGTGGGGCGGCGCGGTCTTCCTCGCCACGTTCGCGCTGACGCCGTTCATCGCGTCGCTCATCTCGCCCCGGGCCAGCGAGTTCTTCACGCCGAAGTCCGGCAGTTTCCTGGGCTTCCTCGCCGCCGCCGCCGTTGTCTTCCTCGTCGGGTTCGTCGACGACGTGCGGCTCACGAGCCCATGGACGCGCACCGTGGTGTTCTTCGGCGCCGCGGTCGCCGTGTACGCGGCCGGCTACCGGCTCGATGATATTGGGCTGCCGTGGGGGCCGAGCCTGCACTTCGGCGCGTTCGGCATCGTGCTGACGATCCTGTGGATATACGCCACCACAAACGCGTTCAACTTCATCGATGGCCGCGATGGCGTTGCGCTCGGTGTCGCGATCCTGGCCGCCGTGACGATCGCGCAGATCGGCGCGCATTCGTCGCATCCGACCGTTGCGCTGCTGCTCGTCGCGCTCGCCGGGGCCGGGCTGGGGTTCCTGCCGTTCAACCTGCCGCCTGCGTCCATGTACATCGGCGACTCCGGCGCCTACGTCCTGGGGTTCGTCATCGGCACGCTGTCGATCCGCGCGACGACAGGCCCGACGAACGAGGTCTTCATCGCCGTGCCGCTCGTCGCGCTGGGATTCCCGATCATGGACCTCGCGCTCGCGACGGTCCGACGCTCACTCGACCGCAGGCACCCGATGATCGGCGACGGCGATCACATCCATCGCCGGCTCGAAGAGGCGGGCGCCGGACCGCGCGGCATCGTCGCGATCGCGTACATGCTGGCCGTGTTGTTCTCGGCGGGAGCGATCACGCTGCATTACGTCCAGAACACGTGGATCGAGCTCGCCGTGTTCTTCGGCGTGCTCGCGACGGTAAGCGGCACACTGCTGCGCCTCGGATACGTCGTCACGTTATGGAACAGCCACAGCATCGTCTGGATCCGCCAGCACGTCTACCTGCTCGCGGACAACGTGCGGCGGGGCGCGTAACTTCACGGGGTAATCGCCGGAAAGGGCTGGACTCCACCAATCTTTCGGCGTACGATACGTCCCGCACGACGCGCTCCCCCCATGTGCGTGTGCCGCCGCTCCGGATCCGTCCGGAGCGGCACCCCTATCACCCCCACCTGGCTGACTGACGAGAGGACACGACGATGAAGTACGGCATCGAGATGTTCCCGACCGATTACGCGATCCCGGTGACGGAACTCGGCCGTGCGGCCGAAGATCTCGGCTTCGAATCGCTGTTCTTTCCCGAGCACACGCACATCCCGACAAGCCGCACGACGCCGTGGCCCGGCGGCGCGCCGCTGCCGGAGGAGTACTGGCACACGCTAGACCCGTTCGTGGCGATGGGCGCCGTCGCGGCAGTGACAAGCACGCTGCGCGTTGCGACAGGGATCTGCCTGGTGATCGAACGCGACCCGATCACGCTCGCGAAGGAAGTCGCGAGCGTTGACCACGTGTCGAACGGGCGTGTGCTGTTTGGCATCGGTGGCGGCTGGAACCGCGAGGAGATGGAGGATCACGGCACGAAGCCGGCGCTGCGCTGGAAGATCCTGCGCGAGCGCGTGCTGGCGATGAAGCAGATCTGGACGCAGGAGGAAGCGGAGTTCCACGGCGAGTTTGTGGACTTCGACCCGCTATGGTCGTGGCCGAAGCCGGTGCAGAAGCCGCACCCGCCGATCCTCGTCGGCGGCGACGGCGCGCGCACGCTCCAGCGCGTGGTCGAGTACGGCGATGAGTGGATGCCGATCGCCGGGCGCGGCAGTGAGGACCTCGGCGCGCGCATCGAAGAACTGCAGCGGATGGCGCGCGATGCCGGGCGCGGCCCGATCCCCGTATCGCTGTTCGGCGCGCGGCCTCAGCCGGAGGCCATCGAGAAGTACGAGCAGGCCGGCGTCTCGCGCTGCATCCTGCCGATGCCGTCCGTGCCGCGCGACGACGCGATCGCGCGGCTGAAGCACTACGCGGAGCTGATGAGGTAGCGCGAGCTACGGCACAAAGCGGCCGCCGGTGAACAGCGTGCCATCATCGACGAAGCAGATCGGGTTGCCGAAGGGATCGCGCGCGTAGAACGAGCGCTCACCCCACGCGCGTTCGCTGATGCCGTCCTCGATCCACAAACAGCCCGCGCCTTTCGCGCGCTCGTACGCGGCGTCGAGGTCATCGACGGCGAAGTAAAAGTGGTCGATGTTCGGCCTGAACTCGCCGCCGCCTGCCGTTGGGTCGACGCATGCCAGGATCGTGCCGCCGCAGTCCCAGTAGTGCCGGTACACCGCGACGCGCTCGCCTTCGGAGCCGAGCACGGCGCTATAGAACGCAGTCGCGCGCTCGATATCCGAGACGGGCAGGATGACCCGAAAGAGCCGGGGGGCCACGCGGGCAGCCGAGCCTACTGGATGACGGTGGGGCCGCCGATGGGCGCGGCCTGCACGCTCTGCATCCGGAACAGGTTGTTGTTGAGGTAGGCGAACACACCGTTCGGGTTGTCCGCCGTCTCGGGCACCACCCAGGCGTGCATCATCCAGCGCAGGTCGCCGGTCCAGTTGCCGTGATCGGCGTCGCAGCTGGCCTTCGTGTTGTTCTCTGAGATGATGCCATCGCGCGTGCACAGGCCGTAGTGCTGGTGCCACAGGTCGAGGTTGCCGGCGAAGCCCTCCGGTGGCGTGTTCACGGTGACGCCGTGGTTCACGCCCGGAAGGATCAGGTACCACACGCCGACGAGCGTCCACTTAGTGCCGCCGAGCTTGCTGAAGAGCAGGCCCTCCGGCTTCGCAGGGTCGAACTTGCCGTCCATCAGGTAGTTCTGGTTAAGGAAGTGCGCGCCCATGAACGGCACGTCGTTCGTGGTGTTGCGGTAGCCCGCCGCCTCGGCCTTCTCGACGGTGTCGAACTTCTCTGCCGCGGAGCGCGCTCCCTCGAGCTGCTGCTTGAGGACCGGGACTTCGGCCGGTGTCAGCGTGCCGCCCGGCGAGTTGGCGATGATCTGTGCGTCCGACATCGACATCATCTGGTCGAACGTCGGCATGCTGCCAAGGTCGTGGGCGTCCTGGTTGCTGTTGTTCTCGGACTGCTTTGCGGAGATCAGGGCCGCGCCTTCGCTTGCGCTGCCCGACGCGCCGGTCGATGCGATCGCGGTCTGCGGCGCTGCGTTGTTTCGGTTCGCGCCGAGCACCGTGATCGCCGCGATCGCGATCGTGCCGACGGCAACGATCGCGGCGGCCGCGACCACGGCCGATGTGCCGCGTGCGCTCGTCTTCCATCCCTCGCTGCTGCCGAGGAGCAGCGCGAGCGCGCCGACGCTGACGATCAGCCCGATCGCGACCGCGAGTTGCGCGAGGTCGTGACCGGTGAGGACGCTGACGAGAACCGCGGCCGCGATGTCGGCGAGGCCGGCGGCGAGGGCGAGCAGCGCGAGGTTGCGTATGTTCATTGTGTCCGCCTTGCTGGGTGCAGTATCGTCCCACGGTGGCGGCTCTGTCAAAACCCGATCGGTTGCCGGCGGTCTAAAGCCGCCCTCCCCTGGAATTAGATCCCATGCGCTCCTTCGCTCCCCGATCGTCCATCGCGCTCGCGCTCGCTGTCATGGCCGTCCTACTTCTTTCGGCGCGCGTCCCGCATGCCGAAGCCCACGCCCTCGCGGTCAGCTCGACGCCGGCGCCGAACAGCAAGCTCAGCGAATCGCCGAAGACGATCGCCATCGAGTTCAGCGAGGCGGTCGAGCCGTCGGTGACGACGATCCAGCTGTGGGACCAGCAGGGTAAGCAGGTCCAGCTCGGTCAGCCGCGGTTCGGCACAGATCCGAAGCGGATCGAAATCGACGTGCCGGTCAAGCTGGAATCCGCGATCTACACGGTTATCTGGCGCAATCTCTCAAAGGAGGACGGGCACACGTGGGCCGGCTCGTTCCCGTTCACGGTGCTCGGGCCGAACGGACAGGAGCCGGCGGGCGCTCCGGCGGCGATCGGCGGGAACATCAGCGGCGGGCGCAAGGACCTGCCGTCCGTGCTCGACACAACGGCTCGCTGGTCGGTGCTCATCGCGCTGAGCGTGATCATCGGCGGCATCTGGTTCGTGTTGGGGGTGGTCCGGCCCTCGCTGCACGAACTCGACGCCGATACATCGCAGCGCGCATGGGAGACGTCGCGTACGGCGCTTGTCGTGTCGGGCGTCATCGCCTGCCTCCTCGTCGTTGAAGGTTCGCTGCTTCAACTCGCGCTGAAAGCGCAGGACTTCGGCGGGCTCGACGCCGCGCACACCGTCCTGCTGGATACGCGCTTCGGCAACTACCTGATCGCGCGGCTCGCGATCGCGGTGGTCACGTTCGCGTGCTTCGTCGTCGCCTGGCGCGCCGAGGACGGCCGCCTGGCGATCGGCGCGTTCTGCGCCGCGTTCGTCGGCGGTATCGGCCTGCTGATGACGCACTCGCTCGTCAGCCACGCGGCCTCAGGCGACGGTGCCGTCACGGCGGTGACGATCGATGCGCTGCATCTGGCGGCGGCGGCATTCTGGATCGGCGGGCTGATCTACGTGATCTTCACGCTCCCGCGCTGGCTCGACGTGATACAGACGTCGCCGCGGACGCTCTTCCTCGCGCGCGCGTTTCATCGGTTCAGCGTTGCAGCGACGATCTCCGTCGCGTTGCTACTTGCGAGCGGTATCGTGAGCGCCACGCTGCAGGCGCCGACCTGGAGCGCGTTGTACGACTCGAACTGGGGCCGGTCGCTGCTCGCGAAGCTCGGCCTGACGCTGCTGTTGCTCGCGGCGGGCGGTATCAACGCGTACTGGCTGCGGCCGCGCGTCGTCGAAGCGGCGCGGCACTCGATCGATCGCGACGCGATCGTGGCGTCGCTGCACCGCCGGCTCCTGAACACGATCCGCATCGAAGCGCTCGCGGGCGCGGCCGTACTCGCCGCGGCCGCGGCATTGATCCAGCTCCAGTCGCCGCGTGACGGCTCGGCTGCGGCAGCGTTCGCTTCATCCGGGGTCACGCAGACGTCATCCCAGGCCTCGCAGGTGACGCCTGGCAAGCCGTTCACGCAGACGCGCGAGAGCGGCGTGATCCAGGTGTTCCTCGACATCGATCCGGCGAAGGTCGGGGAGAACACGTTCACCATCGGGCTTGGCTCGGAGTTCGGGAAGCCGCCAAAGGTCATCCAGGCCCGCCTGCAGTTCGATCACCAGAGCGCGTCGACCGGGCAGTCGCGGCTCGAGCTCGAGAATGCGAGCAACAGCGCCGCGCAGGTGCTGTACAAGGCCAGCGGTGCGAACCTCAGCCTGCCGGGCGAGTGGAAGATCACCGCGAACTTCCGGCTCGATGGCCAGGACGACCTGAACCAGACGTTCGATATCAACCTGCCCGGCGCGCCGGCCGGCAGCAGCTCGCAGTCGACGAGCATCTGGGACTGGCCGCTACGCAGCCGCTTCTCGCAGGCGATGCTCGCGCTCGGGCTGGTGGTCATCGGCGCCGTCGTCGTCGTGCAGGTGCGCGGGAGCCGCCGCGGTCCGTAGGGCGCCGGTCGTTAGGGCGAGAGCGGATTCGTCGCGAACACGTATTCCTCGACGGGCGCGCCGCCGATCAGGTGCTCCCGGATGATCCGCTCGAGCACCGGTGGATCGGCGTTGCGATACCAGGTGCCTTCGGGATACACGACGGCGATCGGCCCCTGGTCGCACATGCGCAGGCAGTTCGCCTTGGTCCGGTAGATCACCGACTCGCCCTGCGTGCAGCCGAGCTCGGCGAGGCGCTTCTTCAGGTAGTCCCAGGCCCTGAGCGTACGCTCGCGAGGGGCGCACTCGGGCTCGGTCTGGTCCGCGCACAGGAAGATGTGCCGCCGGATGCGTCCGACGCCGTACTTCTCGACGTTCTGCGCAAGCTTGGAGCCGGGCTCAGGGCGCACGATGCATCGTCGCAGGCGCAGAGAGCAACCGCAATCGCCGCCCGCTACGACCGCCCGATCACGTCGGCGATGATGCGGTCCTTCACCGCCGCGGAGTTGTCAATCGTCGTGTGGTCGACCTTCTTCAGCGATCCGCCGTTGTCGCCGTGCTCGGGCGCCTGCACGTCGCTCGCGTCCCAGTTCTCGGCGTTCGACGAGTTGTACGGCGCGCCGTTGAGAGCGCCACTGTTGGACTCGTAGATGTTCAGCACGTGCACCTGCGTCGGCCGCGACTGTGTGTCGCCGGTGTACAGGTCCGTCGTGCGGTCGATGTCTACGTCTTCGATGATCCGCGATGCGTACTTGCCCTCGAGGTGCGCCGAGACGACGTCCGCCGTGTCGGCTCCGTGGCTGTGCCCGATGAGCACAGCGCGCATGCACGGGTAGCGGTCGAGGTAGACCTGCACGGCGTGCGTCATCCACTGCTCCATCGCGGAGTGGATCTGCTGCGCGCCGCCGATCGCCGGTCCGGCGATGACGGCGATCGTCGGGACGTTCTTGTCGTCGTACTTCTGGAGCAGTCCGTTGACGATGCTGCGCACGCCGGCGGCGTCGCTCGACTTGCGCACGTTCACGACGCCGCCGCCGACACCGACGACGAGCACCGGCTTGGCGCCGCCGTCGCAGGTGACGCTCGATGGGTCCATCACGCCGTCGGCGACCATGTACTCCGGCTCGGTGCCCGACACGCTCTTGCACTGACTCAAGTCGCGTTTCGGATCGAGCGGGATGTCGACGCCGGCCACGAATGCCGCGTCCGCCTGATCGTGGCTGCCGTCGTGCGTGAAGTCCGGCAGCGTCGATGCCATCGCGGCGTCGCCGTCGTTCACGACGCCGTCGTGGTTGACGTCGAGGCAGGCGATCTGTGCGACGACACCCTGTGATGTCGGCGAGCTGCTGCCGCACGCAGCAACGAAGACCGCGACCAGCGCGCACGCGGCCACGGCGGTAATAACCTTCATGTATTCATTAACGGCGGAACATCCACGGCGGCGAACAACAAGTTGACCGGTGCGTGTTGCAGGATCATGGCACCAGCGGTGCGTCAACCACTGGCAACTCCGCGCGTTCGCCGCGCAACTGCCCGCACGCGGCGCTGATCTCGACGCCCTTTTCCACGCGCACCGTGCACGGAACGCCGTGCGCCGATAGCTCGCGCTGGAACGCGATTGTGCGCGCACGCGGCGGACGGCCGATCGCGCCGTCGGGCGTCGGATTCACGGGGATCAGGTTCACGTGACAGAGCATGCCTGCGAGCAGGCGGCCGAGCGCGCGCGCCTGCTCAGGCGCGTCGTTGACGCCGTCCATCAGGCAGTACTCGAACGTCACGCGCCGGCCTGTCTTCGCAATGTAGTCGCGGCAGGCGGCGATGATCTCCGGCAGCGGGAAGCGATGCGCGGTCGGGATCAGGCGCTCGCGCAGCGCTTCGTCGGGTGCGTGCAGCGAGACTGCGAGGCCCACTTGCAGCGGCGCCTCTGCGAGCTTACGGATGCCGGGCACGAGGCCCACGGTCGAGATCGTGATGTGCCGCGCGGCCATGCCGATGCCATCGGGCGCGTTCAGCGTCTCGACGGCGGGCCAGACGGCCGGAAGGTTGGCGAGCGGCTCGCCCATGCCCATGAATACGACGTTGGTGAGCAGCTGCCCGCCGGCGTCGAGCTGCTCGCGTGCGAACCCGATGATCTGCGCAAGGATCTCGCCCGTTGTGAGGTTGCGCTCGAAGCCCGCCTGCCCGGTCGCGCAGAAGACGCACCCCATCGCGCAGCCCGCCTGGCTCGAGACGCACACGGTCGCGCGGCCGCGGCTGTCGCTACGTGGGTCGTACAGCATCAGCACCGATTCGATGAGCTTCCCGTCGTGCAGGCGGATCAGGCGCTTCCGGGTCAGCCCGTCGTCCGACGCGAGCTCGGCGACGGTGTGCATCGCCGGGAACGGCAGTTCGTCGGCGAGCTCCGCGCGCAGCTTCGTCGGCACGTTTCCCATCTCGTCGTACGACTGCGCGAAGCGGCGGTACGCCCACTCCCGCACCTGGCGCGCGCGATATGGCGCCTCGCCGAGCGCGACGATGCGGGCTGCGAGTTCAGGGAGGCTCAGGTCGTAGAGGGAGGGCATCTCCAACCAGTGTAACGAAGCGCCCAGCCCGGCTGCCGCCGCGGGCGCGGACTTGGAGCACAACGACGCGCTGGGCGACAATGCGCCATCAGGCAGGAGCGAAGGAGGGCAGCGATGGCAGCGGGCGAACGGGCCGACGACATCTACGTTGGTCGTGATTTCGGCCGGCACGACATCGTGATCGATGAGGCCGAGGTCGCGAAGTACGCCGGCGCGCTCGACGACGACAACCCGATCTACGCAGGCCCCTCACCCTTCGGCGGCCCGGTCGCGCCCGCGCTCGTCCGGCACTCCGAGGTGTACGAGTATCGCGATGCCGAGCACCCGGCGGCGCCGTCGTGGTACCTGCCGACGCTCTACGGCAACCTCCACGCGCGCCAGGAGTTCGAGATGTTCGCGCCTGTGATGGTGGGCGACGTGATCTACGCGCGTTCGGTGATCGCCGATCGCTACGTGAAGCGCGGCCGCGACTACGTGGTGAACGAAGTGCTGTACTTCGCTGCCGATGGGGCGCTCGTCACGCGGGGCCGTACGCACCAGAGCTTCCTGCGGGAGAGCGCGGGGGAAGGCATCGTGGTCGACGAGAAGCGCGAGAAGTCATCCGCGCGGCGGTTCGAGATCGATACCGCGGGCGCGATCGAGGAGATCCCGGCGCTGCGGAAGCAGGTGTCACTCGATATGTGCTGGAAGTTCAGCGGGCCGCGGAAGAACTACCACAACGACAAGGAGGCCGCGATCAAGTGGGGCTTCCCGGACATCGTCGTGCAAGGAATGATGTCGGTCTGCTTCATCTCGGAGATGATGACGAACCGCTTCGGCGCCGGATGGCTCGCGGGTGGCAAGATGGATGTCCGCCTGGTGAACATCGTCTGGCAGAGCGACGCACTCACATGCCGTGGCTTCGTGCGCGAGATCACGCCGGAAGGTCCGCGCTCGCGGGCGCACCTCGACGTATGGGTCGAGAAAGCGGATGGCACGAAGGCGACGCTTGGGACGGCGAGCGCGGTCGTCTGAACCCGGCAACGTCCATTGACGCCCGTGCCCCAGGCGGTCTATGGTGGGGACAGAATATTTCGCCTTCGCCTAATGAATTCGCAGCGAGGACCGCATGACGACCGCAACCGACCTTCCATTCGACCCCGAGGCGCTGCGAGAGAAGTACCGGCAGGAGCGCGACAAGCGTCTGCGCCGGGACGGCAACCAGCAGTACACCGAGGTGAAGGGCGAGTTCGCGCACTTCATCGAAGACCCGTACGTCGAGCCGGGGTACCATCGCGAGCCGCTCACCGACGACGTCGACGTCGTGGTGATTGGTGGTGGCTTCGGCGGTCTGCTGACCGGCGCGCGACTGCGAGAGGCCGGCATCGAAGATATCCGGATGATCGAGAAGGGCGGCGACTTCGGCGGGACGTGGTACTGGAATCGCTACCCGGGCGCTGCGTGCGACGTCGAGTCGTACATCTACCTCCCGCTGCTCGAGGAGATCGGGTACGTCCCGAAGGAGAAGTACAGCCGGGCGCCGGAGATCCTTGAGCACAGCCGGGCGATCGCGCGCCACTTCGACCTGTACCGCAACGCCTGCTTCCAGACGGAGGTCACCGAGCTGCGCTGGGATGACGAGGCCATGCGCTGGACCGTCACCACGAACCGCGGCGACCGCATGCGCGCGCGCTTCGTCTGCATGGCAAACGGGCCGCTGCATCGCGCGAAGCTGCCGGGGCTGCCTGGCATCGCGGACTTCAAGGGCCACACGTTCCACACGAGCCGCTGGGACTACGGCTACACCGGCGGCACCTCCGAGGGGAACCTGACCGGCCTGCGCGACAAGGTCGTCGGCATCATCGGCACCGGCGCAACGGCGGTGCAGTGCGTGCCACATCTCGGCGCCGCGGCGAAGCAGCTGTACGTGTTCCAGCGCACGCCGTCTTCGATCGACGTGCGCGCCAACCGGCCGACCGACGCGCAGTGGGCGTCGAGCCTGGAGCCGGGCTGGCAGCAGGCGCGGATGGATAACTTCAACGTCCTGGTCTCCGGCGGCTTCCAGCCGGAGGACCTTGTAAGCGACGGCTGGACCGACATCATCCGCAAGCTGCTGGTGATGGTGCGGCGCGACGACCAGCCCGATATCTCGCCGGAGGGTCTCTCGAAGACGATGGAGCTCGCGGACTTCGAGAAGATGGAGGAGATCCGCGCGCGCGTCGAGGCGATCGTCGAAGACCCCGAGACGGCAGAGGCGCTGAAGCCGTACTACCGCCAGTTCTGCAAGCGGCCCTGCTTCCACGACGAGTACCTCGACACGTTCAACCGCCCGAACGTGGCGCTCGTCGACACGCACGGCCAGGGCGTCGAGCGGATCACGGAGAAGGGCGTCGTCGCGAACGGCACCGAGTACGAGGTCGACTGCCTGATCTTCGCGACCGGCTTCGAGGTGGGCACCGACTACACGCGGCGCTCGGGGTACGAGCTGTACGGGCGCGGCGGCATGACGCTCACGGAGAAGTGGCGCGACGGCGTGCGCACGCTGCATGGGTTCCACACGCGCGGCTTCCCGAACTGCTTCATCATCAGCAACTCGCAGTCGGGCTTCACCGTGAACTTCCCGCACATGCTCAACGAGCAGGCGAAGCACATCGCCTACACGCTGAAGTACGCGCAGGACCACGAGGTCCGGGCGATCGAGGCCTCGGAGGAAGCAGAAGCTGAGTGGGTCGAGACGATCGTCTCGCTCGCGCGTAACGCCCGCGAGTTCCAGGAGTCGTGCACGCCCGGCTACTACAACAACGAGGGCAAGCCCGGCGAGATCAACGGCCAGAACGGCCCCTACGGCGGCGGCCCCGTCGCGTTCGTCAAGGTGCTCGAAGACTGGCGCGCCGAGGGCAACCTGCGCGGTCTGGAGACGCGCTAGGAAACGGCGTGCGAAGTTTCTCGTGTGCTTTCGGGTGCTACCAGACGATGGTTTGGCGAGCGCCTGCGAAGCTCCGCATGCGTTCGTCCTTGCTCACGAGCCGCCAACCGTGCTCGATCGCCGTTGCATAGATGATGCGGTCGATGGGGTCACGCGGGAATGCGTCAGGTAACGCCGCGGCGGTCTCACCGATTGCTGGAGTCAGTCCAACGGTGCGTATCTGCTCACTCAGACCTTCAAGCCACGAGCGTGTCGGGAGCGGCACCTTAATGCGGCCGTGCACCGCGAGCCACGCCAGTTCGTACCAGGAGACGGCGGCCACCGCGAGTTCGCCGGCGCGATCGATGGCGCGCCTCGCCGAGCTGCTGAGGCGGGTAGGCTCCGAAGACCACCAGTACACGACATGGCTGTCGAGCAACGCGATGCTCACGACGCGTTCCAGACTTCATCGGTACCGTACAGTTCCTCATCGCTGGCATCGCTCGTCACGATGCCTTCAAACATCCCCTTGAGGGCATGCGGCCCCCGCGCCGGCGACAGCCGCGCGACGGTGCGACCGTGACGCGTGATCTCGATCTCGTCGCCGGACTCGACTTCGTCAATGAGCTTGAGGAGTTTGGCCTTCACCTCGGTAATGGTCATTGTTCTGGTCATATCGATAGCGTACCGCATGGGTGCGGCGCGCGCGCAAGCGCAGTCCGTCCAACCTTCGGCGGCTGACTATGATCGCACCTGAGAGGGGAAGTAATGGCGACCCCGAAGGGATTCGAACCCTCGATCTCCACCGTGACAGGGTGGCATGTTAGACCGCTACACCACGGGGCCGCGCTCGGGACAGCGCCGGGGTCTCGTTCAACCGCCGGCGGCCCTGCATTCTAATTTCGGGAGCCTCGGCACGTCAATCGGCGAGCCTCACCCCAGGCGCCGCCTCAGCCCTTCAGCCACTGCCCGTAGTTGTACTGCATGAAGCTGCCGATGAGCTCCGGGTGCCGGTCCTGGACGCGGTCGGTCGAGGCGACGTAGCCCGTGCTGGTGAACAACTGCAGGTCCGCGCGCGAGGCGAGCATGGCGCGCTGCGCTTCGATCAGCGTGTTCCGCCGCGTCGCCCGGTCGGTCCCGCCCCACGACCGTTCGATGAGCATATCGATGTTCGAGTCGTGAAGGCCGAACTGGTTGGCCGTGCCGTCGACGCCGGACGAATGGTAGAGCCGCGACGGCATGTCGGGCGTCTCGTACGGCGCGTGGCTGATGACCGTGG
>DASUKS010000164.1:0-9434 GCA_036278595.1 Dehalococcoidia bacterium
CCCGCAGCGCCTGCCGACGCTCTACCGGCGCCTGACCGAGTGACGCGCGCTGCGCGCGCTCTGGAGGCTGGAAGCTTGAGGCTGGAAGCCGAAGGCTCGATCGCACAGCCGGAATCAGACATTAACCCGGCCGGAGCTTCCAGACGTGACTATCCTCGCGGAGCCATTTCGGATCGCGTTGGCCGCTGGCACCGATGCTACCATCGGGGCGGAGGTACTCGTGGACGATGGCGACGGCACGACCGTCCCGATCCACGTACCTTACAATGTGGCTGACGGTTCCCGGAGGCTCCGCAGCGCCAAGGGGAGCCGGATGCTCGGTTTTCGGTCGAACGTGTCCGACAAGCTCTCCACTTGCGATACGCTCCTCGATCCGGAACTGCGCGTAAAGCCGACGTAGTGTGCGGGCATCGACGTGCTCATCACGGCGGGAGGGAGGTGACATCTGACACTCAAAGAGGAGATCCGCAACCTCGCGAATGATTACCTGTCTCGCCGCGTTACGCTACCCGACGTTGCACGCTGGCTCAACGAGCGCCTCTCGACTTACGCGGATATGAGCAATGACGATCCGGCGGCGGAACTGTGGGGGTTCATTCAGGTGCGGGTGTACGAGCACGAGCACGGTGCGCTGCCCGAGGACGATTTGCGAGCACAGCTTCGGGACTACCTATCAACCGAGGGCCTCTTGTCGCCGGCAGCTGGGCGACGCGCGGTATAACAGGCCAGCGCGCCTGACTTCTAATCCCGAATCACACCGTGTGAGCGGCCGTGACGGTGGCGATAATGATGCGCTGCACGCCCAAGAGGCGAACGTCCTCGCGGCCCGGGAAGTAGGTGCGCAGCCCTTCTTCGGGACCAAAATGGGTGACGTGATCGAAGCCCTCGCTTCGCACGAGTGCTTCAATTTCGGGCGGCTCGAACATGCTGATCATCGGCTCGCCCATGCCCGTCAGGATCGAACGCAGGCCCTGCTCGGTCTCTAATGCCGCCCCGGTGAGCGCAGACGGCGGCCGGTTGTAGGTCAGGACCACCGATGTGCCGGGCGCCCCGGAGGCGATCGTCGCGAGGGTGGCGCGGATAGCTTCGACCGTCAGGTACATCGTGACGCCGATCCACGAATAGACCGCGCGCTTGCGATGATCGAACGCCGCCGCGCTGAGCGCCGCGGCCAGCGTCTGGTGCTCGAAGTCCGCGGGCACGAACACGAGCTGCGGCGGAAGGGCGACGCCCAATTCTTCAAGGCGGCGGCGCTTCCACGCTTGCGAAGCCGGGTGGTCGACCTCGAAGATGCGGAGACGTTCGCGCAGGTCGCCGCGGCGGTAAGCAAACGAGTCGAGACCGGCGCCCAGGATCACGTACTGGTCCACACCGTCTTCCACGGCCCGAGCCACGACGTCCTCCGGCACGCGCGCCCTAACGCAGACCCAGCGCGAGAACGCGAGAAGCGCCTCTCGCGAAAGCTCGCGTTCTAGCGTGTCCACGAGCCGAGTTGCATCATCTCCACCGAGCGCGAGCGCCAGCGTGTCGTCGAGCGCAAGCGGCGGCGCCTCACGACGGTGCAATTCGCGCGCGACCGCGGTCAACACGGCGCTCTGGCTTGGCTTTCTGACCTCGGGCACGACCATGGACGCCTCCCTGTGAAACGCTACACCTGCGATAAGTGCGCGAGCACATCCTTCGCTTCCCGCATGATGTCGGCGATGATCGCGGCCGCCGGCTTCACTTCACGGACGAGGCCGGAGATCTGGCCGGCGTAGGCGCTGTGCGCGCGCTCGGGCGCCTCGTTCGGGGTGGATGATTCGGCGCGGATCGTCTCGCGCTGGGCGACGAGCTCCTGCTCCCGGCCGTGCCACTCCTGTGCGAACGCCGTTGCAATCGTGCGGCCGTGGATGCCGGCCGGCCAGCGGAGGCCATCGAGGATGTCGAAGACATCGGTGTAGATGGTGTCGTCGGCGGAGGCTTCGACGATCTGCCGCTGGTGGTTGCGGTCGGGCGGCTCCGCTTCGGCCGCGGCGACGAAGCGCGTGCCCATCACGACGCCCTGCGCGCCGAGCGCGAGCGCGGCGACGAGGCCGCGGCCATCGGCGATGCCGCCGGCGGCGAGCACGGGGATGCCGCGCGCGGCATCGACCGCCTGGGGGACGAGCGCCATCGTAGCGACGCTGCCGGTGTGGCCGCCAGCCTCGCCGCCCTGCGCGATGATCGCATCGACGCCGGCTTCGGCCGCCGCGCGGGCGCCCGCGACCGTCTGCACCTGGTGCAGCACGAGCAAGCCGGCGTCCTTCGCCTTCCGGGCGTGGTCGCCCGGCTCGCCGAAGGTGAGCGTGACGGACGGCACGCGCTCTTCGATGCACACGTCGAGGAAGGCGGGGACGGCATCGAGCAGGTGGATCCAGAGGTTCACGCTGAAGGGCTTCGAGGTGAGCGCGCGGGTCGCGCGGATGTCCTCGCGGAGGCCTTCGGCGCCGCGGCGGCTGATACCACCGAGCCCGCCGAGCCCGCCCGCTTCGGCCACTGCGGCGGCAAGCGCGGGGCCGGCGGTGCCGCCCGCCATACCGGCGTTGCCGATGGGGTGCGTGATGCCAAGCAGGTCGCAGACGGGTGTGTGGATGGGCATGCTGTCGCTCCTGTCGATGTAGACGCCGGTGTCACGGCTTCGGACAGAGTGGCATACGCCGCGAAGATAGAACATGGACGAGGACGACGGATCAGGGACGGGCAGGCGATGGTGCGCCGAGTTCGGCGCGGACCTGGCGCAGCAGTGAGCGCCGATCGGCCGCCGTCGTCGCGGGCAGGCGCACCCAGCCGGGGCCGATGCGGACATCGGCGAAGAACCCCGCCGGATCTTCGTGGAAGTGGAGGAAGGCAGCGGAGCGGCGATAGAAGACGCCGCGCTTGCGTTCGGTGAGGCCGTCGCAGCCGCGGAGCTGCGCGAGCAGCGGCTCGAGGGCATCGAGCACGACGGGCGTGGCGTGACGCATGCGCTACTCGGGCTGCCAGGCGGGGTAAGAGCCGAAGATCTTGAAGAAGTCGGCCTGCTCGCGCACGGCGGCGAGCGCCTGCTCGATGAGCGGGTCTTCGCGGTGGCCTTCGATATCGATGAGGAAGATGTAGACGCCGAGCTCCTCGCGCGACGGGCGCGACTCGATCTTGGTCAGGTTGATCGCGCGGTCTGAGAACTCGTGCAGGACGCTCACGAGCGTGCCGGGGCGGTCGTGCGCGACGGCGAAGGCGATGGAGGTCTTGTCGTGCCCGGTCGGCCGGGTCTCCTCCGGGCCGAGCACGACGAAGCGCGTCCGGTTGATCTGCGCGCCGGCGATGTTGCGCTCAGCGACCTGCGCTCCGTACAGCTCGGCGGCACGCTCGGGCGCGATGGCGGCGCTGCGCGGCGTGCGCATCATCTGCTCGACAGCGGCGGCGTTCGAAAGCGCGGCCTCGGTGCGGACGCGCGGGAAGCGCTGCTCGAGGTAGTCGCGGCACTGGCCGAGCGACTGCGGGTGCGAGTAGATGACGTCGACCTCGCTTACCGAGGCGCCGGGCTGCACCATCAGGCAGTGCTCGATGTCGAGCACGAGCTCGCCCGTGACGAGCAAGCCGTCATCGCGGATCAGCATGTCGACCGTATCGGTCACGCTGCCCTGCAGGCTGTTCTCGATGGCGACAACGGCCTCGGCGGCGTCTCCGGTCTCGACGGCGCGGATCACCTGGGGGATCGTGGGATAGGCGACGTGCTCAGCGTCCGGGGCGCAACGGATCGCCGCCACCTCGCTGTTGGTACCGGGCGGGCCGAGGTATGCGACGCGAAGCGCCGTGGTCACTAGAACGCGCGCGCGGGCGGCGGCGCCATGAGCGCCTCGCGTAGCGCCTCCTCGCTTTCGTGCATGGTCACGGCGACGACTTCGTCACCCGCACGAATGATCGTGTCACCGGAGGCCATCTTCGGCCGGCCGCCGTCATCGATCACGATGGCGACCATCGACTGGTACGGCAGGAGGATCTCGCGGATCGGGCGGCCAACGATGCGTGAGTCATCAGGGATGCGCACCTCGACGATCTCGAGCCCGCTCCCGAGCCGCATGAGCGGGATGAGTTGGTGCGTCGGCAGCTCCTGCTCGATGTGCGCCATGATCGCGGACGTGGCGCTGACGGTGATGTCGACATCGAGCCGGCGGAAGATCTCTTCGTTCTTGGGGTCGTTGATGCGCGCGACGGTGCGGGAGACGTTGAAGCGCTGCTTCGCGACCTGGCAGGCGATGAGGTTGTCTTCGTCGTCGCCCGTGACGGCGAGCAGCATGTCGGCGCGCGAGGTGCCGGCCTTCTCGAGCACCGTGGCCTCGCAGCCGTCGCCCTCCATCGCGATGTCGCCGAGCTCGTCCTGGATCTCCTGGACCTTCTGCGGGTCCTGTTCGATGACGAGGACCTCGTGGTTGGACTCGGCGAGCTCCTTGGCGAGGTAGAAGCCGACCTTGCCGCCTCCGATAACGATGATGTACATGGTCTACAGACCGTCCTGCTTCATGAACTCGCGCGCCATCTCGCTCGCGTCCTCGTCCGTGGGCGCTTCGATGACGCGCTTGAGGCGCTTCGCCTGCACGCGCGTCGGGTTGATCGTGCGGAGGCCCATGTTGCGGTACATCTCCTCGCGTAGCGGGTCGAAGACGCGGCTGGCGACGATCTTCACGCCGTAGATGTGCTTGGCGACCTGCGCCGCCATCACGTTGCGGTTGTCGCCGCGCGTCGCGCTGACGAACGCGTCCGCCGTCTCGAGGTGGATCTTCTTCAACAGGTCGGGGTCGATGCCGTTCCCGATGACCTTCTGTCCGGTGAAGTCATCCGGGAGGAATCGGAACGCCGTCGGGTCCGTGTCGAGCACGGTCACGTCGTTCCCCTCGCGGCTGAATTCGGTGGCCAGCGCGGCGCCGACCCGGCCGCAACCCATGATCACGATTCGCATTCGTTCTGCACCTTGCTGCCGGTTTACTCGCGCACCGGGTGACGCCAGAGCCAGACGCTGCAGGGCGCGGCGCGGAGGACATACTGCGTGAGGCGGCCCATCTGGTATTCACCGAGCGGCGCCTTATGCTCGGCGCCGAGGAGGATGAGGTCGATGTTGCGCTCCATCGCCTCATCGACGATGGCGTGGCCAGCCTCGCGCGCCTGCAGGAGCTCGCCTTCGATGCGGAAGTCGTGCTCGCCTGCGACGTGCTCCGCGCGGGTGAGGACCTCTTCGCCGCTGGCAGCCTCTTCGGTCAGGTCGGCATCGAGCGGGAGGGAGCGCTTCACTTCGATGACGTGCACGGCGTAGACCTTGCCCTTGTTGCGCCTGGCGATGTTGCAGGCGAGAGCAACGGCGTCCATGCTTGCGGGCGAGCCATCGACCGGAACGAGAATCGAGCGGACGCCTGATAACGGATCTGCTGCGCCCAAGTTGTTGCGCTACTCCCTGCCGGCGACTGTCCGGCGGCATGCTCTGATGAGCGTCTGGGCATTATAGGAACGGCCCGATCTACTAGCAATCTCCTTCACAAGCTGCGTATGGCGGGCGGCGTGCCTGCCCGATGGGACGGGTGCGGGATGGCAGCACGTTGGCGCGTTGGAGGTTGGAGGTTAGCTGTATAAGGCATCGTACGCCCGACGCCGGCGCGACGCAGGGCCCGCCCCTACCGCGTGCCCCCGCGCGGTGTCCGCGGGGATTGCCCGGGCGAGCGCGGATGAGCGCCCGTAACGTTGGTGGGGTTGCGGCGAGACCGGCGCGAGGCGTCGGGTTAGTCGGGCTTCCAGGTGGTGCCTTGCGGGGTGTCTTCGAGCGCGATGCTGAGGGCGGCGAGGCCGTCGCGGATGCGGTCGGAGAGTGCCCACTGCTTCGCGGTGCGGAGCTCGCTGCGGATCTGGACGAGCAGCTCGATGAACGGCGCGGCTTCGATCGCCTCCTGTATCGCCTCGAGCCGCAGGCCGAGTACGTCAGCCAGCTCGAAGAGGAGCGCCTGCGCTACGTGCCCGCCGCGGCCTTCGTCGCGCGCGCGGTTGAGCTCCTTCGCGAGGTCGAAGAGCACCGCGAGCGCCTGCGGCGTGTTGAGGTCGTCGTCCATCGCGGCGATGAAGCGCTCGCGCATCGCGGCGAGGTCGATGCCGCCGTCGCCTTCTTCGGACGGTGCGCGCGCGGCGGTACGGAGGCGGGCGGCGCCCTGCTTCGCGGCTTCGAGCGTCTCTTCGGTGAACGTGAGCGGCTTGCGGTAGTGCGAGGTGAGGATCCAGAGGCGGAGTCCATCGCCGCCGACGGCCTTGAGCCCGTCGCGGATGGTGATGAAGTTCCCGAGGGACTTGCTCATCTTCTCTTCGCCCATCTTCACCCATGCGTTGTGAAGCCAGTAGCGGACGAAGGGAGCCACGCCGGTGTAGGCCTCGCTCTGCGCGATCTCGTTCTCGTGATGGGGAAAGATGAGGTCCTCGCCGCCGCCGTGGATATCGATGCGCTCGCCGAGGTAGCGGAGGGACATGGCCGAGCACTCGATGTGCCAGCCGGGACGGCCCTTGCCCCACGGGCTGTCCCACGACGGCTCGCCTGCCTTGGCGCCCTTCCAGAGCGCAAAGTCGGCCGGGTTCTCTTTCTGCTCGCCCGACTCGACGCGGGCGCCGGCGAGCAGGGACTCCTGCGTGCGGTGCGAGAGCTTGCCGTAGTCGTCCTTCGCGGAGACGCGGTAGTAGACGTCGGAGTACTCGCTCTGCTGCGACGGGGCGACGTAGGCGAAGCCATTGTCGACCAGGCCCTCGATCATGTGGATCATGTCCGGGATCTCGCGCGTCGCGTGCGGGTACTCGTCGGCGGGAAGGACGTTCAGGTCGCGCATGTCGGCCATGTAGGCGTCGATGTACCGCTGCACGAGGTCGCCGGTGCTGATGCCGAGCCGGTTTGCGCGCTCGATGATCCGGTCGTCGATGTCGGTGAAGTTCTGGACGTGCTTCACCCGGTAGCCGCGCCAGAGCAGGTAGCGCTTGAGGACGTCGAAGACGACGTAGCTCATCGCGTGGCCGATGTGCGAGTCGTCGTACGGCGTGATGCCGCAGACGTACATCGTGACGACGTCGCCCTGCGGCTTGAACTCTTCCTGCTGGCGGGTAAGCGTGTTCGTGAAGCGGATCAACCGCCGACCGCCTCCCACGGCAACGAGGTGCTCGGCTCCTCGCCGGGTCGCGTCGCCGGTGGCGTCGCATCGGCGCCGCGCGCGCGGTGCATGTGCGCAGGCTCGCCATCGGTGGGATCGGCCGGGACGCGCTCGCCGAGACGCTCGAGGCGTTGCTGGAGGTCCTGGAGGCGGCGGTCCATGCGCTCGATCTCGCGTTCGAGCACGTCGATGCGATCCCACTCGGGGTCCGGCAGGCGGGTGATCGTGTCGGTGCCAGGGTCATGGTAGGAAACGACGTGGCCGGGCACGCCGATGACGGTCGCGTTCGCAGGCACGTTGGTGACCACGACGGAGCCGGCGCCGATGCGCGCGTTGTCGCCGATCTCGACGGCGCCGATGAGCTTCGCGCCGGCGCCGATCGTGACGCCGTTACCCAGCGTCGGATGGCGCTTCGTGCGATGCAGGCTCGTGCCGCCGAGCGTCACGCCCTGCAGGATGTGGCAGTCGTCGCCGATCTCGGCGGTCTCGCCGATCACGACGCCCATCCCGTGGTCGATGAATAGCCCTTCGCCGATGCGGGCGCCGGGGTGGATCTCGATGCCAGTGGCGAAGCGCATGACGTTCGAGATGACGCGCGGGACCACCGGGACGCCGCGGCGGTAGAGGGTGTGCGAGAGGCGATGCACTTCCCGGGCGTGGAAGCCGGGGTAGGCGAAGACGACCTCGAACGCGTTGCGGGCCGCGGGGTCGCGCTCGCGGATGGCGTCGATATCGCGCTTGATTGAATTCAGGACAGACATGAGGACGGCGTCCTCCTCCTTCGGCGTGTGTCCGGGGGCTTTTCGGCGCTGTGCGGGGCGTCCGCTATGCGGAACACCCCTCGGGACAACAGCAGGCGTCCCGGGCGCTGGTCACGGGGACCGCCATGATGCGGAGGAAGTGCATGAACACGGCGTCCTCGGCGGAGTCTGGCGTACTTCAGGTCTACTCTAACAGCGCTACGGCGAAGGCGGCAATGCCCTCGCCACGGCCGGTGAAGCCGAGGGCGTCGGAGGTCTTCGGCTTCACGCTGACATTGGTTATGTCAATTCCGAGCGCGCCGGCGATGCACTGCCGCATCTGATCGACGTGCGGCGCGAGCCGCGGGTACTCGGCGATGACCGTGGCGTCCACGTTTATCACGCGGTAGCCGGAGTCGCGGACGCGGTGCGCGGCCGCCGCGAGGAGGTCGATGCTGGCGGCCCCGCGCCAGCGTTCGTCGGAAGACGGGAACATACCGCCGATATCGCCGAGCGCCGCGGCGCCGAGCAGCGCATCGATGATCGCGTGGAGCAGCGCATCGCCGTCGGAGTGCCCGGCGAGGCCGCGGTCGTGGGGCACGCCGACGCCGCCGAGCATGAGCGCGCGGCCTTCGGCGAAGGCGTGGGCGTCGAATCCATGTCCGATGCGCATGTCGTCACTTAACCACAGATAGCGGTGGAGTGAATAGTTGATAGGTGAATAGTGATTTCGGACCTCGGAGAATCGTGGGCTCACGCCCGGAGAATGGACGCTGGAAGCTGGAAGCTGGATCGCCTTCGGGCGGAGGACTGAGGCTGGAAGGGAGATCGCCGCGCGGAGGGCGCCCGTTGCGCGGCAGCTGTTACAGATGTGACGGGTCGTTGGATTGGAAGGCGGAGATGAGGGCGCGGCGGTTTTCGGTATGCTGGCCGCAGTCATGGATGACATCGAGGCATACGGACAACTGAGGGAGCGCCCGCTCCCGGCCTCACCGCCGCTCACACCCGAGACCGAAGCGCCGCGAAAGAAGAAGCGCCGGCACTGGCTGCGCACTATCGTGCTGCTGGCCGTCGCCTACCTGCTGATCGCCGCGGTGACGACGGTGCAGCCGCTGCCGGTCGCTTCCGCGCGCGTGGCGCTGCCGTTCCCGGGCGGAGCCTCGATGATGTTCGGGCTGCCGTCGCGGCCGTATACGGTGGTCGTCATCGGGCTGGACCGGCGGCCGACGGACAAGGGACCGAGCCGGACGGACACGATCCTGCTCGTGCACATCGACCCGGGGGCGCACAAGGCGGCGTTCCTCAGCATTCCGCGGGACTCGATGATGGAGGTGCCGCAGCCGGGCGGCGGTTGGACACAGGATCGGATCAACACGGCCTACGTGTACAACTGGTCGTCGAAAGACGCGTCGGCCGCGCCGAAGGCGCTGATCGCGACGATCGAGCACAACCTGGGGATCAAGGTCGACCACTACGTCACCTTCGACCAGTACAGCTCCGAGAAGATCATCGACGCGATGGGCGGCGT
>DASUKS010000165.1:0-9853 GCA_036278595.1 Dehalococcoidia bacterium
ATGATCTCGGACTGGGTGTGCTTTGCGCCGTCGAACGCGTTCGCCGTGTTCAGGTCGTTCACCGGGTAGCCCTTCGAGGCAAGGAAGTCGGCAACGTGGCTCGCGAGGCTGTCGGTGCCCGTGCCGTTCTGCACCTGCACGGTGACCGGCACCGGCGGTGTGGACGTCCCGGTGGCGCCGGTCGGCGTCTTGTCGGAGAACACGGCTTCGAGGATGGGCGCCAGCGCGTCCTGGCTCGTGCAGAGCACCTGTGCCTGGCCGTATGTGCAGGGGGTCGTCGCCGGTCCGAGCGATACCGCGCGGATGTTGTCCTTCACCTGGCTCGCGAGGAGCGCATAGCCGGCGATCTGGGCGTCGCTGATGTCGGTTTGGATCGTGTTTTTGTACTCATTCCAGAGGCTGCCGGCGTTCTGCACCTTGAAGAGCGCGCTCTGCGACTTCACCTTGTCGATCACCGCGAACATCACCCGCTGCTGCCGTTGGATGCGGTCGAGGTCGTCACTGCTGTAGCGGATACGCGAGTAGGCGAGCGCGGTGCTGCCGTCCATGTGCTGGACGCCCGGGTAGAAGTGCTGCGGGTCGTAGTCGCCGGGCTTTTCGGTCTCCGAGTAGTACGGGTCGTACACCTCGTCCGGCACGTCGACGTCGATCCCACCGAGGTCATCGATGATCTTGCGGAATCCGTCGAAGTCCACGAGCACGTAGTGGTCGATGGTGATGTTGAGGTTGAGCCGGATCGTCTCCTTGAGCAGCCCGATCGGCCCCTCCGGGTAGTCCTGGCTCTCGGCCTCGACGAGCGTCGTATTGATGCGGTCCTGGTACGTTCCCCCGCTCTTGCGCGGGATGTTCACCCAGAGGTCGCGCGGGATGCCAAGCATCGTCGCCGTCTTCGTCTTCGGGTCGATGCTCACGACCTCCATCGTGTCGGTGCGCGTCAGGAAGCTGCCATCGGTCGGGCGCCGGTCGATGCCGACGACGAGGATATTGATGCGGTTCTGGGGGCCGCTGTCACCGGACAGATCGATCCCGGGCAGCGCCTTCTGGATGGCCGAGCCGCCGGGGACGCTGATCTCGTTACCCGGGAAGAAGACGCTGTCGATGTGGGTGATGATGACGAGCGCGAGGTAGGCGGAGATGGCAAGAAGGATGAGAATGGCGGCGACAACCAGACCGCGGTGGCTCTTGCCTGACGGGACGGGGGAGGTTCGTTCGCCGGTTGACACTGCGCGGAGCGTAGCGGCGCCCGATCGGCATGTCAAGCGAGCGCGACCGTTATGGAAGGGCTCTCATTCGTTGACATAGCTCGCGATCCCACCCTATGATCGGCGCGCGTCGCCGCCCGCCATGCATCGCTCGCAGCACGAGATGCCGGGCGCGGCGCGACGGACGTCGCAACAATCGTGAATTGCAAACGAAGGAGTGCTCAGTGCCCGATATCCCGGTCGAAGAGGCGGTCAAGCAGAACTGCCAGGCGCTGCTCATCGGCGACCTGATGCGCGTCATGAACGACCTGACACCCGAGGCGATGGCGCAGGTGATGCAGGGTGGCGGCGGCAACATGGGCGCCATGCCGGCTCTGACGTCGTTCGACATCGAGAGCCACGAGCAGCAGGGCGAAGACCACGTGTTCAAGATCAAGTTCGCGGGCGACCAGAGCTTCACGGCGCTGGCGACGTGGCGGGATGTCGGCGGTCAGTGGAAGATCGCCGCGCTAGCGATGGGAGAGTAACCGATGGACGCTGAAGCATTCATGCGCGGACACGCGGAGAAGGCATCGAGCGGGCGTGTGCCGGAGATCCTGGGTGACCTGATGCCGGAAGCGATGCAGCAGATCATGGCGATCGCCGGCGAAATGCCGAACCCCGCGACCGGCTACAGCATGGTCACAGTGTCGAACAACGCCGGGAGCGCCGTCTTCGACGTGACCTACACCGGTGACGGCGGCAAGGCGTTGACGATCCGCGACCATGTGAGCCAGATCGATGGCACCTGGCGCATCACCAAGATCGAGAAGCCCGCGTAAGCGCGGACGCGCACGGCAAACGAACGAAGGGAGCCGACGCCGGCTCCCTTATTGTGTGCGCTGCAGGTCTTCGGAGAGATGCTTCGCCTGGCGCTGAGCATGACAGCCCCGGTGATCGCGCTGACAGAACGCCAGCCTTCGACGCTCAGGTACGGGGCGCCCCTCACGCGTGGACGGCTTCGCGGGCCTTGTTGGCTTCGGTGATCACCTTCTGCGCGATGTGCTGCGGCACTTCCTCGTAGTGGTCGAACGACATCTCGAAGCTGCCGCGACCCTGCGTGATCGAGCGCAGGTCGGTCGCATAGCGCAGCACCTCGGCGAGCGGCGCTTCGGCATCGATCACAGTCATGCCGCCATCGTCCGGCGTCATCCCGTGCACCTTCGCGCGCTTGCCGTTGAGATCGCTCATGACGTCGCCCGTGTTCGACTCCGGCACGTGGATCTGCATGGTGACGACCGGCTCGAGCAGGACGGGATTGGCCTTGAGCGCGCCCTGCTTCAGCGCCTGCGAGCCGGCGAGCTTGAACGCCATTTCGGAGGAGTCCACCGGGTGCTCCTTGCCGTCGAACAGCGTCACGCGGATGTCGACCATGGGGAAGTGCGCCAGCGCGCCTTCCTGCAGCGCTTCGTGCACTCCCTTTTCGACGGCGGGGATGTAGTTGCGCGGAACGGCGCCGCCGACAACGGCATCGACGAACTGGAAGCCGTTGCCCTTGTTCGGCTCAACCTTGATCGCCACGCGGGCGTACTGGCCGTGGCCACCGGTCTGCTTCTTGTGGATGTACTCCGAGTCGACGCTCGAGGTGACGGTCTCGCGATAGGGGACGCGCGGCGCATGGAGGTCGACTTCGACGCCAAACTTGCGCTTCATCTTCTCGGCCGCAACCTCGACGTGCGTCTCGCCCATCCCCGACATGATGGTCTCGCCGGTGGTCTCGTCACGATGCACGATAAGCGTCGGGTCCTCTTCCGCGATCCGCTGCAGCGACGGGCCGAGCTTGTCCACGTCTGCCTTGCCCTTCGGCGTGACGGCGACGTTGAACGGCGGACGCGGGAACTCGATCGGTGGCAGCTTGACGCTGTGCTCCTTCGCGCAGACGGTGTCGCCCGTCGCCGTGTGGGCGAGCTTCGCGACTGCGCCGATGTCACCGGCCGCGAGGTTCGGCGCGTGGTCCTGCGTCTTGCCCCGCAGGATGATGATCTGTCCGACGCGCTCGTCGGCGTCCTGGTTGGCGTCCCAGACATGCGAATCGCCCTTCAGCGTGCCGGACAGCACGCGCAGGTACGTCAGCTTGCCGACGAAGGGGTCGGCGGCGGTCTTGAAGACGAGCGCGGCCAGCGGCGCGCCGGAGTCCGCCTTCAGCGGCTCGTCGCCTGACGCGCCCTGCGCGACGCGTGGCGCAACATCGGCGGGCGAGGGACATTCGGTGATGAGCGCGGTGAGCAGGCGGCCGATGCCGACATTCTTCAGCGCGGAACCGGGGAATACCGGATACACCGTACCGGTGGCGATGCCCTTGCGAAGCGCCGCGATCAGTTCTTCCTCGCCGAGATCCTCGCCTTCCAGGTACTTCGCCATCACGTCGTCGTCCGCCTCGCAGATGGCCTCGATGAGTTGCTCGCGCGCGGCTGCGATGGCGTCCGCCATGTCCGCGGGCGCGTCGCCAGCGTTGCCCTTGTCGCCGGCGTACGCCTTCTGGTCGATCAGGTTGACTACGCCGGAGAAGCTGTCCTGTGAGCCGATCGGCAGCGAGAACGCGGCGACGCGCTTGCCGTAGCGCTGCTGCAGTTGCGCGAGCGCCTGGTCGAAGTTCGCGTTCTCGCGGTCCATACGGTTCACGAAGAGGATGCGCGGCAGCCGCGCACGCTCGGCGTGCATCCATGCCTGCTCGGTGCCGACCTGCACACCGGACACCGCGTCGACGACGATGATGCCGAAGTCGGCGGCGGCGATGCCGCTCTGCACCTCGCCGACGAAGTCCGTATAGCCGGGGCAGTCGATGAGGTTGATCTTATGGTCGGACCACTCGACGGGGATGAGGGAGAGGCTGAGGCTGATCTTGCGCTTCACCTCGTCCGGCTCGAAGTCGGAGACGGTGTTGCCGTCATCGACCCGTCCCATGCGGCTAATGGCGCCGGAGAGGAAGGCCGCCGCCTCCGCGACGGAGGTCTTGCCGGTGCCGCCGTGGCCGAGCAGGACAGCGTTCCTGATCTGCTCCGTCTTGTACTCTTTCATACCTCGCAACGACTCCTAACCAGCGCGCGAAATGCGAATAGACGGTCAACCAGTGTGGGATCGGATCATACAACCGGCCCGGGGAATACCGCTATCGACCGGCAGCTACCAGTCGGGGACGTTCTCGCTGAGCCCCGGGGTGTTCGTCAGGCGGCGCTCATGGCTGCCGTCACGCTCCATCAGGTACAGCTCCGGGTTGCCGTCGCGGTCGGAGACGAAGACCATTGTGCGGTCGTCCGGCGAGGCGTTCCCGTAGTCGTCGCGGGCGGGGTCCGTCGTGAGGGCAGTGTCGTGGGCCCCGCTCGTATCCGTCGACGCCATGTCGTGCGCGAAGATATCGAGGTCGTTCGAGCCGTTCGGCGCCGCGTAGGTCAGCCGCGATCCGTCGCGCGAGAAGTGCGGGCAGACGTCCGGCCCGGCGGTCTCGATGCGCGTCCGCACCTCCCCGGTCTTCACATTGGCTGAGTAGATGTGTGCGCGCCCATAGCCGGGCCCGCTTCCGCCGCCCTGCTCGATCGCGGAGTAGTAGAGCTGCGAGCCGTCATGCGTCCACGACGGGAACTCGGCGAACTCGTACGGCCCTGCGACCTGGCGCTGGTTGCGGCCGTCGGCGTCCATGACGCGCACGATCCAGCCGGAGCCGTCCTGCAGTACGTAGGCGATCGAGGTGCCGTCGGGCGAGTACTTCGCGCTGTACTCGCCGCCCGGCGTATCGGTCAGGCGGCGGACGCCGGAGCCGTCGGCGTTCATCGTGTACAGGTCGTACTGCGCCTGTCCGTCGCGGTTGGAGGCGAAGATGATGCGCGTGTAGTCGCGCGACCACGCGGGATTACCGTCGAAGCCCGTGCCGTGCGTGAGCTGGTTCGTCGTGCCGTCCGCCGGATCGATGGTGTAGATGTTGGTGACGCTGTCCTTCGACGCCTCGTAGACGATAAGGCGCTCGCCGCCGCCGCGGCTACTGCCGCACGCGACCAATGCACCGCCGATGATCCCCGCCAGGACCGCGCAGAGCGCCGGGCGAAGCAGCCGCGCCGGCACCGCTACATCTGGTCGGGCGCAGATACGCCCATCAGCGTGAGCGCGCGGGCGAGGGCGAGGCGCGCGGCGTCGCAGAGCTTGAGCCGCGCGGACGACAGCGCCGGGTTGTCCGCATCGAGCACGCGGCACTCGGTGTAGAAGGCGTGGAATGCGGTCGCAAGATCCTGCGCGTAGTGCGGCAGGTGGTGTGGCTCGAGGTTGTGCGCCATGAGCTGGACCAGCTCCGGCAGCTGGAGCATCTTGCGGATCAGCTCGAGCTCCATCGGGTGGCCGAGCAGCGCGACATCGCCGTCTTCCGACGAGAAGCCTCGCTCGGCGGCATTTGTGAGGATGCCGGCGATACGGGCGTGCGCGTACTGCACGTAGTAGACCGGGTTCTCGGCCGCCTGCTTCTTCGCCAGCTCGAGGTCGAACTCCATCTGGCTGTCGGCCGAGCGCGCGAGGAAGAAGAAGCGCGCGGCATCGCGGCCCACCTCCTCGACGACGTCGCGCATCAGCACGATGTTCCCGGCGCGCTTCGAGAGGCGCACGAGCTCTTCGCCTCGGCGGAACGCGACGAGCTGGTAGATCAGTATCTCGAGCCGCTCGGGGTCGACACCGACGCCCGCGACGGCTGCTTTCATGCGCGAGACGTGCCCCTGGTGGTCGGCGCCCCAGATGTCGATCACGCGGTCGAAGCCGCGGCGCACGAACTTGTCGTAGTGGTAGGCGATGTCCGACGCGAAGTACGTGGGGCGGCCGGTGCTGCGGATGACGACGTTATCCTTGTCCTCGCCCAGCTCGGTCGAGGCGAACCAGAGGGCGCCTTCCTTCTCGACGAGGTAGCCCTTCTCGCGAAGGAGCTTCATGGCCGCGTCGTAGATGTCCGCGTTCTCGTAGACCCAGCGCTCGCGGAACCACTCGTCGTACCGGACGCCGAGCCCCTTCATGTCGTCTTCGATCGACTCCACCATGACATCGATGCCGCGCAGCACCATCTCGGGCGGCGCCGCGTCAGCGGGTGCGTCGACGTAGCGGGCGCCGAATTCGTCCTGGATGCGACGAGCGACATCGATCATGTACGCGCCCGGGTAGCCGTCGGCCGGAAGCTCGACTTCCCTGCCGAAGAGCTGCTGGTAGCGCGCGAGCAGCGTGCGGCCGAAGACCTCGGTTTGCGTGCCGGCATCGTTGACCAGGTATTCGCGTTCGACGTTGTAGCCGGCGGCCTGCAGCACGCTCGCGAGCACGTCCCCGATCGCGGCGCCGCGGCCGTTGCCCGCGGTGAGGGGGCCGGTGGGATTGGCGCTGACGAACTCGACCTGCACGCGGCGGCCATCACCGATCACGACGTCGCCGAACGCCGCGCCGGCAGCGATGACGGCATCGACTTGGCCGGCGAGCCAGCGCTCGGAGAGCCGGAAGTTCACGAACCCGGGCGCCGCGACTTCGGCCGCGGCGAGGGCGTCACTCTGTGGAAGGCGCGCGGCGATCAGCTTCGCGATCTCGATTGGGTTGGCGCGCGCGGCGCGGGCGAGCCGCAGCGGCAGGCTAGTGGCGTAGTCGCCGTGCTCGGGGCGCGCCGGACGCTCGATCGTGACCTCGGGGAGGACGACGTGCGGGAGCGCACCGGCGTCCATCGCCGCCTGTGCCGCCTGCTCGACCATCGCCGTGAGGTCGTCGCGAATCATGCTCGATCAAATGGAAAGGCGCGCTCTCCGATCAGCCCGAGGACATCGTCCACGGCGGTGCGCGCCCGCTCAACAACGTCGGCAGGGTATCGCATCGCCCTACTGTGCGCGAGGAACTCATCCTCGTCGAGGACGCGCGGCGCTTCGTCGGTGTACCACGCGACGTCGAGATCGAGGTCGATGCAGTGGAACTGCTCGCCGTCGAACTCCGCCGGCGTCGCGATGTTGACGTAGTACCAGCAGCGCCCTTCGCGCTGGATGCGGGAGACGTTGTACCAGCGGTCGTCGAAGAGGTAGATCTCGCCCGGCCACTTGATGGGCATCGGTCGCGGGTCATCGGCGGGCTCCGGCGTGCGGGTGACCGTGCCGCCGACGATCTCGCTCAGAAGGTAGAGCGACGGCCGATAGAGCACGAAGCGCGCCGGCCAGCGGCGGTGGTACGAGCCGTCATACTTGGTGATGTGAATCGGCGTCGGCCGCCCGATCAGGGATTCGTGCACGGCCGAAGTCTATCGGTGGCCGCGCGGGCGCGCAGCTAGCTCGCCGGTTCGGGCCGGAGGTAGGCCGCGATCATCGCCGCGCAAGCGTCGCGATACGCGTCGGCGTGGGAGCCATCGCCGACGACGAACGCCTCGTACACGGCCATGCGCACGACGCCGTACACCAGGCGCACAGCGATCGCGGGATCGCAGCGGCGGATCGTGCCGTCCGCGATACCCTGCGCGATCTCGATGGCCATTGGACGGTTGTGCGTGTTCTCCTGCGCGCGGATGCGGCGCTCGACGGCGCTGCCGGGGTCCGTATTGAGCACGAACAGCCGGACCAGGTCGCGGTTGCTCGCACAGGCGGCGAAGGTCGCGCGGACGCGACGGGCCACGGTGTCTTCGAGCGAGACCGCGGGCGATTCGCTGCGCAGCGCTTCGGCGATCAGCACGCCGAGCCGCTGGTTGAGCGCGCCGAAGACGGCCTCCTTCGAGGGGAAGTAGAGGTAGATCGTGCCGAGCGCGATTCCCGCTTCGTCAGCGATGTCGGCGATCGTCGTGCCGCGGAAGCCACGGGCGGCGAAGACGCGGCGGGCGGCATCGAGGATCTCCTCGCGGCGGGCGGCCTTCGCCTGCTCGCCGCGCTGGCCTCGATCGACGCCGGTGGACGGAGCCATGCTCCCCTCCTGAATATCGCTCATTCTCTGGCCCGGCGAGCGGCAGGTCAACACGAACGCCGGGCGCGGCAGCGGATAGAATCCGGGTGCGGGCCCGTAGCTCAGCGGCAGAGCACCCGGCTCATAACCGGTGGCGCGCAGGTTCGAATCCTGCCGGGCCCACCACCCGCGATCCGCGCGATGTCAAGTCGGCGGAGCCAGCTTCTTTCACACAACCAAGCAAGCGTGATAGTTTCGGCGTCAGCATCGAGGCGAGTGACCTGGTGCTTTTCTCCTACGAAGGAGGTTTCTCATGGCCTCGGCCGCCGGCAGCAGTCCCATACCACGTGGGTTCTTCGGGAAGCTCTTCGATTTCTCGTTCAGCTCGTTCGTCACGCCGTCGATCATCCAACTCGTATACGGGATCTTCCTGGTCATCGCCGGGATCGGCGCGCTGGTGGTCATCGTGGCCGGCCTCGCAGAAAGTCCGGCTCTCGGCCTTCTGTTGCTGATCATCTCGCCGGTGATCTTCCTGTTTTACGCGATCATCGCCCGCATCTACCTCGAAATCGTGATCGTGCTCTTCCGGGTGGCGGAGTCCACGACGCAGATCGCCCGCAATACATCTCGCTGAGGCCGAGAGGCCGGACACCCCGTGTCCTCTCGTTTGCGTCCGCCGTTCGGGCACCCAGCCGACGCTGGGTGCCCACCCCTCACTCTCCTCCGAGCGTCAACAGAAGCCGCCTGCCCCTGCCGATACATGTGTGGCAAGGCGCGGCTCTCGGTGCGCGCCTTTGCTCAGCCATGGATGGCCTGTCCGGCCAGGCGAAGGAGAGCAGTAGGATGCTGATTTTGACCCGCAAAGTGGACCAGGGGATCATCATCTCGGGGAACATCCTCGTGCGCGTGCTCGGGGTCGAGCGCGACCGCGTGAAGATCGGCATTAGCGCGCCGGGCGAGATCACCGTGCTGCGGCAGGAGCTGTGGCACGAAGGCGACGCCGAGCGTCCGTTCGAGCGGAAGGACCAGTCGCAGACGAACGGCGTCTGACACCCGCGATCACGTGCGATAACACAAGACCGCCGAAATCGGCGGTCTTGTGTTATGTCAGCAGTGGCCCTGCCTACGGCAGGATCCGCGCCAGCAGGAAGCCGGTGATGGTCGCACCCACCACCGCCTGCATGGGATGGTGGCGCACGTAATCCTGGAAGTCGTGCATCATCTCGTCGGTGTCATGCTCGTGCAGGTACTGGGACGTCTTGTCGAGCTGGTCCGCCACCTTCTCGCCGAACTGGCCGGCGGCGCCGCCCTGCTCGTGCGACTTGCTGCGCATCTGGTCCGCGGCCCTGCCGATGCCGCTCGCTGCCTGCTCCTTGCCCTGCTCGACGCGCACCTTCGCGTCGTCCGCCTTGTTCTGCGCCTCGGTGCGCGCCTGGTCGGTCTTCTGTTCGACTTCGTTGGTCATCTGCTGCGTCCTGTTCTCCGTTGGGCCGCGGCCCGGCTCCGACGTGTTCCCGGCGTCGTTCTCCACGGAGCGCTGGCCGTACTCGGAGCCCCAAGCGCTCGACTGCGTGCCGCCATAGTGGCCGCCAATGATTGGGTTGTCACCGCGGTCCGCGGGTCCGCTCGTCATGGCTGTCCTCCTGGATGCATTGCGCTTCTGCCATCCAGTCTGACAGCGGCGGCGTTTCACGCCGATAACGCCGTTTTGCCAGTGCTATCGGGTGTGCGAAATCGGTCAGCCGCGGCCG
>DASUKS010000166.1:0-10286 GCA_036278595.1 Dehalococcoidia bacterium
GGGCATCGGGCGAACGATCACCAGCCGGAGGGATGACCACATGGCGAGCACACTGCCGCGCGAGCGGGTGGAGGCGGACGACGAGATGCTGCGGCGCGTGCTGGACGACGCGTTCCTCCCCGCGCTGCTGCCGGCGCTCGCGCACGCCACGGGCGACCTCGGCCTGTTGGAGGCCGACCTGCGCCCGACCATGACCGCGCCCGGCGCGGCGAACGGCGGCATGACGCCGGACCAGACCGAGCGCGCGAAGGCTCTCGCGTTCGACGCGCTGCGGAAGTTCGTCGACGGCGGCTGCGTCCCCGCGCCCTCGTCCGAGGCGACCGTCCGCACGATCACCAACTGGATCACCGGCACCGAGGCCACCGACGAGCAGGTGCGCTTCTTCTACGAGGAGCTGCAGCCGGATGGCATCGACCCGCGCGCGCCGGCATGGCACAAGGACCCGCAGCTCGCCTTCAGCGTCGTGATCGTCGGCGCCGGCATGTCGGGCATCGTCTCCGCCGTGCGGTTGAAGCAGGCCGGCGTGCCGTTCACCATCATCGAGAAGAACGCCGACGTCGGCGGCACCTGGTACGAGAACACGTACCCGGGCGCCCGTGTCGACGTCTCGAACGCCTTCTACAGTTACTCCTTCGCGCAGGACGTCGAGTGGCCGAACCACTTCTCGCCTCAGCAGGTGCTGCTCGACTACTTCCGCGAGGTCGTCGAGCGGTACGGCCTGCGCGAGCACATCCGCTTCGGCACCGAGGTCGTCGAGGCCGACTGGGACGACGACCGCAAGGGCTGGCACATGCGCCTGCGGACGGCCGGCGGCGCCGAGGAGACGATGGACGCGCAGGCTATCATTTGCGCCACAGGCCAGCTCAACCGCCCGAAGATGCCCCAGATCCCCGGGACGGAGTCGTTCGCCGGGCCATCGTTCCACTCGGCACGCTGGGACCACACGGTCGATCTCAAGGGCAAGCGAATCGCCGTCATCGGGACCGGCGCGAGTGCGGTGCAGTTCGTGCCGGAGATCGCGCCGGACACCGCGCACGTCGACGTCTATCAGCGCACGCCGCCGTGGTTCTTCCCGGTGCCGCACTACCACGATGCCGTGCCCGAAGGCATGCGCTGGCTCTTCCACAACCTGCCGACGTACGAGCACTGGTACCGCTCGTGGCTCTTCTGGACGACGTCCGACGGCCTCCTGCCGGCGGTCGAGGTGGACGAGGGCTGGCCGGCGAACACCGAAGCGGTCGGCGAGCGGAACGACGAGCTGCGGAAGTTGCTGTCGATGGTGATCTCGGCGCAGTTCGCGGACCGCCCCGACCTGCTGCCGAAGGTGCTGCCGAAGTACCCGCCGGGCGCGAAGCGCATCGTGCTGGACAACGGGAGCTGGGCGCAGGCGCTGAAGCGCGACAACGTGCGGCTGATCTCGGACGGCATCCGGGAGATCGCGCGCGATGGCGTCGTGACGCCGGACGGCGAACTGCACCCGGCGGACGTGATCATCTACGGCACCGGCTTCCGCGCGTCGCACTTCATGGCGCCGATGAAGGTCGTTGGCAGCGGCGGCGCGTCGCTCGAGGAGCAGTGGTCGGGCGAGGCGCGCGCCTACCTGGGCGTCACCGTCCCGAACATGCCCAACTTCTTCATGCTGTACGGGCCCAACACGAACATCGTCGTCAACGGCAGCATCATCTACTTCTCCGAGTGCGGCGTGCAGTACATCCTCGGTTGCCTGAAGATGCTGTTCGAGGGCGACCACCGCGCGCTCGAGCCCAGGCGCGACGTGCACGACGCGTACAACGAGCGCATCGATGCCGCGAACCGGCAGCGCGCGTGGGGCGCTTCGACGGTGAACAGCTGGTACAAGAACGACAACGGCCGCGTGTCGCAGAACTGGCCGTTCAACCTCATCGAGTACTGGCGCTGCACGAAGGAGCCGGACCCCGCGGACTACGACTTCGTCTGACAGGGGCGCGCTTCATCTGTGGCGCTGGATGCTGAGACGATCGACCCAGTTACCGCGCTGGCGCGGTAGTGCGAAGTCACAACAGCAAACAAACGGCCGCCGATGGGCGGCCGTTCTGCGTTCGTGCGGAGTGCGCGGTCAGCGCACGGCGTGCCCGTTCAGGTGGTAGTGCTGCTGGAGCAGGTCGATCTGCTCCGGCGTCAGGTGGCCGTCGCGGCTCGGCGCCGGCGCGCCGAGGATATCGCGCCGCTCGTACGGCACCTGGATCCCCGGATAGTGCTTCTCGGCGTCCTGCAGCGGCACCAGGCGCAGGCGCACGCCGAAGAGGTCGGTGCGGATGCCGGCCCACTCCGCACGCTCGGTGGAGTCATTGAGGTAGACGTCGCGGATGACGCCGATCCTGCGGCCCGCGACGTCGAATATGGGCGTGCCGCGCACCTCGTGCAGGTTGCCGCCGTCGCGATCGATATGGGCTTCGATAGGCATGAGACCTCCCCTCGGTCTGGCAGTGACCGATCGTTGTGCCAGCACTGTGGAAAATACTCCGAACGGCTGTCAAGAGAAGAGGCGGTGATGGCATGCAACTTGCCCGCGTCAGTACTACCCTCGGTGCTAACTGTGACGCCTATCACGAGCAATGTGATGTTCTTCACGCTGACGTGTGACGCAGTTCACAACTTGGGTAGCCCGTCATGCGCACATCGCGTCGCTCGTCGGCGGCGCGATCCGGCGCGTTGTGCGCACGACGCGCGGCGTGTAGATTCGCGCTGTTCGGCTGTTCGCTGCGGCCACGAAAGGAGTCGATCATGGCGACGAAGACGACGGCGCAGAGCCCCCTCGACCTGCACGCGCTCTGGGGCGAACGGTTCAACGCGGGTGACATCGAAGGTTTGATGAGCCTGTACGAGCCCGGCGCGGTCCTGCGCGTCCCCGGCGGGCCGACGGCAACCGGCGCCGACGAGATCCGCGGCTCGCTGCAGGGATTCCTCACGATGAACCCGACGTTGGAGTTTCTGTCGACGGACTACCTGCACAGCGGCGACATCGCGATCATCTTCAGCCGCTGGACGCTGAAGGCGACCGACCCGGGCGGGGCGCCGATCGACCAGAGCGGCACGACGTCCGACGTTGCGCGACGCCAGGCGGACGGTTCGTGGCTGTACGTCATCGATGTTCCGGACGGTGGGCGCGCCGATGCGTAACGGTCGCCGTGCGTTCCGGCGTTGAGTAACGAACAGGTCCGCCCGGCGGATGCGCATGGCGTCGAGGCGAAGTGGGGCAAGGTCGAGGGCAGCCCCGACGAGCGCTACTTCCTCGCCGGACCGCGGCGGCGTGACATCGAGTTGTTCGAGGCGGGGAAGATCTTCCTCGAGATCCTCCGGGGCTATCGCAAGCTGCACTTTGTCGGGCCGTGTGTGACGGTCTTCGGTTCCGCGCGCTTCCCCGAAGGGCATGAGTACTACGACCTGGCGCGGCGCATCGGCTCGGCGATCGCGGACGCCGGCTTCACGGTGATGACCGGCGGCGGGCCGGGGATCATGGAGGCGGCGAACCGCGGCGCGAAGGACGTGCAGGGCCGCAGCGTCGGCTGCAACATCGAGCTGCCGAAGGAGCAGGCGCCGAACCCGTACCTCGACGTATGGGTCACCTTCAAGCACTTCTACGTGCGCAAGGTGATGCTCGTGAAGTACTCGTACGCGTTCGTGGCGATGCCGGGCGGCTTCGGTACGCTCGACGAGATCTTCGAGACGGTGACGCTGATCCAGACGGGCAAGATCCGCGACTTCCCGGTCGTCCTCTTCGGCGCGCACTACTGGTCGCCGCTCATCGAGTTCATCCGCGGTACGCTAATCCCGGCGAAGACGATCGATGCGAAGGACCTCGACCGCGTGCTCGTCACGGACTCAATCGATCAGGCGGTCGACCACATCCGCGGCGTCGCGCTCGGCGAGTTTGGCCTGCGCTACGTCCCGCAGCCGATGCGGCGGCGCTGGTGGCTGGGGGAGTGATCATTCGTTGGCACCGTCTGCGAGTTGCGCGCATCGGGCTGAGCGGACGTGCTTTGCGTTGGTATGCGAAGTTGCAGGTTGGATGTTGGAAGTGGGAGATCGCGCGTGACGGCCAGTGACGCTGATGCGGCGCAGAACAACATCACCGCGTTCTGGGATACGGTCGCGTCCGGGTACGAAGCGCACCCCGGGAATGTGCCGGAGCGCGACAGCGCGGAGTACGCCGCCTGGGTCGATGCGGTACGGGAGCTGCTGCCCCCACCGCGAGCGGCCGTGCTCGATATCGCGACGGGGACGGGGTTTATCGCGCTGATCGCTGCCAGCCTCGGCCATCGTGTGACGGGCCTCGACGCATCGACCGGGATGCTCGCGGAGGCACGAGACGAGGCCCAGCGCCGTGAGCTTGATGTCACGTTCGTCGAGGGCGACGCCGTCGAGCCCGCGTTCCCGGCGGCCAGCTTCGATTCGATTATTTCGCGGCACTTCATCTGGACGCTTCGCGAGCCGGAGCGCGCGTTGGGCGCATGGCTGGGATTGCTCCGGCCGGGTGGCCGCGCGGTCGCAGTCGACAGCTTTTGGTGGGCGGGCGAGCCCGATGAGGAACCCGCCGAGGAGGGCCTGTTCGAGCGCCACTATACGAAGGACACCCGCGCGGCGCTGCCCGGCATGCGGGCATCGAGTGTTGAGGATGTCGTGGCGATGTTCGAGCGCGGAGGGTTTCAGGACGTGCGCGCGGGCGACCTGGCGCGGGTGTTTGCGCTGGCTAAGGATCCGCCGGGAGGCAAGCCGTGGTACACGATCACGGCGTACCGGCGGTGATGGTAGTGCGCACGAGCAAGGCCAGGCGACTTGGGTGAGATGATCGGGGAACTAACGGCAGCGCACAGCTCTGACCTGCACATCGGGCGCGATGGCGGCGACCGCGGCATCGGCGGCCTGCGACGCGTGGTGGAGGCGGCGTCCGAGGCGCAGGTGCACGTGCTGCTGTTGGCCGGCGACATCTTCGACCACAGCAAGCTGTCCGACGAGTTGTTGCGCGACGTCGCGGCGATCCTCGACGGCGCGATGTTCCAGACGGTGATCCTGCCCGGGAACCACGACCCGCTGATCGCCGGCTCGCCGTACCATCGGCTCCCCGCGCTCGAGCGCGTGCGCGTGCTCGGGCTGCCGGACGCGTCTGTGGCCTTCGACGACCTCGGCCTGGAGGTGCTCGGCGAGCCGCACGAGACCTACGACGACAAGCACCCGCTCCCCGCGCCGCGCGAGGCCACCGGCCGGCGCCGCATCGTCATGGCGCACGGTCACTACGTCTCCGGCCCGCACGACCTGCACCGCGCGTGGCTGATCCGCGACGAGGACATCGCGGCGCTGGAAGCAGACTACGTCGCGCTCGGGCACTGGGACCGCCGCGAGCGCGTCGGCCGGGCGCCGCACTTCGCCCACTACTCCGGCTCGCCGGACCTCGCGCGATCGATCAACATCGCGCGCTTCGCGAACGGCAGCGGCGCGACCGTCGTAGCCCGCAGCCTCGAGGACGGGAAGGAGACGGCGGCCTGATGCGCCTCGCGAAGGATCACATCGACGTCGGGCTCTTCACGAACGCCGCGCCCGCCATGCTCCAGTTCTGGCAGCAGCGCATCGGCCTGAAGTTCGAAGAGACGCTCCCGCTCGGCGGCGGCGTGCGTCAGCACCGCCACGCGATGAACGGCTCGGTGCTGAAGATCAACGATGCCCGCGACCCGCTCGCGGACGACGGCCTCGCCGGCTATCGCGAGATCATCATCGCGCGCGACGGCATCACCGCGCCGGAGACGCTCGAAGATCCGGACGGCAACCGCGTGACGCTCGTGCCGCGCGGGCACGATGGCATCGAGGGCATCGCCGTCCGCCTGGTGGTACGGGATCCCGCCGCCTTCGATCGCTTCTACGGCGACGCGATGCAGTTCGAGCGCGCCGGCGAGCACGCCTACCGCTGCGGCGACTCGCTGCTCCTCGTCGAGCAGGACGCCTCCGCGCAGCAGGTCGGCCGCATGCAGGCGCGCGGCCTGCGCTACATCACCGTGCAGGTGTGGGACGTCGATGCCGAGCACGCGGGCATCGCCGCGCGCGGCGGCACGGAGGGCCGCGCGCCGCTCACGCTCGGCTCGACCGCGCGGATCTCATTCGTCCGCGACCCCGACGGCAACTGGATCGAAATCTCGCAGCGCGCGTCGCTCACCGGAGAGTTGCCGGCCGGCTGACCCGGGCCTAGGTGACATGAGGTCGGGGGAAGAGCAACCCACCGACCACCGGCCACCGACCAGCCCGCCTACTTCTGCAACTGCTCCAGGATCTTGCCTTCCTCGACCGGCGAATACCCCGAGACGCCGACATTGTGCAGGTTGATCCCGGCCGCTTCTTCTTCGGCCAGGCGGTCGCGGCACTCGTCGACGTCGCCGATGAACCCCAGCGAGTTCGACAGCTCGTCCGTCACCGCGGCGATGCCGGCGCCCGAGCCGCCTTCCTTCCATGCGCGGCGGATCGCGTTCGCTTCGTCCGCCATGCCCATGTCGGAGAGTTGCTGGTAGTAGAAGTCGCCCATCCGCGCGATGTAGAACGCCGTGCCCGCCTTCGACGCCTGCAGCGCGCGCTCGCGGTCCTTCGCCACGGTGACGCCGAGGAACCGCACCGTCATCTGCGACGGGTCGCGCCCGGCGTCGCGCACGTAGCCGAGGAACTTGTCGGTCTCCGCCTTCGCCTGCTGGATCGGGATCATCGTCGGCATCCAGCCGTCCGCGATCTGCGCGACGACCTTCGTCGCCGCCGGACGGAACGACGCGATGTAGACGGGGATGTGCTCGCGCACGGGACGGAAGCGCAGCGTAAAGCCGCGCTCCATGTGGAACACCTTGCCCTTGAACTCCAGCGGCTGGTTCGCCATGAGCATGTTGATGATCGTCACGACCTCGCGCATCCGGGCGAGCGGCGGGTTGAAGTCGATGCCGTGGAAGTGCTCGATGACGTTCGCGCTCGATGCCCCCAGCCCGATGATCATGCGGCCGTTGCTCAGCTCGTCGAGCGTGCCGAAGTGCTGCGCGAGCGCCGCGGGGCTGCGCGAGTAGTAGTTGACGATGCCGGTGCCGAGGTTAATGCGGTTCGTCCGCTCGGCGAGCTGCGTCAGCAGCGTGAAGGCGTCGCGGCCCCACGCCTCGGCGACGAGGCAGGCGTCGACGCCGGCGTCGTCGGCGATCTTCACGCGCTCGAAGACCTTCTCGCGGTCGAACTCACCCTGCCAGTTCACGCCGATGCACAGCCGTCGCGCCATGATGCTCGCTCCTCGCTCGTCGCCTGCCGGTGACAACGAGCGTAGCCGATCGACCGCGAATGGGATACCGGTCTACTGCCGGATCCAGGCGATCGCATCCGCTTCGTTCTCCGTCCGGACGATGCCGCGCGTCGCTACGTTCAGCGCCTGCAGCATGCCGGCCGAGCCGGCGTACGCGATCCACTGTCCGTCCGGTGACCACGCGGGCGAGTAAAAGTTCCCTCCGCCCACGTCCTGCGTCAGCTCGGTCGCGTCGCCGGTCGCTGCGTCCACGAGAGAGAGTCCACTCTCGCGGACGGCGAGCGTCTTGCCATCCGGCGACCACGAGACCGCAGTCGCCGGTACACCGTAGTCGCGGGTACCGCTCGCATCGGCGGCAGCAATACGAAGCTGGTCGTCGACGAACGCGATCTTCGTCCCGTCCGGCGACCACGCGAGCGGCCCGCTTGCGTCGAGCCGGCTTGTAATCGTCGCCACCCGCGTCGGTGCACCTCCGTCCACGTTGATCACCATCAGGTCCCAGTGCGCGTTCGTCCCTGGTCGGTCGGGCGGGCCCACCCGGAAGTACGCGATTCGTTTCCCATCCGGCGACCACGCCGGTTCGACGTCGGCATAAGCCTTCTCGGCCGGCAATGTGCGCCGCGCGTGCGTCGCCACGTCCTCGATCGTCAGCGTCACGGACGGGTAGAGAAGGCCGTTCGGCGCCACCGGCGTTGCGCGGACGGGCGATGGATCCCAGAACGCCACGCGAGCGCCATCCGGCGATTCGTCCGCGCTCGGGAGGTCGCGTTGTGCGCCCGTTCTGGTGTCGAGAATGACGCCGGGCCCGTGTCCCAAAGGGGCGAACAAGAGCAGCCGGCCATCGTCCGAGATATACGACGTGTAGCCGGCGAACGCGCTCAGCATCCGCTCGTCCGTGCCGTCCGGCCGCGACGTGAACGCCGCGTGGCGAGAGTCGCTGTCGTACACGAGAAGTCCAGGCTCACCCGCGAGACGCGCCTTCAACTCGGCCGTCTGCGTCGCGGCGATCGGCGGTGCGGTCGAGCGTTTCGGGGCGGCTGCTTCGACCACCACCCGCGGGCTGACGTACGTGTGCCCGTCGCCGCCGGCGAGCACCCGCGTAGCACCGCTCTTGAGGTCGACCGCGCCGATAGACGACCCGCTGTCTTGCCCGGCGAAGAGCAACGTCGCGCCGTCGTCAATCCAGTCGCCCGGGATCAGCATCTGGTCGTCTGTGGTTGGTACGAGCAGATGCGATGTCCCGCCGCCGGCGTCGATGATCGCGAGCCCGGCCTTCCCGCCGGCGGCATTGTCGTCGAGATACACGATCTGCGCGCCGTCAGGAGACCAGAGCGGCCGCCATGCGCCGAACAGTTGCAGCGCGAGCAGCCCAAGGCCACCCAATGGGTCTGGTTCGCCGGTGTCCGGCAGGATCTGGTCGATAGGCTTCGCGCTCGAAGGCTCGCCGTCTCGGGCGACAAGTAACTGATCGCCCGCGGTCAGCGCGATGCCGCCGGCCGCGGACTTCGCGGCGATGTTCCCCTCGAAGCAGATGTCAGAGTCCTGCTCCCGTATGGCGCCGCCCCCGGTGAAGACGAGGTAGCACACCTGGTAGTTCGACACGTCGATCGCGCTGTCGTCCGCGTGCCAGCTCCGGGGCAGGACGATCACATCGCTGTCCGATGGCGGCGGCTGGCCGATGGCAACGGTCGCCCCGTCCACGATGTCCATCCGGTACAGCGGCGCGGCCTCGGTATCCGTGCCGCTCTCGTCGGCAGCTCCGGCGACCACGATCTGCGTGCCATCCCTCGACACCGAGATCGACGAGAACTGGTCGACGGCCTGTTCGGACAGGACGCGGATGTCGCTGCCATCGGACTTCATCGTGTAGACGCGAAACGCGCCGTCCCGATCAGAGATGAAGGCGATCCGGCGCGGGCCGTCCGCAACTGCGATCGCCGTCCCGCCCAGCTGCGTCGCGGTGCTCGCGGCCGGTGGCGCGGGCGTGCGCGTGCTGTCGCTCTGCTCCCGCGCCGCGTCGCCGCACGCGGCGAACGCAACACACAAGATGATCGCGAAGATACCAAGCGGAATGCGCACGGCGAAGTATAGACGTACAGAGCCAACCGCGTGTCAAACAGCACGCGCTCGCGTTCGTACGACTCAACGCCCCCGACCGCGAATGGGATACCGCTACGGCTCGCCCGAGAGGAAGCGGCGCGGCACGTCGCGCATCATCAGGTCGATGGTCTCCTCCGGGACGCCGTCCGCGCGCAGTGCGGGTAGCGCCGTGCTTGTCACGAAGAGGTAGCGCGTCGGCTCGGTCGGGCGCCTGGCGCCGCTCTGGATGAATGCGACCGATTGCGGCGCCGGCGCGTGGTCGTGTCCGAGCATCAGCTTGTGCGCCCAGCCGCGGTCGATCAGCGCTTTCACGGTCGCGTTGCGCTGCCGCCAGTCCGGCCGGTCGCCGCCGCCGGGGTAGCGGTCCATCGACAGGTACACCCCCGTGCGCAGCAGCTCTTCGAGATAGTCCACGTCGGTCGTGTCCGCGCTGTGGCCGATGCACACCCGGTGCATCGGCACGCCCTCTTCGGCGAAGATCGCCGCCTGCTGCCGGCCGACCTCCTCCGGCGCCCACTGGTGCGTGCTGATCGGGCAGCCCGTGCGGATGCACGCGCGCGCCGCGCCGCGCAGCACGCGCTCGCCCTCCGGCGTGACGCCGCCCATGTCGTTCGCGACTTTGACCGCGCCCGCCCTGATCCCGGTGTCGCCGATGCCCACCTCGATCTCGTGCGCGAAGATGTCCGCGATGCGGTCGGGGTCGCGCATCCAGAACGAGCGCGGGATGTCGCGCCAGATCCCGGTCGCGACGACCACCTGCATCCCGGACGCGCGGGCGACGTCGCGCACGAACCCGACGTCGCGGCCGAGGTCCGGCGTCGTCAGGTCGATGATGCTGTCGATGCCGCCGTCCTTCGCCTCGCGCAGCTCGCGTATCGCGTTGTCGCGCGTGACG
>DASUKS010000167.1:0-4874 GCA_036278595.1 Dehalococcoidia bacterium
GCCGAGGCCGCGCTGGGCCATGATGTTGCGCTGGATCTCGCTCGTGCCGCCGGCGATGGTCGAGGAGACGGCGCCGACGTAACCGACGCCGAAGCGTCCGGCCGCGGCGTATTCGCCCGGGCCGCCGGTGACCATGCCGTAGAGGCCGGTGAGCTTCATGCCGAGCGCGGCGATGCGCTGGCCGAGCTCCGATGTGAACAGCTTGCACATCGACGCCTCGTGGTTGGGGATGAGGCCGGCGTTCTGCATGCTGACGACGCGGTACGACATCATCTTGGCGACGTTCGCTTCGATCCAGCGGTCGGCGAGCGCGGCCTGCGTCATCTGCTTGCCAGCGCCGACGGCGATACTCGGGTGGTCCTTCACGAAGCGGACCAGGCCTTCGAGCTGCTTGCGGATGCCGACGGCGGAGCCGATGGACGAGCGCTCGAAGTCGAGCGTGGTCGTGCCGATGTACCAGCCGCGGTTCTCCTCGCCCAGGCGGTTGCGCGCCGGGACGCGGACGTTCTCGAAGAAGACCTCGTTGAAGGTCGCGCTGCCGGCCATGGTGACGAGCGGGCGGACGGTGACGCCGGGGGCGTGCATGTCGAGCATGAAGTAGGAGATGCCGCGGTGCTTCGGGGCTTCCGGGTCGGTGCGCGCGAGCATGTACATCATGTCGGCGAACTGGGCGCCGGTGGTCCAGATCTTCTGGCCGTTGATCACGTAGTCGTCGCCGTCGCGGACGGCGCGCGTCTGCACGGATGCGACGTCGGAGCCGGCGTTCGGCTCGGACCAGCCCTGGCACCACTGGACTTCGCCGTTGAGGATGCCGGGGAGGTGCTCCTTCTTCTGGTCGTCGGTGCCGTGCACGATGAGGGTGGGGCCGAACATCATGACGCCGAAGCCGCCGACGTTCATGGCGCCGAACTCGGCGAACTCTTCGTTCATGATGAACTGGCGCTTGGTGTCGAGGCCGGCGCCGCCGTACTCCTTCGGCCAGGCCGGGGCGACCCAGCCGCGCGAGGCGAGGGTCGTGCGCCACTGCTTCATCACGCCGCCGACGTTCTGGGCGCGGCTGCGGAAGAGCCCCTCCCCTTCGCCGTCACCGCCACCGCCAGTGCGGCGGCTGGCGCCCGGGCGCAGCTCCTGCGGGTACTCCTTGTCGAGGAAGTCGCGGACCTCCTTGCGCCATGCGGCCTCTTCGGGGTTGTCGTTGAAGTCCATAGGTACGCCTCCTCGGGCTGTCGTTTCGCTATAGGCGAAGTAAAGGATACGCCGCGCGGGCTTCAGGCGAAAGCAAGCGTCCGCCCGGCTCCGTTCAGCCGGTGCGCGTGAACGTCACGTGCGTGACGCCGCTGGGCGAGGAGATGGCCTCGCGCGCATAACCCTTTTCGATGCCCTCCAGTCCCTCCCAGAGATACGCACCGCGGCCGAGGAGGAAGGGGACGACTACGATGTGCATGTGGTCGATAAGCCCGGCAGCGAGGAACTCGCGGATCGTCGTCGCGCCGCCGCCGATGCGCACGTCGAGATCGCCGGCGGCTTCGCGCGCCGCGGCCAGAGCCTCGGCGGGGGAGGTGTTGATGAAGTGGAAGGTCGTGCCTCCGTCCATCTCGATCGGGGGTCGTGTGTGATGGGTGAGGACGAATACGGGCGTGTGAAAGGGCGGGTTGTCTCCCCACCACCCCTTCCAGTCCGGATTCTCGTGCCATCCCGGATAGCCGAACTTCCCGGCGCCCATGATCTCGGCTCCGACGCCGACGTCGTGCAGGCGGACGAGGGCGTCGTCGATCCCGGCGCTGCCGCCCGATTCGCCCATCATCTCGTGCCACCACCGGGTGCCGGTCATCCACCCGTGCAGCCGTTGGCCGGCGTGGCCCATCGGCGACTCGAGGCTCTGAGGTTCGCCGGCGCCGAAGCCGTCGAGCGAGATGGAGAAGAATTGGACGCGGGCAAGAGACATGGCAGGTGTTCCTCCTCTGGTTGTTCGAGTGGTTGTTCGAGCTTGCGGGGCCGCGTGCGTGAGCGCACGCGTTCCGGCTAGCCGAATGTCGCGAACATCTCCTCGAAGGCCTTCATCTGGCCGCCGGCGGCGCTGGAGGGAACGAGGATGGGCGTGCGGACGCCGGCGGCGTACCACTGCTCGAGGCCATCGCGGACGTCGGACGCGGTGCCGTACAGCGTGACGTCCTTGAGCCAGCGCTCGGACATGCAGGCCTGGATGCGGTCGCGGTCGCCGGCCTTCATCGCCTCGCGGATGCCGCGCATCTCCTCTTCGTAGCCGGCCTCGACCCAGTAGTTGTTGTAGTTCGGCAGCATCACGTAGCCGACGAGCGTGCGGCGCATCACGGCGGCGGCGGCATCGCGGTCGTCGGAGATGCAGGTCGGGATCATGTCGCCGACGAAGAAGCCGGGGTCGTCGCGCTTGTCCTTCGGCAGCAGCGCGAGCGACGCCGCCATGTGCGAGCGGGAGCCGTTCGCCCAGACGACGCCCTCGGCGATCTCGCCGGCGAGCTGCACCATCTTCTGCCGCAGCGTCGCGAGGACGATGGGCGGCAGCTCGCCGCTGCCTTGCTCCGCGGACTTGCGCACGCGCTCGACGAACGTGCGGATGTCGGACAGCGGCTTGCCGGTCTGCACGCCGAGGCGCTGGATCACGGGCCCGTGGGTGACGCCGATGCCGAACCGGAAGCGGCCGCCGCTCACTTCATGGATGAACGAGGCCGCGCTGGCGAAGTCGGACGGTTGACGCAGGTAGATCGGCTGGACGGTCGTGCCGAAGGTGATCGTGTCGGTCTGCAGCGCGATGGCGACGGCGAGGCCCATCGCATCGCCGAAGCTCGGCAGGTAGATGCCGCTGTAGCCGCGCTTCTCGATTTCGCGTGCGAGCGCGACGGTCGACTGGCGCCGGCCGGGCACGGCGGCGAGTGAGAGTGCGGGCATCTGCATGGTGGTCTCCTGGAGGTTAGAGGTTGGGGAGATCATGCCGGACGCACGCGCAACGATCTAGCGGGCCCCGTTGTGGTCTGCCGGAGGTTGGAGGTTTGAGATTAGAGGTTGGAGGTTGGAGGTTGGAGGTGAGCCGGAAGAGATGATCGCGATCGTGCCCCTCTATCGCGTCTCCGACTCGACGACGCCGCGGATGACGCCGATTTCTCCGGCGTGGAAGAGGGCGTGTTCGATGAGCACCACGATCGCGCGTTCGACGGACGTCAACGCCCCGTAGTGCGCGCGGCGTGCGTCGGCGAGCTGCGCGTCGTCGAACGAGCGCATGGACGCGAGGAAGTGGTCGTGTGCGGCGATCAGTGCTTCGCGAAGGGCGGCCGGATCAGGGCCAGCGGCGCGCGGGCGCTCTGCGAAGAGGGCATCGTACGTCCGCTGCTCGCTTGCGAGCAGCGTGTCGTGCCAGAGCTCCGCCGCGATCGTGCAGTGCTCGACGATCTCGCCGATCGTGCGGTCGCCGCCCGCCGGCCGCGCGTCCCAATCGGCATCGCGGACGTCGGAGAGGTTCGCGAGCAATGAGTGCGCGGTACGTCCGCGGAACGCGGACTCGAGGAGTTGGGCGAGCAGTTCGACGCGCGTGCGCGTTGCGGGCATGTTCGCTCCTTCGGCCACCGGTGCATGCAGTCGCGGTGAGCATGCGCCGGTGGCGCGCAAGGGTCTACCGGCGCTGCGGGACGCGGCGTCCGCCGCACATCGACGCGTGGCCATATTCAAGGTTAGGCGGCAAGGTTGAACATGCGGCGGGCGTATTCAAGGTTATGCGCTGCCGGCGGCGGTCAGGCGACGAGGGTGGGGTCGCGGTTCGGGTCGAGGACGACGCAGATGCGCTCGATGGCGTCGCTGACGCGGCGGCGGGCGCGGAAGCGGCGATAGAGGTCGGAGCGCTTGTACCAGAGGACGCTCCAGGCGTGCAGGCCGCCGAGCGTCGAGCGCGCGGCGGAGCGCGGGGTGAAGGCGAACGTGAGCTTCGGCACGTCGTCGTAGAGAGGGCGCGGCGCGGTATCGAGCCGGCCCTTCACGAGCGCCCTCGCGAGGCCGAGCACCATCGCTTCCTCTTCGCGCTCGCGTGTCGTGCCGGCGTGCTGAGCGACGGCGTACTCCATCTTCGCATCGATGGGCGCGTGCGGGTCGGAGACGAGGAGGCGGGCGATGATGCGCGCGTACGCGACGTGGCGCTGTTCGGCATCGAGCCGCGACGCGATGAGGGCGTCGGTGCCATGGGACGACATGAGGAGAATGGCGTCGAGGTCCTGGAGGTCGATCGCCTCGTCGCAGTGGATGCCCAGCTCTTCGAGCAGGGTGCGCAAACGGAGCGCCTGCAGGCGCGGCTCGCCGCCCTGTGGCAGGAAGCGCAGGCGGTCGCGGAGCTGGACGCGGGTGTCTTCGGACAGCGCGAGATCACTCATGCCGGCCGCTCCTTCTCCTTCGCCGGGCGCGGCTGCAGCCCGAGGAGGTGCCAGAGCATGCGGCGGCGGAGGACGATCTGGTCGGGACGGGAGAGCGCGCGATAGCGGCGCAGAAGGTCATCGAACTGGCGCATGTCGGCGAGCGTGAAGGGGAGGGTGTAGCCGGCGAGCTCGAGCAGCTCGCCGAGGTCCTCGGAGCTGAGGGCGTCGCAGCACATGGCCCAGCCGACGATGCGCTCGAGGGTGAGCGGCACCTCGCCGAGGCCCTGCTCGTAGCGGGAGACCATGCTCTGGCTGACGTGGAAGCCGAGCTCGTCCAGCTCCCAGGCGAGCTGCGCCTGGGAGCGGCCGCTGCCGCGCATGTTGCGCAGGCGGTGCGCCATGCGCCCGCGGATGGCGTCCCAGCGGTCGGCCTGTACCTCGTCGCGTTCCGGCATCGGTTCAATGGTAGCACCGGCTCATGGGCGATCAATTTGTGTGGTG
>DASUKS010000168.1:0-14736 GCA_036278595.1 Dehalococcoidia bacterium
TGGCTCATCGAGCTGTACAAGGACGGGGCGAAGACCACCGCGTACCTGACGGCGGCGAGCCCCGGCGCGTTCAAGGGCTACCACCTGCACCGCGTGCGCGCGGCGCGCTACGTCTGCGTGCGCGGCCGCATGAAGATCATCCTGTACGTCGGTGGCAAACGGCAGGAGCACGTGCTCGACGCCGCGAAGCCGCAGCGCCTCTTCATCCCGCCGAACGTGGCGACCGGGCTCGAGAACATCGGGGACGAAGAGGCGTGGCTCGTGAACTACCCCGATCCGCCCTACGACCCGGACCTGAAGGACGAGCAGGTCGAGTACACGGAGGCGGAGCTCGAGGCGGGAGTCGTCAAGTGAGCGCAGATCTCGGGGACCTCGAACATCGCCTCTCGCGTGTGAGCCGCGAGTACAGCGGTACGTGCGCGTGGGCGCTGTTCGACCTCGGTTCGCGCACTTCGATCGCCCACGACGCGGATGCGGTGATGCCGACCGCATCGCTGATCAAGGTGCCGGTGCTCGTGGCCCTGTACACCGCGGTTGCCGCGGGCCGCTTCGCGCTCGAAGATCGCATCACGTACGGGCCGGAGCATCGCTGCCTGGGCTCGGGTGTGCTCTCGAAGCTCGCGTTCGGCGTCGAACTGTGCGTGCGCGACGCGGCCGTCCTGATGATGACGATCTCGGACAACAGCGCCACCAACATGTGCATCGACCTCGTCGGGATCGATGCGATCAACCGGACGATGCGCGACCTCAGGCTCGAGCAGACGACGCTCTTCCTGCGGCTGGGCGACGGTTCGGCCGGTCTGGATGCGCGCAAGATGTCCGTCTCCACGGCCGGCGAGATGGTGCGCACGCTGACGCTGATCGCCCAGCACGAGTGCGTGTCCGCGGAGTCGTCAGAGGACATGCTGCGGATCATGCGGCGCAGCGACTATCGCCACGAGCTGTCACTCGAACTGCCATGGAACGAGATGAACATGCTCGGCGACGACCCGAAGGCCGCATGGGTCGCGGAGAAGGGCGGCTCGTTCCTCAACGGCGTACGGACCGGCGGCGCGGTGTTCAAGGGGCCGCGTGGGATGTTCGTGATGTCGGCGTTCTGCGAAGGCGGCACCGGCCCGGGGACCGGCCGCTCGTCCGAGGGCAACCACATGCTCGGGCGGCTGGGGAAGATCGCCTGGGACGCGCTCGCGGCCTGACGGCAGGCTACGGCGCTTCGAGCGCCGTATCGATCGCGTCGATCGCCTCTTCGACCTGGCGCGATTCGTCGCCGCCGGTCGCGGCGACCGCGTCGAGAAAGATCAGGTCTTCGCGCGCACGCGGGTAGGCGCCGTCGAGCGCTTCGGGATGCCGTTCGAGCGAACGCACCAACTCGTCGACCATGACCCGCAACGATACCTGCTTCAGCCGGTACTGCGCGATCGCCTCGCGCATCGCCGTGATTACCGGCGCGGCGGCAGCCGGCTTCGGACCCACGACGTGCGCGGGGACGCCGACGACGGTCGCGCGAGGCGGCACGTCGCGGATGACGACGGCGTTCGCGCCGATGCGTGCGCCATCGCCAATGGTCAATGGACCGATGATCTTCGCGCCGGTGCCGATGTAGACGTCGTCGCCGATGGTCGGGCCGTCGAGCGAGAAGCCGACCTTCTTGCTGTTCGTCAGACCGATCGTCACCCACGGATTTATCTGGCAGTTGCGGCCGATTGTCGTCGCGCCGTCGATCACAACATGGCCGTGCGTAATCATGAGCCCCGGCCCAATGCGCACCTGGTTGCCGATCTGTACCCGGAAGAGCGACCGGGCGACGACATCGAGCGCGGAAGGAAGCAGCGGCACCTTCGCGTCGCGCAGCCGCATCTTCGCCCGGTAGAGCCAGATGGCGAGCCACGACTCGGCGAACGCGATCGTGAACCAGCGCCCAACGCGCGCCTTGCGGTTCTCGATCCACGGCGCATCTGGTATCTGCACGAACGTGAAGAACACGTGCGCGTCGAAGTCCTGCGTCAGTCCGCCGTCTTGTTCCATGCCCCGGAGTCCACCCTGCGCCAGCTCGAGATGATCATGTCTGCGTGCTTCGGCTGCCTCCGCGCGACGCGGTCGAGCGTGTCCCACACAGCCTTCGCCGCACGCTCGGGCATGAGCTCGAGCAGGCGGCTGTATGGCCCGAACAGCCACAGCAGCGACACGCCCTCGCTTCGTTCGAGCTTCAGGACATCGCCGCCGAGCGAGCGGACGAACCGCAGGTCACCGCGCACGGTGTGGTCCTCCGGCGTCTCCCAGTAGAGGCGCCATCCCGGCCGCGGCCGGTGCAGCGCGCGCTTCAGGCGGTCGACCTGGCGCCCGAGACGGCAGGACACGCCTTCAAAGTTCGCGAGCGCGATGATCACACGGCCGTCCGGTTTGCAGATGCGGGCAGCCTCGCGCATGAAGGCGTGCGGGTCGGCGAAGTGGTCGAGCGAACCCTGGCAGATCACGCGGTCGAACGTCGCGTCGGCGAACGGCAGCGACTCCGCGATGCTGCGCACCATGCGCGCCTGGCTCTCGCCGTAGAGCCAGCGACCCACACCGATCATCTCCATCGACGCCTCGATGCCGACGGAGGCGCAGCCGCGCTCGGCGATGCGCATCGCCTGCTTGCCGGTGCCGCACGCGACATCGAGCACGCGGCCGCCGGGCACCTTCGTCGCCAGATCGACCACCGTGTCCTCGAGCGCGTGGTACAGGTAGACGGAGTCGCGACGATCGCTCGCGAGGAAGTCGTCGATCGAATAGTCGAGGTCGGGTGTGGCCGGGCTGGTCTCGGTTGTCATCCGCCCTCGGGCCTGGCGCCGAACGTGCCGGACGTGAACGGCGACTGCGGCAGCGACGATCCGGTCGGCCCTTCAGACGGTGTCTGCTCCGGCGCCATATCTTCTGGCCCGGGCTCGACGCTCGCCGCTTCGTGCTCGATATCGCTCGTCACGCGCAGGCGCGACGGATCCGCTGCTCCCGCCGGCTCGCTGTAGAGGCGCGGCGCGATGCGGTGCTCCTCCGGCTTCACGACGGCGAGCACGATGCTGAACTCCTCGAAGCCGCCGAACAGGCCCGCGAACCAGCGCTCGAAGCGATACTGGGCGCCGCGGCTACCGTTCGCCAGTTTCTCGATGAACTGCGACAGCGGCCCGCGCGCGAGCGCCAGACCGGAGGCGTCGCGGCGAGCGCCGGCGAGGTGTAGCCGCGCGCGCTCGACCGTGAACGCCGGGGCCGAGCCCGGCTCACGGAAGTTCGGGTCGTAGTAGTTGAAGGTGCCGAGCGTGAACATCGGTTGCGCACGCGGGTCGCGCGTGACGGCGAGCACCGATGACGCGTGCGGCAGCGTCAGGTGGATCAGCGCCCCCGGCCGCGAGACGCGCCAGAACTCGTCGAGCGTGTCCGCGATGTCGTTCCGATGCGCGATCGCCCGGTCGACGAAGATCTCGTCTACGCTGGCGTCCTTGAACGGCAGGCGCGGCGCGCATTCGGCGAGGATCGCCGTGCCCGGCTCGCGCCTCGGGCGCACGCGCAGCGCGCGATCTACCGACGTCCGGCCGCCGAAGTCGAGGCGGACCATCATGGCGCCGCCGCCTGTGCCAGCCGCAGGCGCTCGATCTCCGACTCGTGGAGCGCCAGCAGCCGCTCGACGCGCGAGAGGTAATTGTGCACCACCTGTTGTGGCACCCCTTCGTCTGTGATCTTCCCGTGCTCAATGAGGATGCCGCGGTCGCAGAACATCGGCAGGTTCAGCATATCGTGGGTCACGAGCACGAGTGTGGCACCCTGCTTGCGCAACCCGTGGATGTGGTCGAGGCACTTCTTCTGGAACTCGGCGTCGCCGACGGCGAGCACCTCATCGAGCAGCACGATCTCCGGCTGCACGTGCACGGCGACCGAGAACCCGAGGCGGAAGAACATGCCGGACGAGTACGTGCGCATCGGCTGGTCGATGAACTCGCCGAGCTCGGAGAACGCGATGATATCCGGCAGCACCGCGCGCGTCTCGCTCAACGTGAGGCCGAGCAGCACCGCGTTCAGAATGGCGTTCTCGCGGCCGGTGATCTGCGGGTGGAAGCCCGAGCCAAGCTCGAGCAGTGCCGACACGCGGCCGTTCGTCGTCACCGTGCCCGTGGTCGGCTGCGTGATGCGCGCCATCACGCGAAGCGTCGTGCTCTTGCCGGAGCCGTTCGGCCCGATGATGCCGAGGCTCTCGCCGCGACGCACCTGCAGCGACACGTCGTCAAGCGCCACGAACGGACGCCGCGCCGAAGCCAGGAAGCGCGGCAGGTGCAAGAGCATCGTCTTGAAGTCGGACGCCTGCTTCTGCAGGGACAGCGAGTAGTGCTTCGAGACGTGGTCGAGGACGATGGCCGCGTCGGCGGCCGGGCGGCGCTCGCCCGCGCGGGCGCGGCCGATGTCAGCGGGCGCGTCGAGCGCGCCGATGTCCGCGGCGGACGGCGGCTCAGAGCGCATCGGCGAACCCACCCTCCATCGTCTTAAACGAGACGGCCCCAATGAGCCCGATGATGCCGGCGAACGCGAGCGCGGGCCACAGATCCGCGCCCGGGAGTTGGTTCTGCAGGAAGAGAGCGCGCCAGCCCTCGACGAGCGACGCCATAGGATTCAGCAGCACGAGGGTATGATACTTCTCCGGCACGAGCGAGAGCGGGTAGATCACGGGCGTCAGGTAGAACCAGATGAGGCCGACGAAGACGTCCGTCAAGTGCTCCAGGTCGCGGAAGTAGACGTCCAGCGAGGCGATGAAGAGCACGACGCCCATGATGAGCACCGTCTCGACCAGCAGCAGATACGGGATGCCGATGAGCCACGTCCAGTTCGGCGTGTAGCCGGAGTAGAGCAGCAGGAGGAGCAGCACCGGGATCGAGAGGGCGTACTGGACGCCGTTGTTCATCACCGTCGCCAGGGGCAGGACGAAGCGCGGGAAGTAGACCTTCTTGATGAGCGGGCCGTTACCGGCGAACGAGGCCACAGCGACGGTGAGCGACGTCTGGAACCAGGTCCACGGGAAGAGCGCCGCCAGAAGGACGAGGCCGTAGTCCTGGACGTCGATGCGGATGAACTTCCGGAGGACGACGAAGAGGACGGCGCCCTGCAGCAGTGGCCGGATCAGGGACCAGAGGAAGCCGAAGAAGGTGTCCTGATAGCGGAGCTTCAGTTCCCGGAACGTGAGGAGGTACAGCAGTTCCCACGCTCGGACCACCTGCCGGTTAATGTGCCCTCACCCCCGTCGTTCGCGCGCGATTTCGCGTAGCGTAGCACATCCCGCGCTGGGCGCATGCTGCCCGGGCAGGCCCGGCGCTGGCTTCACGCGAGCCTCAGCACCGGGCCGTGGCGACGACCTGCGCGCAGGTGCGGACCTCAGTCACCTCCACCGTCCCGACCATCGAGAACGGCTGCATGAACTTGTCCACCGGCTCCTGGGAAGGGGCAGCGAGCACCATCATCAGGTGATGCTCGCCCGGCACTACGACGTCGGACTGGATCGTGATGCCGAACTTGCTCGCGTTCTCCTGCGAGACGTGCTGGCCGAGCATCTGCATCATCTCGGGCTGCTGCGTCGGGCACGTCTCGGCCGTGTGCCGGTGGTCGGCCAGGTACAGGGGCATCTCACACCTCCGAGGGGTGATTCATCAGCTTCTCTTCTCTGTCCGAATGGTACTCGGGGCCGATAGCGTGGTGCGAATACGGTCGTCTATTTTCGGCGCCCGCCGAGCGTTCGCCGCGCCTGCTCCGTGGCCGCGATGCCGTCCAGCGACTGCTCGACGACCTTCCGCTGCCGCTCCTCCGTGACGTGCAGGTAGATCTGCGTCGTGTTCGGGTTCGAGTGACCGAGCAGCTCCTGGACCACCCGTAGCTCGGCCCCGCCGTCGAGCAGGTGCGTCGCGAAGGTATGGCGCAGCAGGTGCGGGTGGACGCGGGCGTCGATGCCGGCGGCGAGCGCGTACTTCCTCACGATGAGCTGGATCCCGCGCTGCGAGAGCCGGGTGCCCCCGCGGTTCAGGAAGAGCGCCGACGGCACTGATCGGGTCGACGTGCCGTCGCCGCGGCGGTTCCCCGCTTTGATGAGTTTCGGCCGCCCTGAGCGCCCGTAGCGCTCGAGCGCACGCCTGGCCGGCTCCCCCATCACGACCATGCGCTCCTTGCTCCCCTTGCCGCGTACGAGCACCGTGCGCTGCTCCATGTCCACGCTGCCGACATCGAGCGAGTGCGCCTCGCTGACGCGCAGCCCGCTCGCGTACATCAGCTCGAGCAGCGCCCGGTCGCGCAGGTCCGCCGGCGCGTCTCCGTCCGCGGCCGCGATGAGCGCCGTGATATCGGCGACGTCGAGCACGTGCGGCAGCCGGCGCGCCTGCTTCGGGCCGCGGACGTTCGCGAGCGGGTCATCGCGGACAACGCCCTCGAGCCGCAGCCAGCGATAGAACGACCGCGCGGTGCTCGTGCGCCGCACGATGCTGCCTTGCGCGACGCCGGCTTCGATCATCGACGACAGGTACCCCCGAAAGTCGGTACGGCTGACCGCGAGCGGCTCAACCCCCCGCGCATTGAGGTACTCGAACAGCGTGCGCAGGTCGGACGCATAGTTCCGGATCGTGAACCGCGACAGGTTCCGCTCCGCCGTGAGGAACGCGAGATAGCGCTCGACGAGCGCATCGATGGGATGTGGCTGGGGGGTATCGGCACCGCTCATAGTGCGATCTTCTGATATTCAGCACGCTCGCCGCAATCAGGGCTTCCCCGTACTCCGTACCAACGTCCGGAGTCCAGTCCGCTGGCCGACCGCCGCATTCTGTGATCCGCCATGAGTTACCATGCAACAGATGACAACGCATGGGACGCGCTATCTGACGGTCGCCGAAGCCGCCGCCCGTCTGCGCGTCAGCCGGCCCACCGTATGGCGCTGGATTGACTCCGGCCTCCTCCCGGCGTATCGCGTCGGCGCGCGCTCGATCCGCATACGCGAGGAGGACATCGAGAGAGTCGTCTCGCCCGTTATCGAAGCCATGCGCCGCCCGGAAGCGTCCGCCCCGCCGCGCCAGGCCTCAGACGACCCTGAGGGCCTCCTTCGCAAGCTTCGGCAGATGCACGCCGATCAACGCGCACGTCGCGGTGGCCGACCCCTTCCGTCGTCTGTGTCGTTGATCCGGAAGGCGCGAGAAGAGCGATGACGCCGGCGTGACCGACGCTCTGGTCGTCGATGCCAGCGTGGCCGCGAAGTGGGTGCTCAGCGAGGACGATAGTCCGCGCGCGCTCGACTTGCTCGCCGCCGCACTCCACTACGGAACGGAGCTGCTCGCACCGTCGCACCTTCTGAGCGAAGTTGCGAATGCGGTCTACAAGCGCCACCGCCGGGGACTGCTGGCGCGTGACCAGTTCGTCAGCGCAATCGATGCGCTTGTCGACCTGCCCGTAAATCTGAGCCATCCCGGTGCCGTGGTTGCGAGGGCCGTCCAGCTTGCGCTGGACTTTCAACTCGCGACTCCCTACGACGCGTTCTACCTCGCGCTCGCCGAGCAACTCCAGTGCGACCTCTGGACCGCCGACGAGCGCTTCCACGCAACGGTGACGGCGCAGCACCCGCGGGTCCATCTGCTCGCCGAGTGGCCCGCGTGATGCGCTGCCCTACGCCGGCGCGGCAACCCGCCGGCCGGGGATGTCGAGGTCAGGCGGCGGCGGCGCCGGGTTCACCATCCCGTACATCAGCTGCGACGGCACCAGCTCGCGCAGCTCGTCGATCGTCCACATGCCGTTCTTCTGGATCTGCCGCATCGCCGTCTCTTCGTGCGCGAGCGAGACCCGGCCGCCGGCGACGTAGAAGATCTTGCCGTTGATGTTCCACGCCTCGTCGCAGGCGAGGAAGACCGTCATCGGCGCCACGTACTCGGGCTCGCGCATGGGCGGCACGGTCGATTGCCGCGGCGCCTGCGCGACCGGCGCCGTGCCCGCGCGCGCCCGCAGCTGCGCGGTGTTTTGCGGCACCGTTGCCGTCATGCGCGTGGCGGCGCCCGGCGCGATGGCGTTGCACGTGACGCCATAGCGCCCGAGGTCGCGCGCCACGACGCGCGTGAAGCCCGCGATGCCCGCCTTCGCCGCGCCGTAGTTCGCCTGCCCCGGCAGTCCGCCGAGGCCCGAGATCGACGAGAAATTGATGATGCGTCCGGACCGTTGCTGCCGCATGACGATCGAAGCAGGCTTGGTCGTGCAGAAGTGGCCCTTGAGGTGGACGGCGATGACGTCGTCCCACTCCTGCTCGCTCATGTTGAAGATCATCCGGTCGCGCAGGATGCCCGCGACGTTCACGAGGATGTCGAGGCGGCCGAAGCTGTCCAGCGCGGTCTTCACCAGCGCCTCGCCGCCTTCGACCGTCGCGACCGTGTCGAAGTTCGGCACGGCCTTGCCGCCCGCGGCCTTGATCTCGTCGGCGACCTCCGCGGCAGGCCCGGAGCTCGGCGCAGAGCCATCGACGTTCACGCCGAAGTCGTTGACGACGACGCTCGCGCCCTCCTGCGCGAGCAGCATCGCGATGCCGCGGCCGATGCCGCGCCCCGCGCCCGTAACGATTGCGGTGCGTCCTTCGAGGCGTGCCATTACGCTGCACCTCCCGCGGCCGGCGCGCCGGCTGCGCTCTGCTGTTCGACCGGACGGCCGGGTATCTCGAGGTCCGGCGGTGGCGGCGCCGGGTTCTGCGTGCCGACCATCAGCTGCGCAGGCACGGCGGCCGCCAGCTCATCGAGCGTCCACATCGCCGGCTTCCACAGCGTCCGCATCGGCGTCGGCTGGTGCGCGACGCCGACGCTGCCGCCGGCGACGTGGAAGATCTGCCCGTTGATGTTCCACGCGTCATCCGTGCAGAGGTAGCCGACCATCGGCGCGACGTACTCGGGATCGCGAAGCATCGGCACCGCCGGCGCCGGGCGCTGCGCCCCGCCCGGCGATGTGATGCCGGCGCGGCTTCGGAGCTGCCGCGACTGGTCGCTGACGGTTGCGGTCATGCGCGTCGCCGCCCCTGGCGCGATGGCGTTGCACGTGACGCCGTAGCGCCCGAGGTCCTTCGCGACCACGCGGGTAAAGCCGGCGATCCCCGACTTTGCCGCGCCGTAGTTGGCCTGACCGGGCATCCCGATGATCCCGGAGCCGGAGCTGAAGTTGATGATGCGGCCGTGGCGCTGCTGCCGCATCAGGATCGAGGCGGGCTTCGTGCAGCAGTAGTGGCCCTTGAGGTGGACCGCGATCACCGCGTCCCACTCCTCCTCGGTCATGTTGAAGATCATGCGGTCGCGCAGGATGCCCGCGTTGTTGACGAGGATGTCGATCTGCCCCCAGGTGTCGATGGCCTTCTTGATGATCGCCTCGCCGCCCTCGACAGTCGCGACGGAGTCGTAGCTCGCGACGGCCTGGCCGCCCTCGCCCTTGATCTCGTTCACCACCTGGTCCGCCGGGCCGTTATCGTTGCCGGTGCCGTCGGTGTTGACGCCGGGGTCGACGACGACGACCTTCGCACCTTCGCGGGCGAACAGCAGGGCAATGCCGCGGCCGATGCCGCGCCCCGAGCCCGTTACAACGGCAACCTTACCTTCGAGCGCGCCCATCTCCGCACCTCCCGTTCAATCGATGATTGTCGTTCGCGCGTCGTCGTCCTCGATGGGCGGCGGCGGTGTGGCCTGGCTAGCCGCGCGACGGCAGCGCGACGACCGCGGTCCCCGGCGTCGTCTTCTGGCCGTCGGTGTTCTCCGTCCATACGTCGAGCTCGACGAGGTTCTCGCCGTTCTCCTGTCGCGTGGCCGTGACAACGCCCTTCGCGGTGATCTCCTTGTTGAGCATGTCCATGCCGCGGTAGCTGACGCCGAACTTCTTGACGCGCCCCTTGTAGCCCGCGAACTGGAAGACCAGCCGCCCGACCTGCGCGTACTTGAACCGCCCGTGGACGATGTTCTCCTTGAGGCCCATCGCGCCCAGCATCGGGAAGTTCTCGTCGAAGTGCAGCGGGTTGAAGTCACCGCTGCCCGCCGCGAACTTCACGAGCTGCTGCTTGTCGGGCGCGATCTTGATCGGCTCGAGCTCCTGCCCTTCCTTCACATCCTCGAAGTAGATTTGCTCTGCCATGCTTCGTCCTTCTTCACTCATCGTGCCGGTCCTCAGTGCCCTCAGAGAGGCTGACCTGCGACCTCCGCCCTGCGACCTGCAACCGACCTACATGTGGATCGAGGTGAGGCGCTGCTTCACCACGACCTTGCCGGTCTCCTTGTTCTTGTACACGGACTCGTTCGTCACGAAGAGCATCTGCCTGCCGCTGTCACGCAGCTTGAGGTCGGCCAGGTGCGACGTCTCCTCGAGCACGTCGCCGGCGCAGATGTAGTCCAGGTACTCCGTCTCGGTGCCGCCGTCGAGCAGTCCGCGGAACGGGATGTTCAGGCGCGGCCCGCCGCCGCGGCGCGGGAACCCGAACGTCGCGTCGTTGCTGCCGGGCAGGTACACCGGCGTGCCGATGTACCCCATCGGCGCGACGATGCTCCGGAAGCCCTGCGACTTCGCGAAGTCGACGTCGTAGTGGATCGGGTCTTCGGAGCCGATGCCGCGCGCGTACATGCGCACGCTCGTCGTCGTGACCTCGTAGATCCACGGCTCGCTGTCGATGCCGATCTGGCTGCGCATCTCGTCGGTGATCTCGAATGCCTCGGCCATAGACCTCTCCCCCTAGCCCCCTCTCCACATCGTAGAGAGGGGGAACCATGTCTTAATTCCGGGACGGGAGCGTGACGATGGCCGTCCCCGGGGAGGTCTTCTTCCCTTCGGGGTTCTCCGTCCAGATGTCGAGCTCCACGTAGTTCTTCCCGTCCTTCGCGTACTTCTTCGTCACCACGCCGCGGCAGAGGATGTCCTGATCCGGCACGTCCATGCCGCGGTACGAGCAGCCGAAGCGTCGCAGCTCGCCCTGTTCGCCGATCCAGTCGTGCAGCAGCTGGCCGAGGAAGGCGTTCTTCAGTGCCCCGTGCACGATCAGCCCCTTGAGGCCGGTGCGCTGTGCGAAGTCCTTGTCGTAGTGGATCTGGTAGAAGTCGCCGGACCCGGCCGCCCACAGCACGAGCTGCTGCGTCGAGCAGTTCTTCTTCAGCTCAGGGATTTCGTCGCCCTCTTTGACGTCTTCGTAGTGCACCTGATCCGCCATCACGTCACCTCTGTCCTAACAGCGCCCGGACTTCGTGGCCCCAACGCCTAACGCCCAACGACCAATCCTCAGATCAGTACTGGATCGTCGTCCCGTACATCTTCGCGACGACCTTGCCGTCCTGGTTCGTGTACGTCGTCTCGCGCGTCGTGATCAGCATGGGGCCGAGGCTGCCCTCGGTCTCCTCGAAGCCGCTGATCTTGCCGCGCGCCGTGATCGTGTCGCCGGCGCAGATCGTGCCGTTCTCCGGGAAGTACTCGTAGTCCGTGCCGCCGTTCAGCACCCGCTTGTACGGGATGCTGTACCCGCGGCCGCCGCCGGCCGGCCCCTGCGGCGGCGCCGTCGGGTTGAAGATCGGCGTGCCCATGAAGCCGGGCGGCGCGACGATCGAGCGATAGCCGCGCGCCTTCGCCGCCGCCTCGTCGTAGTAGATCGGGTCCTTGTGCCCGACGGACCGCGCGAACATGCGGCAGTTCGTCTTCTCGACCTCGAGCGTCATGGGCGGCCCTTCGACGCCGACCATCGCGCGCATCTCATCGGTGACGACAGAGTTGGGAGCCTGGGTCATGGTGGACCTCGCGGAGTGCAAGTCTTACGTGCGCGTCAAGGTGTGTCGAATGTAGCACCGTCGTATGGGATGGGCAACGGGCGTGGTGTGCGCCGAACCGGCTGAGATTGGCTCGATGTCGGAGCTGTGGCAGCGGCCAAACGGCCGTGGCCGGCCGCGCCCGGCGCCTCGTCGTCGCCACGCTCGGCCGTGGCGCGCCCGACGCGGTGGCGCGGCCGCACCCTGATCGCGCCGTGCTGCCCGAGCCGGCAGGCGGCGCTCCACCGCAAGGAGGCAAGACAGCGTGGCGAGGACTAGCTCGGTTACGCCATACTGGCTATCACCCTGCGTAGGTTCCGTCATTCACATGGAGGATGCATGGCATGGATAAACTCACCCCACGGGAGCGCGAGGTGCTGCGACTGATCTCGGTGGGCCGCAGCGACCGCGATATCGCGAACCACCTGGGGCTCTCGGTCCGAACAGTTCAGCACCACGTTGCGTCTGTGCTCTCGAAGCTCGGCTGTCGGAATCGCACGGAGGCGGCGGCTTGGGCGTTTGAACACAGTGGCGCGAAACCTTAGAACTGGGCAATTCTACCGATGCTCTTTCGATCACCTGCGCCGATGATGCTGTCAAGACTACCGGGAGGCAGGCGTGATGCGACAAAAAATGCGGGCCGTCTCGATTGCCGCTGCATGTTTGGTTGCCGCGGCGGCATCCTTCGTGATGGCCGAAAATATTCTCGGGACTGCTGGTGGGGATGCGCAACAGCCGCCGCCTCCACGCGTCGTGGATCAATTGTCAACCGTGACTGCGGAGCAGACGTTCGAATCGCAGGAACCTGCATATGTGGGGTCCATCGACGGAATCTTTATCGCACCCACAACCGCGCAGTGGCCCAGTGCCGACCAAGCAGCAAATGCCACAACTGTCGCTGGCGACTGTTCGGCAACCACCCTCTCCGGAGCTCGCGCATTAGCGTTCAGCAGCGACCTCACGCTCCCCGCGAGTTTCAAGAGTGCCGCGCCGCCAGTCGCGACGGAATGTGGCGGTCAACCATCCGGAATTACGTGGGAGTACAGCCTGACAGGTGCCGGCGGTATACCGGCGGATATTATTGTCGCGCGTAGCGTTTCGAAAGCACTGGCGGTGCGCACCACGAAGGATCACGTGCTTGTCGAGACGATCGGAGGACGCGAGGCCATCGTCGTTGCGCCCACCACCCCGGACGGCCTAGGGCAGACGTCCGAGGTTGTGTTCCCCGAATCCTTTGGCATGACCCGTGTGCATGCGTTCAATCTCTCGCGCGACGACTTGCTGGTAGTCGCTGCTGCCGTGTCTCAAGCGACTCAATAACCACCGCCACAGTGGCGAGCGTGAACCCCCCGCACGGGCGAAGCGAGGAACAAGGAGGGAAGTGACCGAGATGAAGCGATTGATCGCGTTAGCCGCTATTTTCGGCTTCAGCGCGGCTGTGGCCCTCCCGAATAACGTCCTCGGCTCACCCACGGGTTACACGATTGTCGCGTCGCTGACGCCACCGACTCTATCCTCTGGGTCATCCGCGAACCTAAACTGCGGTTGGCACCAGGAGTGCGATGGAACGTACCCATTCGGTAATGGGTTGGACTGGGAAGACGGCGGCACCAACTATGGCAACCCGTGGTACTTCCGTGGAATCTTCGCAACCAATAATCCAGCCGGTGGCATCGTGGCGACCGGCGTGCCGCTCGTCAATACACAAGATCCATCGCTCTGTGATAAGATGACAGTCTGGATCGTAGAGAAGTTCAACGGGGTCCTGCGCGCGGCTCCTATCTACGAGCACACGAATATTACGAACTCCGCGCAGTTCAGCATTGCTGGGAGCGTGCTGGGGACGTACACGAATCGACAGATCGGCACCACGATCGACGATCACGGTACGAACTGTCCGTTCGACGGCAGTCATGTACACGAGGATCACGTAAGCGTGAACGGGTCTGTCACGATATCGACGGACACTTCGCGGTATCAGACCGGTGCTCAATGCCACAACAACCATTGCGGTTTATTCGCTAACAACAGCCCAACCAATTGGACTCGTAGATTCAGTTGGCCGGAAGGATCATAGGCGAATTCACTATACCAGCGCGTGTCAGTCAGGCGCGTGCCGCCGGCGCGCACCCCAAATGAGACCGGCGCCGGCCGGCCGACCAGCTGTCAGTTCATCGAGCGTCTCGGCGTCGGCGACGCTTACGTAGCTCTATAGCGGCACGCGGCCAATCGTCGATGAGCCCGCCACCCGGCTGCGGATCGTCCGCGTCGAGCATGCCGTCATCGAACAGGCGTCGCGCGAGGTCGATGGCGCGGCTCAGCGCGAGCGCCGCGCGCCCGTCGTCGCAGGCAGACGTTGCGCCTCTCCAGGGCGAGCCCGTCGGACTCCCGCACGATCGGCCGCCCGACGCTTTCCACATCGACCGTCTCTGTCGGCGCCGCGTTATGCTTGGGCATCGGGCGAACGATCACCAGCCGGAGGGATGACCACATGGCGAGCACACTGCCGCGCGAGCGGGTGGAGGCGGACGACGAGATGCTGCGGCGCGTGCTGGACGATGCGTTCCTGCCGGCGCTCCTGCCGGCGCTCGTCCACGCCACCGGCGACCTCGGCCTGCTGCAGGCCGACCTGCGCCCGACGATGACCGCGCCCGGCGCCGCGAACGGCGGTATGACGCCGGACCAGACCGAGCGCGCGAAGGCCCTCGCGTTCGACGCGCTGCGGAAGTTCGTCGACGGCGGCTGCGTCCCCGCGCCCTCGTCCGAGGCGACCGTGCGCACGATCACGAACTGGATCACCGGCGCCGAGGCGACCGACGAGCAGGTGCGCTTCTTCTACGAGGAGTTGCAGCCGGACGGCGTCGACCCGCGCGCGCCGGCATGGCACAAGGACCCGCAGCTCGCCTTCAGCGTCGTGATCGTCGGCGCCGGCATGTCGGGCATCGTCTCCGCC
>DASUKS010000169.1:0-2172 GCA_036278595.1 Dehalococcoidia bacterium
GGCTCCGACGTGTCCCCTGCGTCATTCTCCCCGGAGCGCTGGCCGTACTCGGAGCCCCAGGCGCTCGTCTGCGCGCCGCCATAGTGGCCGCCAATGATTGGGTTGTCGCGGTCCGCGGGTCCGATCGTCATGGCTGTCCTCCTGGATGCGTTGCGCTTCCGCCATCCAGTCTGCCAGCGGCGGCGTTTCACGCCGATAACGCAGGATTGCCAGTGCTATCGGGTGTGCGAAATCGGTCAGCCGCGGCCGACGAGGGTGAGGCGCGGCGTTTCGCCGGAGGCCGTCGTCTGGCCGCCGCCCTGGATCACGTTGAGGACGGGACGGCCGGCACGGAACTCGCCTTCGGCCACCGTCACCGGCTCGCCACCGCGCGCCATCGATGTGCGTGCGCACTCCCAGACGAGCGCGGCCTGCGCGGCTTCGCCGAGGTTGGTGGCGCCGACGTCGCGCGCGCGGACCGCCGCGACGAACCGCTCCGAGGCGATCGCGATGCGGTCGAGGACCTCGGCTGTCGGGTGTTCGTGGATCGTCTCGGCCCACGGCGCGCCGGCCTTCGGGCCGCGATGCCCGCCCGCGGCGATCCGCAGCGGCGCTTCGCGGTCGAGCGGCCGCAGCACGATCGTGCGGGCATCGCAGGCGACGACGAGCTCCTGCTGCATCGCCGGCTCGAGCAGGCTGACATCGACGCGAGCGACCGGGCCGGCGTCGAACGAGAGCGTGACCATCGCGACATCCCCGGCGCCGCTCTCGTCGTCGATGCGCGGGCTGAGCGCGCTGACGGTCGGAGGAAGCCCGCCGGCGACGGCAAGCACGCGGCGGATCTCCGTCAGCGCGAGCGCGTCGAGCGATGCCTCCTCGTTGACCGAGGTACGGAGCGCGCGCAGGTAGCGCGGGCGCCAGAGCGCGTTGGCCCCGGAGGTCATCTTGCGCACAAAGGCGAGCTGCTCGTCGCCCAGCGTTTCGCCGTCGATGACGATCGCGCGGCGTCGCCGTCGCGCCAGCTCTTCGAGCGCGAGTAGCTGCCGCGCGCTGAGCATCTCCGCCCCGGCGATGAGCACATGGCGTCCGGCCAGCACGGCGCGCTTGATGGCGCCGGCGAGGTCCGGCAGCGGCGCGATGAACGCCATCGCATCGCCGCCCTCCCGCGAAAGGCTCGCGAGGAAGTCGTCTTCGCCGCCGTCGATGCGGTCGAGCACGACGTGCTCGGTGCCGCGCAGGGCGCGCGCCCAGCGGTCGGCCTCGGCCCCGGCACCGGCGAGCGTGATCGCGATGGGTGCGGCTTCGGTCGTCACGCGGCGTCCTGCATCTCTTGCGTGAGCACGGTGCGCAGGCGGCGGATCGCGCGGTGGCGCAACTGCGACGCCCGCGACTCCGAGATCCCGAGCGCCTGGCCGATGCTCTTCAGCGACTGCGCCTTCATGTAGTACAGGCGGACGATCATGCGCTCGCGGTCCGGCAGCAACTCGACGGCCTCCGCGAGCTTGGCACGCACCATCGTCTCCTCGGCGACGCTGTCCGGGTCGATGTTCGGATCCTCGTCGGCCATCTCCCACAGCTTCTCGGTGTTCCCGCTGGCGGCGGTCTCGGCGAGGCTGTCGAGCGAGATCACCTTGAGGTTGCTCGTGCGCAGCGAGTGCAGGAAGTCTTCGGAGGGGATGCCCATGTGTTCGGCCAGCTCGATGCGCGTCGGCGCGCGGTTCAGCTTCGCATGGAGCGCGGCGGTCGCCTTCTCGAGGTCGCTGCCGAACTTCTGCAGTGAACGCGGCAGCGGGTGCGTCGCGCGGATGGAGTCGAGGATGGAGCCGCGGATGCGCGGGAGGGCGTAGGTCGAGAACTTGGCGCCCTTGTTCGGGTCGAAGGAGTGCCAGGCCTCGATCAGGCCCTGGACCCCGCACGACACCATGTCCTCGTACTGGAGGATGCCGGCGCTGGTGCTGCCGACCGCGATGCGGTTGACGGCGTGCCGCACGAGCGGCATGTACTCCTTGATGATCCGGGTCAGGTTGGCGTCCGAGAACAGGTCTTCGGCTTCGGGCAGGCCGGGGACCTGTACCGGGTCGTCGCCGTCCTCGTGTTCCGGCTCCTGCGCCTCGACAGAAGCGGGTGCTTTGGGCATCGGTCCTCCATCGGAGCGAGGTACAGGCGCGGCCGGCGCGGACGTCTCAGATAACG
>DASUKS010000170.1:0-3640 GCA_036278595.1 Dehalococcoidia bacterium
GGACGCGGCGCGTATCAGCGGACGAACTTGTAGCCAACGCCTCGGACAGTCAGGAGGTGCGCCGGATGCGCCGGATCCGACTCCAGCTTCTCGCGCAGCCAGCGCATGTGCACATCGACGGTGCGGCTTCCGCCGAAGAAGTCGTAGCCCCAAACGCGCTGCAGGATCTGCTCGCGCGTGAAGACCTGGCCCGCGCTCTTCGCGAGGAACGCCAGCAGCTCGAACTCCTTCGGCTTCAGCGCCACCTCTGCTCCGTCGCGCTGCACCATGTGCCCGCGCAGGTCGATGTCCAGCGCGCCGGCGATGATCCTGCTCTCGTCACCGCTCCCGCCCGACGTCCGCGCGCGACGCAGCAGCGCGCGGATGCGCGCCATCAGCTCGCGCATGCCGAAGGGCTTCGTGAGGTAGTCGTCGGCGCCCATCTCGAGGCCGACGACGCGGTCCAGTTCCTCGCCCCTCGCCGTCAGCATCAGGATCGGGACGTTGGATTCGCCGCGTACGCGCCGGCATACTTCGAGTCCATCCATCTTGGGAAGCATCAGGTCGAGCACGATGACGTCGGGGCGCTCTCGCCGCGCGGCCTGCAGGCCCGCCACGCCGTCCGTCGCGGAGACGACGTCGTAGCCGTTTTTGCGCAGGTTGTACGAGAGTGTCGCGACGAGCGCCGCCTCGTCCTCGATCACAAGCACGCGGCGCGCCTCGGTCGCCGCCGGCGCACCCGACGGAGCCTGATCGGCCGCGGTCACGGGCATACCGGTCTGCTCCGGCGATTGCGCCGCGTCGCGCTGTGGCTAGTAGCGAGAGACGTTGATCTCCTCCAGCACTCCCGTGACCATGAAGATCACACGTTCGCAGACGTTCGTCACGCGGTCGGCGATTCGCTCGAGGTTGTGCGACGTCCAGATCAGGTACGTCAACCGCTGCACGTCCGATGGTTCGCTGATCATCATGTGGATGATCCGGTTGTACGCCCCGTCGTACAGCGAATCGACGACATCATCCTCGTCGCAGATGAGCCGCGCTGCCTCGGCATCTCGCTCGATAAACGACGTGATCGCGCGCCGCAGCATGTCGCCCGCGCGGTCGCCCATCTCCCAGATCTCGTTGAGCGCGGCAGGCAGCGGCTCCTCGCCCATCATCAGGTTGATCCGCGCGATGCCCTCCGCATGGTCCGCGATGCGCTCGAGTTCCGTCGCGATGAACAGCACCGCCACCAGCACACGCAGGTCCGCGGCCATCGGCTGCTGCAGCGCCATCGTGTGGATGCACTTCTCTTCGATCTCGTAGCGCTTCTTGTTGATCGCGAGGTCGTCCTCCACGACCGCGTTCGATATCGCGATGTCGCGCGTCCTCAGCGACTCAACCGACCGTTGGAGCGCCTTCTCGACCATGCTGCTCATGATGAGCACGTCGTCCTGCATCTCGCGCAGTTGCCTGTCAAACAATGCTCGTGTCATGCGCAGCCTCTACCCGAACCTGCCCGTGATGTACTCTTCCGTCCGCTTGTCCCGCGGCGTCGTGAAGAGCGTCTCCGTCAAGCCGAACTCGATCAGCCGCCCCGTACGCTCCTCGCCGGAGAGCATGAACGCTGTGTAGTCCGACACGCGCGCCGCCTGCTGCATGTTGTGCGTCACGATGACGATCGTGTAGTCGCGGGCGAGGTCGCGCATCAGGTCTTCGATCTTCAATGTCGCGATGGGGTCCAGCGCGCTGCACGGCTCGTCCATCAGGATGACGCTCGGCTCGACCGCCAGCGCGCGCGCAATGCAGAGCCGCTGCTGCTGTCCGCCGGAGATGCCCATCGCCGACTTCTTGAGCCGGTCCTGTACCTCGTCGTACAGCGCCGCCCGCCGCAGGCTCGACTCGACGATCTCGTCGAGCTGCGACTTCCGGCGCACGCCGTGCTGCCGCGGCCCGTACGCGATGTTGTCATAGATCGACATCGGGAACGGGTTCGGCTTCTGGAACACCATCCCGACGTGCCGGCGCAGCCGAACGAGGTCTACGTCCGGACCGAGTATGTCCACGCCGTCCATCTCGACGCGCCCCGCCGACCGCGCGCCGGGGATCAGGTCGTTCATCCGGTTGAATACCCGGATCAGCGTGCTCTTCCCGCACCCGGACGGCCCGATGATCGCCGTCACGGCGCGATGGTACACGTTCAGCGTGACGTCCTCTACTGCCGGCCTCGCGCCGTAGTGCACGGTCACGTGCTCTGCGCGCAGGCGCACGTCCGTGCTGACCGCCGCCGCCTCATCGCGTTCCCGCGGCCGCACGGCCGGCGCCTGGACGCGTGGCATCTCCGCGATGGATTCGGGCCTCACGCTCCCGCCATCTCCTACCCGAACCTGCCCGTCACGTACTCCTCCGTCCGCCGGTCGCCCGGCCCCGTGAAGATCGTCTCGGTCGTCGCGAATTCGATGAGCCTCCCTCCGTCCGCGCGCTCGGCGAGCATGAACGCCGTGTAGTCCGACACGCGCGCGGCCTGGTGCATGTTGTGCGTCACGATCACCACCGTGTACTCCCGCGCCAGGTCGCGCATCAGATCCTCGACGCGGATCGTGGCGATCGGGTCGAGCGCGCTACACGGCTCGTCCATCAGGATAACCTCAGGCTCGATTGCGATGCAGCGAGCGATGCAGAGCCTCTGCTGCTGCCCGCCCGAGAGGGCGATCGCCGGCGTCCGGAGCTTGTCCGCCACCTCGTCCCAGATTCCGGCGCGCTTCAGTGAAGATTCGATGGTGTCCGACAGCTCGCTCCCGTGCACCCCGAACAGCCGCGGGCCCACACCTACGTTGTCCCAGATGGACATCGACGGGATCGGGTTCGGACGCTGGAAGACCATGCCCACCCGCTGTCGGATCGCCGCCGGGTCGATCTCCGGCGCGTAGATGTTCTCGCCGTCGAGGCGGATTTCGCCCTCGACCCGGGCGCCCTTCACCACCTCGTGCATGCGATTGATGCAGCGGAGCAGGGTCGACTTGCCGCACCCGGACGGGCCGATGATGGCGGTGATCTTCCGCGCCGGGATCGTCATCGAGACGTCCCGCACGCCGGCCGCGGCGCCATACCAGGCCGTCAGGCCGTCGACTTCGATGATCGGCTCGGCACCGGTGTCCGCCGCTAGCGGCGAGACGGACCGCGACCGCTCGTCGACCGCCATCAGTCCGCCACCCGACGATACATCTGTTCCATACAGGAAGATCGTAACGAGAACACGTTAACGCCGCTTTAACGCCGCGATCGGGCGGTTAACTCCGTCCAGGTGCCTGTGGCGACTGGCCCCGTAGGATTCGTCTGGCCCTGCTCGGGTTACGCCGAGACGGCCGCGCCAGTAGGATGTCGGAAGCACGAGAACGGAAGTGCCTGATGCGCCTGACCGCCGCCGATCCTCTCAGCGACCCGCCTCGTCTGCGGCGAGCCGTATGCGGCCGCGCTCGTCGCATGACGTGGCTTGCGCTCGCGGTCGCCCTGATCATCCTCGGCGCGTGCTCGAACAACGGCTCGTCGGCGACGCCTTCGCCCCGCGCGTCGTCGGCCGCACCCGGGTCGGCGTCGCCGAACGCATCGCCGGCCGCACAGACGACGACCACGCCCGCGTCGAGCACGCCGCAGCCGCCCGCCACGCCTCCGAAGCCCG
>DASUKS010000171.1:0-17777 GCA_036278595.1 Dehalococcoidia bacterium
GGTCCTCCGGCGTGTCGATGTCGATCCAGCGCCGGCCGGTGACATCGACTGCGTCGAGCCGCCGCCCGCGTGCGAGCGCGGCGAACGCCGCCGCCAACTCGCCGTCGTGCGCAGCGGGGTCTTCGAGCGCGTCGAAGATCTCCGGCGTGCACCAGAAGCTGCCGGTGTCGAGTGCATTCCACGGCGCGAGCGACTTCCCGAGCTCCACGACGAGGCCGTCGCGCACGCAGGCGCGCGTCGCCTCCGCCGCGCGCGGATCGTCGGCGGCCGCGCCGTCCGTCGCCAGCCGGCAGCGCCCGTTCGCCCGCTCGACCAGCGCCGACGTCAGCGCGGGCTCGACGAGATGGTCCGCCATCGCGAGCACGAACCCGCCGTCGACGGCATCGCGCGCGCACCAAAGCGAGCGTGCGTTGCCCGCCTCGTAGCGTTCGTTCTCGACGAAGCGGACTCGCATGCCCTCGGGCGCGGCATCCGCAAGCGCCGTCCTCAACTGCTCGCCGCGGTAGCCGACGACGACCACCGCGTCGCTGACGCCCGCCGCCGACAGCCCTTCGAGCACGTAGTCGATGATCGGGCGACCGTGCAGCGGCAGCAGCGGCTTCGGCAGCCCGTCGGTGTGCGGCGCCAGCCGGTCGCCATCGCCGGCCGCCAGGATCACCGCCTGCATGGAGAAGCCGTTGTGCGCATGGAAGATGGGAGATTCACTAAGACAGTATGCGTGGCGAGGAATTCGCCCGCTACCGCCCGATTACTCGCGCTCAGCGCGAAGGATCGCGCCGCCGCCGATCACCTCGTCGCCGTCGTAGAACACGGCCGCCTGTCCGGGCGTGATCGCACGCTGCGGCGTATCGAACACGACGCGCACTCTGCCGTCGCCGTTCGCGTGCACGATCGCCGGTGCGGCAGGCGTGCGATAACGGATCTTCACGTCCGCGCGGAACTGGGCAGCCGGCGGTCCGCCCGCTGTCCAGCGCACGTCTTCGGCCACCAGCACGCTCGCCATCAACTCGTCCTCGGGCCCGATCGTGATCACGTTCAACTCCGGGTTGATGCCCGTCACGAAGCGCTTCTCGCCGAACGCGCGCCCGAGCCCGCGACGCTGCCCGATGGTGAACCCGGCGACGCCCTCGTGCTCGCCGACGGCCGCGCCGGATGCGTCGCGCATGACGCCTGCCTGCCGCGGCAGCCGCTTTCGGACGAACGACCGGTAGTCGCCGTCCGGTACGAAGCAGATGTCCGCGCTGTCGGGCTTCTCCGCTAACTCCAGGCGCATCTCGCGCGCGGCTTCGCGGATCGCCGTCTTCGGGTAGTGGCCCACAGGGAACAGCGTGCGCGCCAACTCCGCCTGACCCATCGTGTACAGCACGTACGACTGATCCTTGCTGTCGTCGAGCGCGCGCCGGAGCGCGTACCGGCCGTCGCGCTCCTCGATGCGGGCGTAGTGCCCGGTGGCCAGGTAGCGCGCGTCGAGCGCGATCGCGCGGTCGAGCAGCGCCTTGAACTTCAGGTGCTCGTTGCAGGCGAGGCACGGGTTCGGTGTGCGCCCGCGGCCGTACTCGGCGACGAACGCATCGATCACCCGCTCGCGGAACTCGCGCTCCAGGTTCAGCACGTAATGCGGGATGCCAAGCACGTCGGCTGCGCGGCGCGCGTCGTCTGTGTCCTCGACGCTGCAGCAGCGCTTCTTGCCGGCGGGCGCATCGGGGTCCTCGCGCGTGCTGAGGCGCATGGTGATGCCGATCACCTCGTACCCTTCGCGGACGAGGAGCCCCGCAGCGACCGCCGAATCGACGCCGCCGCTCATCGCTACCACGACCCGGTCGCGCTTGCTCATCGAATCAGCCTAACTGACGTTGGCGAGCCGGTGCCATGCTATAATCGCGCCACCCGGCCGGATGCCGCGATCGCACGGAGACGCTACTGGAGTCCGAAGACCTTGCCCAGCGCATCGCAGACGTGCTCTCCGACCATCAGGCGGAGGACATCGTCATGATGGACATCAGCAAGGTCTCCTCCTTCACCGACTACTTCGTCGTTGCCACCGCCAACAACCCGCGCCAGATGAACGCGCTCATCGATTCCGTCGCGCAGGACCTGCGGAAGGACGGCGTGCGTCCGCTGCGCACCGAGGGCGGGCCGGACTCCGGGTGGGTGCTGCTCGACTACGGCAACGCGATCGTCCACCTGTTCTCGCCGGACGACCGCGACTACTACAACCTTGAGGGCCTCTGGGCGCAGGGCGTGTCGGTGGTGCACATCCAGTAGTCAGCGCCGCGCGCGAGGCGTGAGCGCGTGCACCAGCGGCGCGTAGCGGGCGCCGTGCGCCGAGATCGCGACCGTGCGCCCCTTCGCCGTCGTGTACTCCAGGTGCGCGAGCAGGTGCTCCTCCGGCAGCTCGTCCGGCGCGCGCTCCGGCCACTCGACGACCAGCACGCCCTCCGCCGCCAGCTCATCGAGCGCCAGCTCCGCCACCTGCGCCGGGTCTTCGAGGCGGTAGAGGTCGGCGTGGTAGAGGCGAAGCCGGCCCTCGTACTCGTTCATGATCACGAACGACGAGCTCTTGATCGGGTCGCGCACGCCCAGCCCCTGGCCGATGCCCTGCGCCAGCACCGTCTTCCCCGCGCCCAGCTCGCCCGAAAGCAGCACGACGTCGCCCGCGAGCAGCCGCTTGCCGATGCGCTCGCCGAGCCGTCGCGTCGCCGCCGGACCCGCCGTCTCGACCACGACTTCCCCCGTCATGCGCCGCCCCGCAGCTGGTCCCACCCGCGCCGCTCGATGCGCACCTCGTTGCCGTCGGCGTCCATCACGTGCACGCGATGCTCCGGATCCTCGACCATCTCGCCGATCATCGTCAGCGGCCCGAGCTTGTCGAGCACAGCATGCGGCGCGACGAGCACGAGCTTGTAATCCTCACCACCCGTCGCCGCGAGCATGCGCGCGTCCTCCGGGAACACCGTGAGCAGCGCCGGATCGACCGGAATGTTGTCGAAGCGCACGATCGCGCCGCATCCGCTCGCCTCGCAGATGTGCCCGATGTCCTGCACCAGCCCGTCGCTCACGTCAATCGCGCAGCGCACGCCTACCTTCGCCGCTCGGTTCCCGCGTTCAACCTCCGGAAACGGACGCGCGTGGTGCTCGACCAGCCGCGCTGCGTCATCGCCGGTCGCGCCGCCGTCTCTCAGTACGCGGAGGCCGCCCGCCGATCCGCCGAACGTCGCCCATACCGCGATCGCATCGCCGGGCTGCGCGGCATCGCGCCGGAGCAGCAGCGGGTTGCCGCCGGCGTCGCGGTCGAGCACACCGACGAGCGCGATCGTGATGGTCAGTACCGGCGACGACACGACGTCGCCGCCCGCGAACGTCACGATTGTCTCGTCGGCGCACGCGATCATCCCGTCGTACAGCCCGTCTACCCACGCGACCGGCGTAGCGGGCGGCAGGCAGAGCGTCACGAACGCGAACGACGGCTTGCCGCCCATCGCGGCGATGTCGCTGACGTTCGCCGCGAGCGCCTTCCAGCCGACGTCGCGCGGATCGGCGCCCGGCAGGAAGTGCACGCCCTCGACCATCGTGTCCGTCGTGGCTACCGCATACGATTCGCCGAATCGCCACACTGCGGCGTCGTCGCCCGGCCCGAGCACGAGCTGCACGTGCGTCGCGAAGCCGCCCAGCTGAGCGCGCAGCCGCGTGATCAGCCCGAATTCGCCGAGATCGCCGACGGTCTGTTCGCTCACGCAGGCAGTGTACGCGGCGCCTCGCGCGCGTGGCCCGCCGCGCGCTCGATCGCCTGTAGCCCGTCGTACGCCGCGTACTTGTATGCCTCGGAGATGGTCGGGAAGTTGAACACGTTGTCGATGAATGCGTCGATCGTGCCGCCGAACTGCATGCACATCTGCCCGACGTGGATCAGCTCCGTCGCCCGCTCGCCGATGATGTGCACTCCCAGCAGCCGCCGGTCGTCCGGCGCGAACAGCAGCTTCAGCAGCCCCGTATCATCGCCGACGATCTGCGCGCGCGCGTTCGTGTGATAGCGTACGCGCCCCGCCAGGTACGAGGTGCCGCTCGCGCGCAGGCTGTCCTCCGACTCGCCGACCATCGACACCTCCGGCAGCGTGTACAGCCCGTACGGGATCAGCGCCGACACCTGCCGCTTGTACTCGAAGCCGAACGCGTGGCACACCGCGACCCGCGCCTGCTCCATCGAGGTCGACGCGAGCGCGGGGAAGCCGATGACATCGCCCGCCGCCATCACGGACGGCGCTGCCGTGCGGAAGTCGTCGTCCACGGTGATCCGCCCACGCGCGTCCGGCGCCACGCCGATGCGCTCGAGCCCGAGCCCGTCCGTATTCCCCTGCCGCCCGACGCAGTACAGCAGCGCGTCGGCTTCGAGGGTCGCGCCGTCATGCGTCTGCACGCGGACGCAGCCCTTCGCCCGGTCGACGCTGATCGCGTTGGTACGCACCCCGAATCGCAGGTCGATGCCGGCTTCAGTCATCTGCGCGCAAAGGATCTCCCGGATCTCGTCGTCGAGGAACGGCAGCAGCCGGTCGCCGCCGTCGAGCAGCGTCACTACGACGCCGAGCGCCGCGAACAGCGTCGCGTATTCGCTGCCGATGACGCCCGCGCCGGCAATGATCAGCGATGACGGCATGCGCGAGAGCCCCAGCACCGAATCGCTGTCGTACACGAACTCGTCGTCGAACGGCACGTCGGCCGGACGCGCCGGCCGCGAGCCCGTCGCGATGAGGATGTGCTCGCCGCGCAGCTCCACGTCGGTCGCGTCCTCTCGCTGTACGCGTACGCGGTGCGCGTCCATGAGGCTCGCGGTGCCCATGATCATCGAGATGCGGTGGCGCGCGATGTTGTCTTCGACGAGCGAGAGGTAGCTGCGCTCGATCAGCCGCTGCCGGAAGAAGAGGTCCTCGACCGTGATCTCCCGCCCGAAGCTGTAGTCGACCCCGTACAGCCCGCGCGCCCGCATGCCGGAGAGGTAGATCGCGGTCTCGCGCAGTGTCTTGCTCGGCAACGTGCCGGTGTGCACCACCGCGCCGCCGACGTGGCGCGCCTCGACGATCGCCACGCGCTTGCCGAAGTACGCCGCCTGCGCCGCGCCCTTCTCGCCGGCCGGTCCGCCACCGATCACGACGAGGTCGAAGTCGTGCCCGCCGCCGCCTGCCGTGGCCGTCTCTCCGTCCTGTGCCCCACTCACCATGTTGAGCGATGCTACCATCTCCCGATGACACGAGACATCGCTTCGCCCCGGCGCGCGGCCTCGGCCTGATGCGCATCGCCGTCCTGTCCGACGTCCACAGCAACCTGCCCGCGCTCGAGGCCGTCCTCACCCACGCCCGCTCGCACGACGGCTTCGATGCAATCTGGGTGACGGGCGACCTCGTCGGCTACGGCGCCGACCCGAACGAAGTGCTGGCGAAGCTCCGCGCGCACGAGGTCGCCGCCGTGGCGGGCAACCATGACCTTGCGGCGTGCGGCAAGATGGGCGTCGAGGAGTTCAACGGCTCCGCCGCCACCGCCGCGCTCTGGACCCGCGAGCACCTGTCGCCGGAGAGTCGCGCCTGGCTCGCCGCGCTGCCGCAGGTGCGCATCGAAGCCGCCTGCACGCTCGCGCACGGCTCGATCCGCGATCCGGTCTGGGAGTACCTGCTGAGCGCCGAGCAGGCGCTCACGCAGTTCGACCTGCAGACGACGCCATACGGCATCGTCGGGCACTCGCACCTGCCGTTCGCGTTCGAAGAGCGCCCGGACGACGTGCCGTCGCTCCGCCGCACCCCCGACGGCGCCTGCATCGAGGCCGGGTCGACGCGCATGGTCGTGAACCCGGGCAGCGTCGGCCAGCCGCGCGATGGCGATCCGCGCGCGTCGTACGTGCTGTACGATCAGGCGCAGAAGACGTTCACCTGGCATCGGGTCGAGTACGACATCCCGGCGGCGCAGGCGGCCATCAGCGGGGCCGGCCTCCCGTCGTGGCTCGCGGCTCGTCTCGCCGAGGGCAGGTAGCCGAAGGAGCATCCGCGTGCCGTGGACCGTCGTGGGCCAGCGAGGCGCCGTCGCGGCGCTCTCGTCCGCCGTGGCCGAGGGCCGCGCCGCCCACGCCTACCTCTTCGCCGGCCCGAAGCACGCGGGCAAGACGCTCACCGCACTCCAGTTCGCCCAGGCGCTCAACTGCACCGGCGCCGAGCCGCCGTGCGGCCGCTGCCGGGACTGCGAGCGCATCGCCGCGGGCGCGCACGCGGACGTCGAGATCATCGGCATCGGCGCGCCGTGCGACGACAACGAGCACAGGCACACGCCCGACGAGCGCGACATCCGCATCTGCCAGGTCCGTCGCCTCGAGCGGGTTGTGACGCGCGCGCCCTTCGAGGGCCGCTGCCGTGTGCTGATCATCGAGCCGGCGGACGCGATGAACGATCCCGCCGCGAACGCGCTCCTCAAGACGCTCGAAGAGCCGCCGCCCAACGCGGTCATCATCCTCGTCACCGAGCGCGAGGAGATGCTGCTCGAGACGATCCGGTCGCGCACGCGACGCGTCGGCTTCGGCGGCCTCGCCCACGCCGATATCGAGCGCGCGCTTCGGGAGCGCTGGAACGTCGAGCCCGAGCGCGCGTCCGAGCTCGCGCGGCTCTCGACGGGCCGCCTCGGCTGGGCTGTGCTCGCCCTCCACGATGAGCGCATGATGGCCCAGCGCGACGACGCGCTCGCCTCGGCCGAGGAGATGGCCGCCGCCCCGGTGAGCGCGCGCTTCGCTTTCGCCGGCGAGCTGGGGGGCGGCTATACGAAGGACCGCGCCGGCACGCAGGCCACGCTCGAGACGTGGCAGGCCTGGTGGCGTGACCTGCTGCTCATCGCCTCCGGGCGCGAGGACGAGGCCGTGCACCGCGACCGATTGGACACGCTTCGGCCGCTCGCGTCACAATGCGGGGTACGCGGCGCCGTCCGCGCCCTGCGCGCGATTGCCGACGCCCGCCAGCAGCTCGATGAGAACGTCAGTCCCGTTCTCGCGCTGGAAGCGATGATGCTCGCGCTGCCGGCCTTGCGCGCCGCGGGCGCGGCGGAAGGTGCGCCGGCGGGGCGCTAGCCGCCGTAACGGGGATCAATATCGCGCCGCGGCGGTATGCCGCGGCAGGGGGATGGATGACCGATCAGCAGCGCGTGCCCGTCGGGTTGCGTTTCCACGAAGCCGGCAAGGTCTACTACTACGACGCCGGCGAGCACGACCTCGATGTCGGGAACTATGTCGTCGTCGAGACCTCCCACGGGCTGGAGATCGGCCGCGTCGTCATCTCGCCCGACCAGGTCCTCGGCAACGAGATCCGCGAGGCGCTCAAGCCCGTCGTCCGCATCGCCACGCCCGACGACCTTGCCCGCTCGCGGGAACTGAAGGATCGCGCGCAAGACGAGCTGCGCGAGGCGAAGCGCCGGGCGTCCGACCAGCGTCTCGACATGCAGATCCAGTCCGGCGAGTACAACCTGGACGGCTCGCAGATCACGTTCTACTTCACCGCGCCCGACCGCGTGGACTTCCGCTCGCTCGTCCGCGACCTCTCATCGCAGTTCGGCACCCGCGTGCAGATGCTGCAGGTCGGTGAGCGCGACCGCGCGAAGCTCGTCGATGGCTACGACGTCTGTGGCCAGCGGTTGTGCTGCGCGTCATGGCAGACGTCGTTCCCCGCCGTCTCGATCAAGATGGCGAAAGAACAGGACCTGCCGCTGAACCCGCAGAAGATCTCCGGCGTCTGCGGCCGCCTCTACTGCTGCCTGACGTTCGAGTACGAGGCCTACCGCGAGCTGCGTGGCCAGATGCCGAAGGTCGGGTCGATGGTCTCGACGCCGGCCGGCGAGGCGAAAGTCAACAGCGTCAATGTCATGAAGAAGACGGTGACGCTCTGGCTTACGGAGCAGCACCAACTCATGGAGATGCCTGCCATCGACTTGCAGATGCAGTACGGACTCACTGTGCGGCCCGTCGAGCTCGTCGAGCAGATCGAAGCGCCCCTCCGCGCCCCCGAGGCAGCCCCGTCGGAACCCGCGGCGCCCCCCGAAGGCGAAGCCGCTCCCGGGGAGGCCCGCGAGCAGGTCACCGAGCGCATCGACTCCGGCGAGGACGCCGCGCAGAAGCGCCGCCGCCGCGGCCGCCGTGGCGGACGCAACCGCCGCCGCCCGGACGGCGGAGCGTAGTCGAACACCTCTCGCAGCCAGCACGTAACGCGCAATGACGAGTCGCGTTGTGCCCACGCTGCCCTCGCAGCGCTGTCATTCTGAATGCAGTGAAGAATGTCTCCGGCCCAACGACACTCGTTGTGCGCAGCAAACCACTGACATCAGCCGTGACCTGCGACCTCTAACCCGCGACCGGAATCACCGCGTCCGCGGATCGAGCGCGTCGCGCAGCCCGTCGCCGAGGAACGTGAAGCAAAGCATGAGCAGCGCCACCGCTGCCGCCGGCGGGATGACGTTCCAGACGTTGCGCTGGATCGTCGTGTAGCCGATCGAGACCAGCGTCCCCAGGCTCGCCGCAGGCGGCGGTACACCGAAGCCGATGAAGCTCAGCGCGGCCTCCGCGAAGATCGCCACCGGGATCCCGAACGTGATGGCGACGATCACCGGACCGAGCGTGTTCGGCAGCATGTGCTGCACCACGATCCGCCACCGAGGCGCGCCGAGCGCCTGTGCCGCGAGCACGAAGTCGCGTTCACCCAGCGATAGCATCTGACCGCGCACGAGGCGTGCGATCGTCGTCCACTGGATCATGCCGATAGCGACGATGATCAAGATCTTCTGGTTCGTCAGCACGGGAATGTCGCGCCCCGTCAGGATCGAACGCATCAGGATGATGAAGATCAGGTCCGGAAACGCATACATCACGTCCGTGACGCGCATGAGCAGGTTATCGGTCAGCTTGCCGCCGAGCGCCGCGCCTGCGCCGACGAGAAGGCCCAGCGCGAGCACCAGCACCTGCGTACCGAGCCCAATCTGCAGTGAGATCCGGAGGCCTTCGAGCGTGCGCGCCCACATGTCGCGGCCAAGCTGGTCCGTGCCAAGCCAGTGATTCGCCGTCGGGCCGAGTTGCTTGACGGCGGGATCGTAGTTCTGGTCGTTGGGCCCGTACCGCCCGAGGACACCAAGGTGCGGCCCAAGAAACGCGACAAACGCGATCACGCAGATGGCGATCAGCCCGAACATCGCGAGCCGATTCTTGATCAGCCGCCGCCATGCGTCCCACCACAGCCCGCGCTGACGGCCGAGTACCACCTCAGGTTCTACTACTGCCGGCTGTGCCGCCGCTGATTGCGCGCCTGACGTTGCCATCAGCGATACCGGATCCTCGGGTCGACGACCGCGTACGCGATGTCGACCAGCAGGTTGGCGAACGTCACGATCACCGTATAGAACAGCACGCTGCCCATGATCATCGCGTAGTCTCGCCGTTCGACCGCCGTCACGAATGCGCGGCCAACACCGGGGATATTGAACATGGTCTCAATGATGAACGAGCCGGTCACAAGCGCCGCTGCGACCGGACCGATGATCGTCAGCACCGGTATCAGCGCGTTCTTCATCGTGTGCCGGAGCACCACGCGCATCTCAGTGACTCCCTTCGCACGCGCTGTGCGAATGTAGTCCTGGTGCAACACTTCCAGCACGCTCGCGCGTGTCACCCGGGCGATGAAGGCCGCCGGCAACACGCTCACCGCGACGACGGGGATGATCAGCTTCCGCCACTCGTAAGCGGCGGGATCGAGCACGTCCTTGAACTGGGTCGGGCCGCCCCACCCGAGGGAGTCGAGCCAGTGCAGGTTCACCGAGAAGATCACCACCAGGAACGCGCCCATGATGAAGTTGGGCACCGCGGCTCCAATCGTCGCGAACACCACACCGATATAGTCCAGCGGACCGTTCTGATTGAGCGCAGATAGCGTGCCGAGCGTCAGGCCGACGACTACGGCTGCCACCAGCCCCATCACGCCAAGCTGCGCCGTGACGAAGAACCCGTCGCGCAGCAGCGTCGATACGTCGCGGTCGCCCTGGAATGACAGACCGAGGTCGCCGTGCCCGGCGTCCCACAGGTAGAGTCCGTACTGCTTCCAGAGCGGCTGGTCCAGGTGGTACCGGCGGTTCAATGCTTCATTAACCGCCGGGGGTAGCGCCTTGTCTGAGGTGAACGGCCCGCCGGGGACGGCGTGCATCGCGAAGAACGTGATCGTGGCCACGGCCCAGAGGACGGGGATCACCCAGAGAACGCGGCGGATCGTGTAACCGGCCATGAGACTCGGGAGCGGGAGCCCACCCGGGCTCCCGCTCCCGCAACTCTACTCCTGAAGCCGCCCCGCGGCTACTTCTTCACGTACCAGTTTTCGACTGCATAGTTGCCCGGCGTGCCGGCGTTGATGACGCCGTTCGACACGACACCGCCCAGCTTCGAGCTGATCAGGAACGGCAGCGAGTCCTGGTAGATCGGGATGATGCCGCAGAGCCGCGTAACGATCAGCGTCTCCACCTTCTGGTACGCCGCGATGCGCGCGTCCTCGCTGGTCGCGTTTGCCGCGTCCTTGTAGGCGGCATCCACGTCCGGGTCAGAGCAGTTGTACTTGTTGTTCCCACCGCCCGTGTTGAAGAGACCGACGAGCGGGTTCTCGATGTCCGGGTAGTCCAGCTGCCAGCCGCCCTGGAAGAGTTGGAACTGCTCGTTGTTGAACGCCGCCGACCGCGCCTTTGAGTCGACGAACTGCGTGTCGACGTTCACCCCAATCGCCTTCCACGCCTTCTGCAGGAAGTCACCTTCGTTCCTGCGCTCCGGCGTGTCGCGGTAGATCAACGTGAAGGTCGGCAGGCCCTGGCCGTTCGGGTAGCCGGCGTCGGCGAGCGCCTTCTTGGCGGCGTCAACGTCGAAGCCGATCTTCGACTGGAACGGGTCGTTACCCTGGTAGCCCTTCAGGCCCTTCACGAGCCAGTAGGTCGCCGGCGTGTTGACGCCGTCGTACACGGCCTCCGAGAGCGCCTGACGGTCGATCGCGCGCGAGAGCGCGAGCCGCAGGTTGTACGCCTTCTGGTCGTTGTCGCCGGTGCCGCCGAGCACCGGGTTCTTCATCTGCACCTCGATGGTCGTGATGCGTGACGATGGCACGATGAGCAGTTCGTCCTTGAGCGAGCTGTCGCCCTTCGCGACGGTCGAGTCGGTCGCGAGGATCTGCGTCGCCTGCAGCTCGCCGTTCTGGAACGCCTTGAAGGCGGCGGACAGATCATCGATGAACCTGATCGTGATCTGCTGGATCGCCGGCTTTTGGCCGCTCCAGTTCGGGTTCGGCACGAGCGTCGCGTGGTCCTTCGCGACGACTTCCTTCAGCGTGTATGGCCCGTTCGTGACGATGTTCGCCGGGTCGGTCCACTTGTCACCGTCCTTGGTGATCACGGCCTTCGGCGACGGGAATGTTGCCCACAGCGACCAGATCGTCTTGAACGTGGCGATCGGCTTGTTCAGCGTGAACTCGAGCGTCGTCGGGTCAGTCGCCTTGACGCCGAGCGCGTCGGTGAGCGCCTGCGTCTGCGACGCGTCCTTGTTGTTGAAGAGGTCGTCACAGCCCTTCAGCTCGCCGAGGCCGGCACCCAGCACGTACTGGTACGGGCTGGCGACGTCCGCCGAGCATTCTCGCTGGAAGCCGAAGACGAAGTCGTCCGCCGTCAGTGCCGATCCGTCTGACCACTTCAGGCCTGCCTTGAGCTTGACGGTGTAGACGTTGCCGTTCACCGTCGGATCGCCGTCGGCCATCCCCGGTACGACCTTGACGCCGCCGTTGCCGTCGTCCGTCAGGTTATAGAGCCCGCGGAAGAGCATGCGCTCGACCGCGATGTCCTGCTCGAAGTTCGAGCGGTGCGGGTCATAGAACTCCGGCTCGGGCGACTGGATCGTGATCTTCTGCTGATCCGCCGGCGCCGCGTCGGCCTGGCTGCCGCCGGTGCTCGTCGAGCCCGCGGCCGGTGTGTTACCGCCCCCGCCGCCGGCGCCTGCCGTCGCGGTCTTGTCAGAGCTGCTCGTGCCGCCGCCGCAGGCCGCCGCGATGACCAACATGGCGGTCATCGAGCCTGCGAGCAGCAGGAACAGCTTCTTCCGTATCTTCATGCTTCCTCCCTCACAAGGCGGACACTCGTCCACCTTCCTCCAACGCTGCATGCGGGGCCGCCTGGGCCCGGGCGGGTCTGCTCGCGCTGCACCTCCTCCGTGCCTCGCCTGTTTGAGAGATTGCCAAGCTATCGCGCGGATGGTAGCAGCGGCACCCAGAATATGCTAGCTGTCGTGCCACGATGGCACGGCTTGTCGTGCTGACGTGTGATTCGTCCGAGTGGCTCTTAGCGCGTTCGAGGATCGAGCGCGTCGCGCAGCCCGTCGCCGAGGAACTGGAAGCTGAGGAACGTGATCGCCAGGGCCAGCGCCGGGAAGAAGATCGGCCACGGCGTCGCCGAGACGGCGCCATACCCGTCGTAGATCATGTTTCCCCAGTCGGCGAGCGGCGGGCGGATACCGATGCCGATGAACGAGAGCGTCGCCTCCGTGAAGATCGCCGACGGGATGCCGAACGTCAGCGCCACGATCACCGGGCTCAGGGTGTTCGGCAGCATGTGCCGCAGCACGATGCGCATCCGAGTCGCCCCGATCGCCTCCGCCGCGATCACGTAGTCGGTCGTCTTTAGCGAGAGCATCTGCCCGCGGATCAGCCGCGCGAGGTTCACCCACGCGACGAGCCCGATCGCGAAGAACACGACGAAGAGCCCGCCGACGTACGAGGCCAGCCGCGTGCCGGCGAGCACCTGCTGCAGCAGGATCACGAACAGCAGGTCAGGGAAGGCGTACACGACGTCGGTGAGCCGCATGAGGATTGCGTCCGCCCACTTACCGCCGAGCGCCGCGCCGCCGCCCACCACGATCGCGATCCCGAGGATGATGAACTGCACGAACACGCCGACGCCCAGCGAGTTGCGCGCGCCGTAGATCACGCGCGAGAGCGTGTCCTGGCCCGAGAGGTTCGTCCCAAACAGGTGTGACGCCGATGGGTCTTCGATGATGTGGCCGGAGAAGATCTCCTGGTAGCCGTACGGCGCGATCAGCGGTGCGAACACCGCGGCGATCGTGAACAGCAGGATGATGATGCCGCCGAGGACGGCAAGTCGGTTCTTGAGCAGCCGGTGGAATGCATCCGACCACAGACCGCGCGCCCTGCCGCGGACGTAGAGCTCGGGAAGCGCGATCGCGGCCGCGGCCTCGCTTGTCGCAACCGCCGCCGGCGGCGAGGAGGCGGTCCTCTGTGCGTGATCCTGTGCCATCGCTCAGCCCCTCCTGCTCACGAGTAGCGGATCCGCGGATCGACGACGGCGTACAGCAGGTCGACGATCAGGTTTGCGATGACGATGATCGTGGCGTACAGGAGCGTTGTTGCCATGATCATCGGATAGTCGCGGCCGAGGATCGCCTGCACGTACGCCCGGCCGATGCCCGGGATGGCAAAGAAATACTCGATGACGAACGAGCCGGTCAGCAGGCCGGCGGAGATCGGGCCGATCAGCGTCAGCACCGGGATCATCGCGTTCCGGACGATGTGCCGGAGCGTGATCACACGCTCACGCAGGCCCTTGGCTCGCGCCGTGCGCACGTAGTCCTGGTTCATCACCTCGAGCATGCTCGCGCGCGTGATGCGGGCGATGTACGCCGCGGGAAGCGAGCCGAGCGAGATGACCGGCAGGACTGCCGGCTTCCAGTCGGTGATGCCGTCCGACCATCCGACCGCGGGTAGCCAGTGGAGTTTCACGGCGAACAGGATCACGAGCATGATCCCCAGCACGAAGTTGGGCGTCGATGCGCCGAGCGTCGCGAAGCCGACCGACAGGTAATCAAGCACGGAGTTCCGCCGCACCGCCGCGAGGATCCCCAGGAAGATGCCCACGATGCTTGCATAGAGGGTCGTCAGGATGCCGAGCTCGACCGTCGGCCGCCAGCTCTGCCCGAGGATATTGTTGACCGTGTCCCCCTGCCGCACGAGGTCCGGGCCGAAGTCCCCCTGCAGCAGGTCGCCCATGTAGTAGCCGTACTGTTTCCAGACGGGCTCGTCGAGATGATACTTCGAGATCAGCGCCTGCCGTGCCGCTGCCGAGCTCTTGCCGGAACCCGCCTCGAACGGGCCGCCCTGCACCAGGTGCATGAGCCCGAACGTGATGAGCGTGACCAGCCAGAGGATAGGAATGATCCAGAGGAGGCGGCGGAGGAAGTACCCGGTCATGGGTGGAACCTCGGGGGGAGGCCCGAAGGCCTCCCCCCGCTAATCGCTGCGCCTAGTGCTTCGCGATGTACACGTTGACCAGCTGCTGGTCGCCGTAGTTGATGTAGTCGAACGGACTGCTCACGAGTCCCTTCACGTACGGCTTGTACATGTCCGTCCGCAGCTGCACCGCGAACTGGATCACCGGCGGGTCTGCCGCCAGGAAGTCCTGCAACTGGTTCAGGATGTCCTTGCGCTTTGCCGGATCCAGCTCGGCGTCCTGCTGGCTCTCCAGCTTGTCGTACTGGTCGCGCGAGTAGAACCCGAGGTTGTTCCCGCCCACGGACGACGTGTTGAAGATCGCCCAGAGGTCGGTCGGGTCGGCGTAGTCCATGCCCCAGCCCGTAATCTGCGTGCCGGCCTTGTGGTTCTTCATGTCGGCCCGCAGCGTGGCCTGGTCGGTCGTGACAATGTTCGTCTTCACGCCCACCTTCTGCCACTGCGCCTGCAGCGTCGTCGCAAGCGCCTTCGTCGTCGGGTCATCGACCGTCTCGAGCGTCACCGTCGGGATGTTCCCGTTCGGATACGCCTTCGCGATCGAGGCCTTCGCCTTGTCCAGGTTGAACGCGAGGTTGCTGAACGCGTCGGGGTTGCAGTCCAGCACCGCCTTCACGCACGGCGCTGTCCAGGCTTCGCGCAGCCCGAAGTAGACGTCGTTCGCGATCGCCTCGCGGTCCGTCGCCTGATTCATGCCGATGACGAAGTCCTTGTTGTTCCACGGCGCGATCGTCACATCGACGGTGATCCAGCGTGTGCCGAACTCTTCTTCCTGCTTGGCCTCGGCCTTCTTGTTCGAGTCGGCCTTGATGCCCGGCCAGGCGGCCGTCGGGATGTTCGACTCATCGAGTTGGCCCGCCTGGTACGCGTTGTACGCCTGGTTGGCGTCCTCGATGAACTTGACGTTCACTTCCTTCAGGTACGGCTTCTGGCCGCCCGTGTACTGGTCGTTCGGGACGATGGTGAGGTGGTCCTTCGGGACCCACTCCTTGATCTTGAAGGGGCCGCTGGTGACCATCGTCGACGCCGTCGAAGACACGCCGTAGTTCGCGCCCTGCTTCTCGACGTCAGACTGCTTGACGGCCGACGTAATCGGCAGCGTGAAGTTCGAAAGGAACGCATTCGAGGGCGACTCGGCGACCAGCTTGAGGGTGTGGTCATCGACCGCCACGACGCTGTCCTTTAGCGCGTTCTGCACGTCCTGCTTGTACGTCGCCGAAGTCGGGTCCAGCTTCAGCGCGTCCGCCGCGCCCTTGATCGACGTGATGAACCCGCCGTACGCCTTGCCCGAGACGTTCAGGTCGTACCCGCGGATGATGCCGTACACGAAGTCCTGCGCCGTGAGCGACGAGCCGTCGGACCACTTGAGGTCCGGCTTCAGCTTGACCGTGTACGTGACGCCGTCCGCGGCGATGTCGCCGTTCGCCTTCGTCGGGACCTCGGCGGCCGCCCACGCGGTGAGCTGGCTCGTCTTCGGGTCCTGGTCGAACAGGTTCATGAAGAGCTGGTGGTTGACCGTCAGCTCATAGGTATACGAGACGGCCTGTGGGTCTTCGGTATTCGGCTCCGCCTGCGCATTGACTGTCAGCACCTGCTGGTTGTCCGGTGCGATGTCGCTCGGGGCGCCGCCTGCGCTCGTCGAACCGGACGCGGGCGTGTTGCCGCCGCTGCTGCCGCCTGCGCTCGCCGTCGCCGTCTTGTCGGAGCTGCTCGTCCCACCGCCGCACGCCGCCGCGACGACCAGCATGGCGGTCATCGAGCCCGCGAGCAGCAGGAACAGCTTCTTCCGTGCGTTCATGCTTCCTCCTCACAAGGCGGAGCAACCGCTCCACCTTCCTCCAATGCTGCGTTCGGGCCACCTGGGCCCGGGCGGGGTTACTCTCCTGACACCTCCCTCGTTACATCGAGTCGAGATATTGCCAACCTGTTGCGGCGATGGTAGCAACGCCCTTGAAAACCGGCAATCAGGTGGCGATAACCATCTTCTCGAGCACGCGAGTTATGCAGGCGGAGGGTACCCGCCTGGCGCGTTCTTAGCTTCGGCTGCGCAGGCGCCGTTTGGGCGGCTCGCCGCGGCCACATGCACACCGCGAACGCCCGTACGTTCACCGGCACCATCGCTCCCGACACCATCACGACCACCCGCTGCCCATGCGCTCGCCGGAATCGACGGCGGCTATCTTATCGTCAAGTTCAGACGCGCGCCAGTTGCCGTTGGCCCCTTCGCCTGGTGTCCGGGCGCGCGCTTACGCCTCGCCCGGTCGGCCGCTATCCTACGGACATCCCATCCAGATTCGGTGGTACGAACGCGCACGACGCGGAGGCAGGCAGATGAGCACCGTCACGAAGGACCTGTACGACATCGGCGAGGCGCCCCCCATCGGCCACGTGCCCCCGAAGATGCACGCGATGACCGTGCGGCGTGAGACCTTCGGTGAGCCGAAGGTCGCGTTCCGGCCGGAAGTGGTCGGCACGCCGGACATCGGCCCGCGCGAGGCGCTCGTCTACGTGATGGCCGCCGGCATCAACTACAACAACGTCTGGGCCGCGCGCGGCATCCCGATCGATGTCATCAAGGTCCACGCGCAGATGGGCGACGACACTGGCTTCCACATCGGCGGCAGCGACGCCTCGGGCATCGTCTACGCCGTCGGCGACGAAGTGACGAACGTGAAGGTCGGCGACGAGGTCGTCATCCACTGCGGGGCATGGGACCCGGAGGCGCCCGACGTGAAGGCGTCCGAAGACCCGATGTTCGCGTCCTCGTTCAAGATCTGGGGCTATGAGACCAACTGGGGCAGCTTCGCGCAGTTCACGAAGGTCTGGGCGCACCAGTGCATGCCGAAGGCGAAGCACCTCACGTGGGAGGGCGCCGCGGCGCCTACGCTGGTCGGTGCCACGGTCTACCGTATGCTGACGAACTGGACGCCGCACAACGTCCGCCCGAACGACGTCGTGCTCGTCTGGGGTACCGGCGGCCTTGGGTCGATGGCGATCCAGATCACGAAGGCGCTTGGCGGCATCCCGGTCGCGGTCGTCTCCAGTCCCGAGAAGGGCGAGTACGCGAAGCAGCTCGGCGCGAAAGGCTGGGTCAATCGCAAGGACTTCAGCCACTGGGGCATGATGCCGCACTGGACTGATGATGCGAAGTACGACGAGTGGCAAAAGAGCGCGCGCGCGTTCGGCAAAGGCATCTGGGACGCGCTCGGCGAGCGGCGCAGCCCGCGCATCGTCTTCGAGCACCCCGGCGAGGACACGATCCCGACGTCGATCTTCGTCTGCGACACCGGCGGGATGGTCGTCATCTGCGCCGGCACGACCGGCTACAACGCCGTCGTCGACCTGCGCTACCTGTGGATGCGCCAGAAGCGCCTGCAGGGCTCACACTTCGCGAACGACCAGCAGGCGTACGGGTTCAACGACCTGGTCGTGCAGGGGAAGATCGATCCGTGCCTCGCG
>DASUKS010000172.1:0-3473 GCA_036278595.1 Dehalococcoidia bacterium
TGCGGGCATCGCGGGAGTCTACTCCCCCTCGAGGCTGTCATCCTGAGCGAAGCGGCTGTCATCCTGAGCGAAGCGAAGGATCCCTTCGATCGAGCACCCTCCACGCCTGACGCTTCAATGCTGGTTGTCGAAGGTTGGCGCGTTGATGTTGGTGAAGGACGCGCCGTTGGGGGCGATCCGGCGCCAGTCGTCTTCTTCCATGAGCTGCGTCTGGACTTCGCGGAGGAGCGATTGCAGGCTCGCATCGCCGGACGCGAGGAGCCGCGTTGCCGGCGGGAGGCAGCGCTTCGAATAGATGGCGTGCAGGACCTGCGGCCGGCCTTCGTGCACCGGCACAAGGGCGTCGTACGTGCGCGGCAGCCCCAGCATGTGGCGCAGGAGAGTGATGTCGAGGTGCGGCATATCGCACGCGACGACGAGCGCGCACTCCGTCTCGGTCGCGGCGAGCGCATCGCGCAGGGCGGCAAGCGGGCCGGCGCGCGGCGTCGTGTCGACGATGACGCCAGCCGGCAGCGCGAGGTCCGCGTAGCGGTCGGCGCGGTCGACGACGACGGCGACGCGGGCGCAGACTTCGGACAGACGGCGGACGGCGCGCTCGATCATCAGCGAGCCGTCGGGCAGCGCGAGGCGCGCCTTGTCGAAGCCCATGCGGCGGGAGGCGCCGCCGGCGAGCACGACGCCCGTGACGGAAGGGTCAGGAGACGCTATCGGCGATGCTCCGGTGCTGCGCGCTGATCAGGTCGGCCACAGCGGCAGTATCGCTCGGACGGAGCCAGCCGACAGCGGCATCGACCGGCGCCTCCGAGATCACCGCGAGCAGGCGGCCGGGCGCCGTGCGGGGCAGCTCGCCGGGCGCCAGGCACTCGATGGTGGCGAGCGGGGCATCGCGGAAGCCCTTCACCAGCGCGACGTCGCAGTCAACCACGAGCGCGAGCAGCTCCTCGAGCGTCCACTCGCTCTCGACGTGCTCGATGCGCGCGACTTCGGACTCGGAGCTGATCAGCATGACGGCGGCGCCGGCGCCGCGCAGCCGCCATGTCTCCTTGCCCTCCTGGTCGATCTCGAACCCATGCGCCGCTCGTTTGACGCATGCGACGCGCAGGCCGCGCGCGTGCAGCTCGCGGACGAGCGCCTCCATGAGCGCGGTCTTGCCCGAGCCGGAGCGGCCGGCGATCGCGACCGCGAGCGTCGCGAATCGGGGCGGCAGAAGGTCGGCGGGATGTCGCGGAGCAGTCATCTGGCGGCAGAGTATAGGCCGCCTGCGCGCCGGACACTAACTCGTGCGGGCGTGGCATGTATCGCTGCTGCGAGCGATTGTCCGGCGGTCGCGGCGGCTCTACGGTGATGAGGGAACGACGCCCCACAGCATCGCCGTTGTGTGCGCCGGTCCGGCACGAGACGTCGGGTAGCGCCGCGTGGCGCGCTCGATCGCACGCGGCATCAGGTTGCATGGCACGTCACCGGTTCAGGCTTGGCCGCCCCGGAAGCAGGCGCCTCGGTCGCCTCTGGCGGCTGGCCCGCGTCCAGGGATCGGCGCGCACGGTCCCGATGGCGATCTGGGGGCCGCTGGTCGCCGGCCTGCTGGTGTTCGTCGTTGGGCTGATCGCGCTTGGCTTCGATCGGGTCTGGCTCTTCCCAAGCCTGGGCCCGACGGCGTTCCTGCTCGGCGAGATGCCGGAGCACAAATCGGCGCACGAGTACAACACTGTCGTCGGGCACTTCACGGCGATCGGCTGCGGCTACTTCGCCGTCTGGGTCACCGGCGCGTACCACGACCCGGCGATCCTCGCCGGCAGCAGCGGCATCTACGAGTCGCGCGTGTGGGCGGCGGGCCTGGCGATGGCCCTGACGCTCTTCCTTATTACGGTCATGCGCGCGACGCACGCGCCCGCCGCCGCCACGACGCTGCTCATCGCCCTCGGCGCGTTCGCGCTGACGGCGAAGGATGCGTCGTCGCTCGTCGTCGGCGTGCTCCTGATCGCGGCGATCGGCTGGTGCTTCCGCGTGCTGCGTCTTCGGCCCGGCGAGCTGTAGGGGCCGGGGAACTGAGGACCCGGGGTGCTCACGCGCGGACGTCTCCGAGGGCGTGGTACTTGCCGCGGAAGAACACCAGCGGGTCGACGTCGCCGCGCATGATGCGGCCGTCGATGACTTCGCCGAGGAAGATCGAGTGGTCGCCGCCCTCGTGCACGTAGGCGACGCGGCACTCAAGAAAGGCGAGACAGTCTTCGAGGATCGGCGCGCCGGTCTCGCCCAGCACGAAGCGCTGGCCGCGCAGGGAGTTGAGTTCAGGCTCGGCATGGCGGGCGAAGAGGCGCGAGACCTCCTCCTGGTGCGCGCCGAGGATGTTCACCGCGAAGACGCCGCCGCGCTCGAGTACGCGGTGCGTGTGCGAGTCCTTGTCGATACAGACGAGCACCATCAGCGGGTCGAGCGAGAGCGACGTGATGGCGTTCGCCGTCATGCCCTGCATCTCCTCGCCGGCGGCGGTCGTGATCACGGTGACGCCGGTCGGGAAGTGCCCGATGATCGAACGGTAATCCATGGGATCGAGGGGCATCGGCGTCGCGCTCCGGTCCTTCGCTGAGACCGGCATGATATCACCGGAGTGAGGAGTGAGGAGCGTGGCGGAAGGAGCGAGGAGCGAGGAGCGAGAAAGCAGAACCAAGAACCTAGAACCAAGAACCTAGAACCGACCATCGACCACCGGCCACCGGCCACCGGCCACCCACCGCCGACCACCCACCACCCCCCACCGACCAGCGACCACCGATCGCGCGACCGATGTTCCTCACCAAGGGTGCAGTCCTGGATCGCTACGTGCGGATAAGCAACATACATCTGCCTTGAAAATAGCTTCGGGACGTGAGCGCGCGGGCTCACGCGCACGCCAGTCGATTGCAGCTCCACTTCCCTTTAGGGAAGGGGCCGGGGGTTAGGTCGTTCGGGCACGCTCGCAGTGTTCATCACCCAGGCTGCCGCTCCCGGCATCGCTATCGGCAGAAAAGAACTACATCTGTGTCCATCTGCGTCATCTGCCTTGTAAATCACTTCGACAGCACGGGTGTCGGAGCTCCCCTCTCCACAATGTGGAGAGGGGCCGGGGGAGAGGTGCCGCGTAGCGCCCTCTTGCCGGCTACTGCCAATGTCCATCACCCCACCGCGCGCCGGCCACCCCATCTGTGCCATCTGTGCCCATCTGCCTTGTAAATAGCTTCGACGTAACGTGAGCGCGCGGGCTCACGCGCACGCGCGTCGGTTGCAGCTCCCCTTCCCTTTAGGGAAGGGGCCGGGGGTTAGGTCGTGCGGGCACGCTCGCAATGTTCCTCACCCAGGCTGCCGCTCGCGGCATCGCTATCTGCGGATAAGAAATACATCTGTGTCCATCTGCGTCATCTGTGGTTCCATCCTCTCGCTCCTCGCTCCTCGCTCCTCGCTCCTCGCTCCTCGCTCCTCGCTCCTCGCTCCTCGCT
>DASUKS010000173.1:0-5744 GCA_036278595.1 Dehalococcoidia bacterium
CGCCTCATCGGGCGTCTCGAACGCGAAGCCGAGCGAGCCCATGCCAAGGCGCGCGGCGACCATCGTGGTTTCGCGCCGCGACGACGCGACCCAGAGCGGCGGGTGCGGCTTCTGCAGCGGCTTCGGGACGACGTTGCGGGACGGCATGCCGAAGTACGCGCCCTCGTACCCCGGGTAGGGCGACTGCGTCATCATCTTCACGCACTCGCGCGTCGCCTCTTCCCACATCAGCTTCTTCTCTTCGCGCGGGACGCCGAAGCCGCCGAGCTCCATCTCGGACGCGGACTCGCCGGTGCCGAACTCGACGCGGCCGTCGGACACGAGGTCGAGCATCGCGATGCGCTCGGCGACGCGCGCCGGGTGGTTGTAGCGCGGCGGCATGAGGGCGATGCCGTGGCCGAGGCGGATGTTCTTCGTACGCTGGCTCGCGGCGGCGAGGAAGACTTCGGGCGCGGAGGAGTGCGAGTACTCCTCGAGGAAGTGGTGCTCGACCTCGAACACGTAGTCGAACCCGAGGCGGTCGCCAAGCTCGACCTGATCGAGGGCGTTCTTGATCAGCTGGTGCTCGTCGTCTTCACCCCACGACTCGGCGTCGTACGGCCGCGGCAACTGGTGCTCGTAAAACAGTCCAAACTTCATCGCTTCTCCCTTTTTCTATCCACAGATGGCCACAGATGGGCACAAATGTTGTGTCAGACGACGAGACGCTTGTACTCCAAGCGCTTCGTCCCGAAGTTCAATAGAAGACCCCTTCGCAACCTCGTTGCTTTTAGATAGTTCAGGAGTTGCGACTGTTCTACCGTGGTGAGCGCGCTCAACGCCTTGAGCTCGACGATGACAGAGTCGTAGCACACGAAGTCGGCGCGGTATGCGGTCGAGAGCTGCTTGCCCTTGTACTGCACTGGTAGCGCGCGTTCACGTTCGAACGGTATCGCGCGTTGGCTCAATTCGATCGCGAGCGCCTCCTGGTAGACCGGCTCGAGGAACCCCGGGCCGAGCTCGCGATGAACCTCCATCGCCGCGCCGATGATCCCATAGGTCTCCGGATCGCGCGCATCTGCCGCGGCATCCTTCGCAATCCTATCTGTGATCATCTGTGGCCATCTGTGGATCGTCCTAATGGCCGCCGGTGATGCCGCCGGATTTGATCAGGAGATCTTCGAGGTGGGATTGCCATTCGAGGGCGGCGCGGCGTTGTTCGGGGGTGTCGGCGAGCTCTTCGTAGATCGCCTGGCCCCAGTGGAGGTGACGCTCTTCTTCGAGCAGGATGTGCTCGAGGATGCGTACCGTTGGGGCGTCGCAGACGCGGTCGGTGACCTGCGCGTGGTGACGGTAGTAGACGCAGAGGTGCGTCTTGAGCACGCGGTAGAGCCCGACGAGGCGCAGGAGTTGGTCGTCCTGCATCTGCATCGCCTCGACGAATTTGAGGAACTGCTCGTTCGGCGGCTCGGCCTTGTTCGACCAGCGCAGCGTCGGCGGCAGCTCTTCCTCCATCTGCTCGGTGACCCGCAGCTCGGGGAGGCGTTGGCCAAGCCAGAGGGAATGGATCGAGTCCTCGTAGCAGTGGCGGCCGAGGTTGAATTTCACCTTCACCATCGGCATCGAGGACGCCCAGCCGCCTTCGGTCGTCATGCAGACGTTCTCGGCGAAGCGATAGTGGATCAACCGGCGCGCGTTCTCATCGACGCTGAAGGCGCCGCCGACCGTATCGAGATCGACGGCGAGCTCAGGCATGTGAGGCGCTCCCGGAGAGGTTCGCGAGGGCGCGCTCGACGGTCTGCTCGCGGTTGCGCTTCATCTGGCGCTGGTTGGCGGCATAGGTGCGCGCCTTGTCCTTCGCCGCCTCGAGCAGATCGGCGGGCACTTCGTAGGGGTCGGGATGGATGCAGTCCACCGGGCAGACGCGCACGCAGATGCCGCAGTCGATGCAGCCATCGCGCTCGACGACGTGCGTGCGGTGGCCGGTCGAGAAGTACTTGATCGTCTCGGTCGGACAGGTGCGCCGGCACCAACTGCAGTTGATGCAGCGCGAGAGGTCGATCTGGACGACGGCCATAACGGCTCCGGCCCGCAGGCGTTCTAGCTGGCGGCGGCGCCGAGCGCGGCGTTCGCGCGCACCATCTCATCGGCGAAGAACTCGCGGAGCTCTTCGCTCTGCTGGCCGCTGAGGCGCGTGCGGAAGACCTCCGCGAGTGCGTGCACCTTCAGGGCCTTCGCCTCCGCCTCCGGGTTGTCCTCGGTCAGCTCCTTGACGAAGAAGTCGCCGATGGCGGTGTGCGTCACTTCGTCGGCCCAGTTGTAGTCGTAGCAGTGGGCCATGAGGCCGTCGCCGATCTTCTCGCCGACCTTCGACGTCTCCTGGAAGAGCGTGAGGGCGCCGCCCTCGAGCGAGACGTTCGTCATCGACAGGCTGACGACGGGGTCGCGCATAAGGTTCTCGGGCATCGACGCGTAGCCCTGCTGCATGGTGCCCTGCTGCTGCTGCGCGCCGGGCGGCGGTCCGCCGCCCGCGAGCGTGTCGGGGTAGTCGCCGATCTTGCCGCCGTAGGACTCGATGAGGCCCTTGGCGAGGTTCGCGTGCCGGACCTCGTCCCAGGTCTGGCGGGCGATCGCCATGATCAGCGTCGGCGGGACGTCCCAGTCCTGCCACTCGACGACCTTGCGGCTGAAGGCATCGATGCCGGCGAACTCGGCGCTGGCGATGCCGCTGACGAGCGCCTTCTTCAGCTCGATGTTGTCGGGCTGGTGGCGCACCATCTCGCGCATGGTGAAGAGATCCTGGTACAGGCTGGCGTCGCCGATCTTCTCGGCGAGGTCGCGCTTCTCGTCCTCGTCGAGGTACATCGCCGGGCGGTAGGGCGGGTCGCGGCGGGATTCGGTCTGCTTCACGTGTTCGGCGAACGTGCTCATCGCTTGCCTCCGTGTGTTGCGTCGGCGCCGGCTGTTGAAAGCGTCGGCACTTATCGACTATACTGCCGTGAAATCCTTTTGTAAAGGGCAAATATTGTTGCGCGGAGAATGTTTTGAACGCTCAGCATGAAGCTCCGGCGACCAGCGAGATCGTCGACGAGCCGGAGCGGCTCGAGCGCCTGAAGCAGGTGGCGCGGCTCTACGGCGATGCGGTGGGGATCATCGACGCGCTGCGGATCCAGTACTGGTCGGAGGGCGGTCTGACGCTGGCGCAGCTACGGCTGCTGTGGGCGCTGCGGGACGAGGACGGGCTGCCGGTGGGATCGCTGGCCGAGCTGCTCGGCGTGAACCCGTCGACCATCACCGGGCACGTGGACCGGCTGGTGAAGCAGGGGCTGGTGCGGCGCGAGGAAGACAGCGTCGACCGACGGATCGTGCGCAACTTCCTGACGGACGACGGCCGCGTGGTCGTGACATCGGTGCTGCAGGTCGCGGGCGGATACGTCATGAACATCCTGCGGCGTCTCGACGATGCGCAGCTCGACGGGCTGGTGCAGGCGCTGGGGGACCTCAACGAGGCCGCGGCGACCGCACGACGGGAAGCACGCTAGCGCGCGCGCTCCCAGCGGTTAGCATGTAAGAGGCTGGTGTGACGAGTTGTCCGCCGGCGCGATGTCGCCGCACCACGTGCGACGGCGGCCGGGCGGCGCAGCCTCCATCATCGAACCAACCACGGACCACAAGCAGCTTCGGGCCATCCGCGGGAATCAGCGCGAGAGGAGATTGCCGACATGCCACAAGGCGGAAGCGAGAGCGAAAACCCTGTCATTGAATCACCGACGCCCAAGCGGCACCGGCCGCGGACGAACAAGGACTGGTGGCCAAACCAGATCGACCTGTCGGTGCTCCACAAGCACTCGCCGCTGGTCGATCCGATGGGCCCCGACTACGACTACGCCGAGGAGTTCAAGAAGCTCGACGTCGAGGCGCTGAAGCGCGACCTCATCGCGCTGATGTCGGACTCGCAGGAGTGGTGGCCGGCCGACTATGGCAACTACGGGCCGCTGTTTATCCGCATGTCCTGGCACGCGGCGGGGACGTACCGCATCGCCGACGGGCGGGGCGGCGGTGGCAGCGGGGCGCAGCGGTTCGCGCCCCTGAACAGCTGGCCGGACAACGCGAGCCTGGACAAGGCGCGGCGGCTGCTCTGGCCGATCAAGAAGAAGTACGGCCGCAAGATCTCGTGGTCGGACCTCGTCGTGCTGGCGGGGAACGTCGCGATGGAGTCGATGGGGTTCAAGACGTTCGGCTTCGGCTTCGGTCGGACAGACATCTACGAGCCGGACGAGATCTTCTGGGGCTCCGAGGACACCTGGCTCGGCGACGAGCGCTACGCCGGCGATCGTGAGCTGCAGGGCCCGTTCGGCGCCGTGCAGATGGGCCTCATCTACGTGAACCCTGAAGGCCCGAATGGCACGCCGGATCCGCTGGCCGCGGCGAAGGACATCCGCGAGACGTTCCGCCGCATGGCGATGGATGACGAGGAGACGCTGGCGCTGATCGTCGGCGGGCACACGTTCGGGAAGGTGCACGGCGCGGCGCCGGCGACGCACATCGGGCCGGAGCCGGAGGCGGCGCCGCTCGAGCAGATGGGGCTCGGATGGAAGAACGACTTCGGCACCGGCAAGGGCGCCGATGCCATCACGAGCGGCCTCGAGGGCGCGTGGACGAACAACCCGACGAAGTGGGACAACGGCTTCCTCGAGAACCTCTACGCCTACGACTGGGAGCTGACGAAGAGCCCGGCCGGCGCGTCGCAGTGGACGCCGAAGAACCCGGAAGCGCAGGGGACGGTGCCGGACGCGCACGATCCCTCGAAGCGGCACGCGCCGATGATGCTCACGACCGACCTGGCGCTCCGGCCGGACTCGATCTACGGGCCGATCGCCAGGCGCTTCCACGAGCATCCGGAGGAGCTCGCCGACGCGTTCGCAAGGGCCTGGTACAAGCTGCTGCACCGCGACATGGGCCCGGTGTCGCGCTACCTCGGCCCGTGGGTTCCGGAGCCGCAGTTGTGGCAGGACCCCGTGCCCGAGGTCGATCACGAGCTGATCGACGCGGCGGACGTCGCGACGCTGAAGGGAACGATCCTCGACTCGGGGCCGTCGATCCCGCAACTGGTCGCCGCCGCGTGGGCCTCGGCCGCGTCGTTCCGCGGCACCGACAAGCGCGGCGGAGCGAACGGGGCGCGGGTGCGCCTCGCGCCGCAGAAGGACTGGGAGGTCAACGAGCCGGCCGGGCTGGCACGGGTGCTCCGGACGCTCGAAGGGATTCAGGACGACTTCAACCGCTCGCAGTCCGGGGGAAAGAAGGTCTCGCTCGCCGACCTGATCGTGCTCGGCGGCTGCGCGGCCGTCGAGCAAGCGGCGAGGAACGCCGGGCACGACGTCGCCGTCCCGTTCGCGCCGGGACGCACCGACGCCTCGCAGGAGCAGACCGACGTCGAGTCGTTCGCCGTGCTCGAGCCCAGGCTCGACGGGTTCCGTAACTACGTCCGCCCCGGAGAGCCCCTCCCGCTGGAGCACGGCCTGCTCGACCGGGCGTACATGCTGACGCTGACCGCCCCCGAGATGACGGTGCTGATCGGCGGGATGCGCGCCCTGAACGCCAACGTCGAGCAGTCGCAGCACGGAGTCTTCACCGACCGGCCCGAGACGCTGACCAACGACTTCTTCGTGAACCTGCTCGACATGCGCACGGAGTGGACGCCATCTGGTTCGGCAAACGGCTCGACAGGAAAAGTGTACGAAGGTCGCGACCGCGCAACAGGCAAG